>CAZAOG010000020.1:0-29088 GCA_964486645.1 uncultured Ignavibacteriaceae bacterium | reverse complement strand
ATATCACCGAAGATAAATTAAGCAAACTAAAAGAAATTATTCCCGAAGCATTTACCGAAAATAAAGAAGATGTTTCGACAGGCTCAGCACAAGTAGGTAACCGTAAATTTATACTTGTACAGCTTCCGGAAAAAACCTATGAACAATCGGAAGCATACAAAGCCTGTTATAAAACTATCACAGCAAAGATTAAAAAGAAAGACGATGTGTATCTTATAAATAAAAGTGATTTACTTTCAAATAAAGTAAATAAAAAAATCATTAAATTGGTCATAAATCAAAATCCGAAAAAAGTAATTACACTCGATAGATTTTTTAAAAACAACGACCAATTAAAAACCAATACCGCATTGCAGATGAAAGATGCGGGGATTGAGTTTAAGGTGATGTAGAGATGAAACCTTTTACTCCACATAAATTACCAATAAAAAATTTGGATTGGTCTGAGTTTGTTTCATTAATTGGAGGAGCAAACCGAGAACTTGCTAAGTTTGATTCATTGTTAAATAATATTCCTAATCCTGATATTTTACTTTCTCCTTTAACAACAAATGAAGCTGTTCTTTCTTCAAGAATCGAGGGGACACAAGCTACACTCGAAGACATCTATAAATTTGAAGCTTCTCCTAAAGAAAGAACGGCAAAATATGATGATATTATTGAAATTATTAATTACAGACGAGCAATTTATGAAGCAAGTGAAAAATTAAAAAAACTTCCTTTAAGCAACCGTCTTATAAAGGGTATTCATAAAACTTTACTTTCCGGTGCAAGAGGTAAAAACAAAACTCCGGGTCAATTTAGAACTGGACAAGTTTACATAGGACAAGAGGGAACAGACATTGGAAGTGCTGCATTTATTCCTCCTGAGCCGCAAACCATTCCTGAACATTTTAGCAACTTTGAGAAATATATTCATTACGAGGAAAAAGATGTTCTTGTTCAATTAGCTATTGTGCATGCCCAATTTGAAATTATTCACCCGTTTTGGGACGGCAACGGAAGAACTGGAAGAATTATTATGCCTTTGTTTTTGTATTATAAAAAAATAATAAGTTCGCCTAATTTTTATTTAAGTGAGTATTTTGAAAAGAATCGAGATTCTTATAATTCAGGTTTAAATAGTATTTCCGAAACAGGCAAATGGGAAAAATGGATTAATTATTTTTTAAATGCTATAATTGTTCAATCTGCAATTAATAGAAAAAAAGTTGAATCAATTTTAAAACTTAATCATGATATGATGGATAATATTCAAAATATTACACATTCTCAATACACACACAAAGTTGTTGAATTTATTTTTTCAAATCCTTGGTTTGATACTGTAAGATTTCGAGAACATTCTAATATTCCTAAAGCAGCATCCGCAAGAATTTTACGGGTTCTTACAGAGAACAACATTCTTAAAATTTTAACAAAAGGAATCGGGAGAAAACCGACATTTTATATTTTCCCTGAATTATTTAAAATTATTAAGTAATAATGTAGCGTATCATATATGATACGCAAAGTAATTAGCGTCTCATAAAAACAAAAATATGGGACGCAAACCAATTAGCGTCTCACAGACGGGACGCTAAAAATATTGGAAAAACTTAGATAAAAAACAAAATAATTGAAACTCCACTTTGACCCTAACCAGCAATTTCAGCACGATGCAATCAATTCTATTGTTGATATATTTGAAGGGCAACAGTTAAATCACAGAAATAAGAACAAGCGAAAAGCAAAAGATAAAATGCGGTTATGCTCACTTTAATGAATTTGATGATGTTGAATATAAACAAGTATCAACCGTTAGTGATTTATAGCCGGTTTTTTATTTTCAAAATCTATTCGGTCCCGCATTTCTTATCGGTTCGTCAACATCGGCTTCAAATTCTTTAAAGTTTTCGTGAAACATATTTGCAAGTTTTTTTGCAGCCGCATCATATTCATCTTTGTTCTGCCAGGTATTCCTTGGATTTAATACTTCGGATGGAACGCCTTCCACTTCTTTGGGAATATGCAGTCCGAAGAAAGCATCCGTTTCTGTTTCCGTATTGTCCAGCTTGCCTTCGAGCGCGGCATTGAGCATTGCTCTTGTGTATTCAATTTTCATTCTTTTTCCGACTCCGTAAGCTCCGCCGCTCCAACCTGTGTTGATTAACCAGCATTGTGCACCATGTTTTTTTATCTTTTCTCCCAATAGTTTGGCATATATGGACGGATTCAAAGGCATAAACGGCGCACCGAAACAAGTACTGAAAGTGGCAACCGGTTCCGATATACCTTTTTCCGTGCCTGCAACTTTAGCCGTATAACCGGAAATAAAATGATATAAAGCTTGTTCTGTAGTAAGTTTGGAAATCGGCGGAAGAACTCCAAAAGCATCTGCGGTAAGCATAATTATATTTTTGGGATGCGGACCCATACCGCTAACTTCTATGTTTTTAATGTGGGTTATCGGATAAGCCGCCCTTGTGTTTTCGGTAAGTGTATCGTCAAACAGATCTATCCGCCTGCTTGTAATATCCATTTCTACATTTTCCAGAACGGTACCGAATTTTCTCGTACATTCATAAATATCGGGTTCGGCTTCTTTTGAAAGTCTGATGACTTTTGCATAACAACCTCCCTCAAAATTAAAAACACCTTTATCGCTCCACCCGTGTTCATCATCGCCGATAAGTCTTCTTTTGGGATCGGCAGAAAGTGTTGTTTTCCCGGTTCCGGATAATCCGAATAGTATCGCCGTATCATCGTCTGCGCCTATATTAGCCGAGCAGTGCATAGCCATTACGTTTTTTAAAGGGAGCAAATAATTCATTACGGTAAAAACAGACTTTTTAATTTCTCCCGCGTAACTGGTTCCGCCGATAAGCGCAAGTTTTTTTCCAAGATGAAGAATTATAAAAACAGGAGAGTTGGTTCCGTCGGTTTCCGTGTCCGCTTGGAAATACGGAAAATCGATAACGGTAAATCGCTCTTCTTTAAGATTTATATCTTTTATGTCTTTGGGTTTGACCAACATATTTCTTGCAAACAGACTGTGCCAAGCTGTTTCGGTTATAACTCTAACCGGAATACGATAATCGGGGTCGGTGCCGGCAAAACAATCCTGCAGATACAGGTCCTTGTTTTCGGCGTAAGAAAGCATTTTTGTAAATATTTTATCAAAATATTTTTCTTCGATCGGTCTGTTTACCTTACCCCACCAAACATTATTTTCACTTGTGGGTTCTTTTACAATAAATTTATCGTTAGGACTTCTTCCCGTGTGCTGTCCTGTTCTTGTTACCAAAGGGCCCAAGTGTGAAACTTTTGCTTCCCTTCTCCTTATTGCTTGTTCATATAAGGAAGGTGTGGATTGGTTATAAAAAATGTTGTTGAGGTTGTGAAAACCCAGTTCAATTAATTGATTCCAAATCTCTATCTTTTTTTTCATTTTTTCTTTTAGGTTTATTAAAATTGATAAATTAAGATAATAAAGATTTCTATTAAAAAAAAAGTCTATTGTAAAAGCAGGGTCATTCTAAATACTTCTCTTTTATAATTTGTTTTTTCTTTTGCGGGGTCGGGTTCAAAACCCAATTGTTTATAAAGATTTATAGCTGCAAATAATTTTTTGTTTGTAAGAAGTGTTACAAATTTTGCATTCTTTGAAAAAGCAAAACCTATAACGGACAGAGCTAATTTTTTACCCGCTTGTTTGCCCTGTGCTTTTTTCGTTACCGCCATTTTCGATAGTTCGAACGTATGTTTATCAATTTTAACAGCCGCACAGGTGCCTATTATTTCGTTGTTGATACGCGCAAAAAATATCTCTCCTCCCTTTTTTATAATATATTTTTCAGGGTTGTTAAGCAGCTTTTCATCTTCGGGTTCAACCGTAAAGTATTCTTCAAGCCATTCATAGTTCAGTTGTTTGAATATTTCCTTGTATTTTTTGTTATATGTAATTATTTCAATTTCCTGCATTATTTTTTTCTTGGCTGATTCATCCGCTCTTTGTTTATAACTTTTTTGCTTTAAAAGATTATTCAAAGAACTTATCATATTAAAAATATCGTAACCGGATTCATTTACCAATTCTTTATTCATATTTTCAACTTCGGTAAACAGTTCGTACCAAATATTAAATAACCCTGTTCCCTTCGCCGTTAAAGTTGAATATGTTTGTCTTTTATCCTGCACACCGGAGGATATCTCAATTAGTTGTAATTCTTTTAATTTTTTTAACAGACCTATTACAGCCGGATGGGTAATCTGCAGCGCATAAGATAAATTTTGAACGGTGCTTTTTTTATATTTATTTAGATAATAAAGAATTGAAAATAATCGGGGATCAAAATTAGTGTCTTTTTCTTTGCATACATCCGTTATTTCTTTCTGTATGGTTTCACCCAATTTTTTTAAAGATTTTCCGAGTGAAAACAACTTTAATTCCGATAATAGTTCGTTTTCCATAAAAAACATAAATATTATGTTATATATTACGTAAGTGTTTACTTAAATATATATATTTTACAAGTTTCTTCAAAATTTTATTTTTTATGAATTTAATTCAGAAAGAAGTTCAAGCAGGTCGAACGGTTTGGTTTCAAAAACAAGATTTCCTTTTTCGTCTCTCGGCCAATCGTATTCGGGGCGGTCAACGTACAGCTCAATTCCGTTTCCGTCAGGGTCGGAAATATAAATCGATTCCGAGATTCCGCAGTCAGTAGCACCTTGAACGGGATATTTTTCTTCCCATATTTTTTTAAATGCTTTTGCAAGTTCTTTGCGGCTGGGAAAAAGTATTGCAAAATGATAAAGTCCGGCTTGCCCGGATTGTTTCGGTTTTGCATTTTCACCTTCCCAAGTATTTAAAGCAATATGATGGTGGTAGTCGTTAGCCGAAAGAAACACGGCGGAATCACCGTACCAGCTTTTTATTTCAAATCCCAATAAATCTCTGTAAAATTTTATTGATCTGTTTAAGTTTTTAACCGTAAGGTGTATGTGCCCGATTTGTGCATCGGGAGTAATTTTATAATCCATAAAAAGAGGTCTCTGTTTTTTGTATTAAGAATAATGATTTAATTTTGTAAATAAGCGGTTGCCTCTATTTCAACGAGTAATTCAGGCAGAACCAGAGCTTTAATTTCAACCATCGAAGTTGCGGGTTTAATTTCTTTAAAATATTCTGCGTGAGCACGTCCAACCTCGTTTTGCATACTGATATCGGTAACATAAATTCTTGTTCTGATAACATCCGTAAGTTTTGCGCCTGCTTCATTCAGAGCATTTTCAATTTTCTTTAAAATAAATTTTGTTTGTTCATAAACATTATTTGTTCCGATAACTTTACCGCCGTCAACGGAAGCGGTACCTGAAACTTCTATTAAGTTGCCGATTTTAACGGCTCTTGAATAACCGAACATATCTTCCCATTTAGCATTTGAAGAAATGTTTTGCCTGTGTTTTGACATTTAATCCCCCTTTAGAAATAATTAATCAATATTTTGTAAATCTATTAAATCAAAATAATTAAAACCCTGAGGAACCGTATAATCGGAGCCGCCCAACATTATTTGAATATTATCGGTTGCGGAAGCATTAAGTTGAAAATCAACAGTAAATTTTGTCCAAACGTTTTTGGTTATGGATAAACCTTCGATACGTGTTTTTGTATTTCCGTTTAGTTTATAAATAATTAAACTTCCCGGATCTTCGGTAGATTTAGCCCAAAATACCAATCGATATTTATGATCTCCCGTTAAAGCCTTTAAGTTTTTGCTTACATATGCGCCTAAACTTCTTGCTTTAAGAAATATTGAAAATTCGCCGCCTCCGGGCGGAACATCTTTTGAAAATTTCACAACCGGTGGTCCCGGACTAATCCAGCCATCAGTAGATGGTTCCCCATTTACTTCAAAAGAAGTTGTCAGCAGCCTGTTCGGTTGTTTCACCTCGTCCGGTGCTACAGGCGCTACATTTTTAGTACAACCGTTGAAAAATATAAAAAGGAGAGAAATAAAAAATAATTTTGTTTTCATAAGATAACTCCTTTGTATCCTATTAAACGGAATAATCATTTTCAACATTTTCAAATAAATGATTCGGAATTATTTAATTGATAATTAATTTAATTAAAGACATATTATTTAATTACTAAACATAAAATAAATACAATAAAATACAATAGGGTTGTAACAATTCTCCCGCCTGTTACGTCTATTATATAAACACGATGCTGAAGCAGATTAAATATAACTCGTTAGTTTATCAACTGAAAGATAAAATATTTAATTACGCTTTGTTTATGTTAAATAATCAAATGGACGCCGAAGATATAACTCAGGAAGTATTCATTAAGTTATGGCACAATTTTGATAAGATAAACTTAAAAAAAGCCAAACCTTGGCTGATTAGTTCAACACATAATTTGTGTATAGATTATATAAGAAAAAGGAAAAACATAATGAAAAGTACGGATGACATTAGCAACAACATTACCGCCGAAGAAGAGGGTTTCTTAAGCGATCCCGAAATAAATTACAGAAGAAACCTGCTGAAAAACAAAATCAACAATTCAATTAAAAAACTGCCGGATAACTTAAAAAGTGTTTTCGTTTTATATGAAATTGAAGGGTTCAAATATAGGGAAATCAGCCAGGCGTTAAATGTTCCGATAAACAGTGTTAAGGTCTATTTATTGCGTGCAAGAAAAAAATTACAAGAAGACTTAAAAGAGTTCAGATATGAAAACTGAAAAACATATTGACGAAATTTTACTCGACAAAATAATTAAAACCGCATACGGCGATGCCTCAATCTTTGAAAAATCGGAAGTTTACATTAAGATGTTTTCAAACCCTGAAATAAAGAAGATTTATGCCGAATATAAATCGACCGCACGAAAAGTACATTCAATTAAATTGGAAAATATTGAACTGAATAATTTACCGGTTAAGAAAAAATCAGACAACAATTTAATTGCTAAAACTTTTGCTTTCTTTACGCAAAAACCTGTAAACATTTCTTTTGCTTCGATAGTTTTGGTTTTGGGCATTACCGTTTTCTTTTTACTGGTAAATAAAAATAACGATTTACTGTACACTCAAAATCAATTGCTGCAAGCCGAGCATGATTTCAAATATTCACTTGCTGTTATCGGTAAAGTGTTTAATGAAACAGAGAAAAAATTAAATGAAGATATTTTAAACAACAAAATCAGAAAGCCGATTAAAATAGGATTTCAAACGATTAATACATTATATAATTAAAAGGAGTTTTAAATGAAGCAATTATTAAAATTATCATTATTGGCGGTATTATTATTAGTGCTTACGACCAACGCACAAGATGACAGCCAATACAGAAACGAACCCGGTTATGTAGACTTTGGTTCGTTAACGTCGTTTTATAAGGGAGATGACATAACGGAAGTTTTTTTGGATGCACCTTTGCTGAAAATGATTTCAAAAATATCCGGTGAAAAACAACCTGAAATGAAGAATTTACTAACCGGTTTAAAGCTTGTTAAAGTTTATTCTTTTACGGTTCCGGAAACTGCAAGAAAAAACTTATTAAACAAAATAGGTACAATCGACAAAAAACTGCTGAAAGATAAATGGTACAGGATAATCAAAGTAAAAGAGAAAAATAAATACACAAATGTTTATTTAAAGTCTTCTGATGATAAAAATGATATTGTGGGTTTGGCTGTCGTTTCATTAGATGAAAAGGGAGAAGCATCTTTTGTAAATATTGTAGGTGAAATAAATATGGATAACCTTGGAATGCTCAGTGATAAATTCAATATTCCGATGATGTTTAAAAAACACCGCAATAAAAACGACAAGAAAGTTGTTACCGAAGAAAAGATAATTAAAGAAAAGAAATAAGAGGTCTTTTATCAAAAAAAGGGATTAAGCAAACGCTTAATCCCTTTTTTATTTATTCGTACAATCTGTGAAAAGTTTTTTCCGTTTTATTCTTTATGTTTTTCAACGACAGAGAACGTGCTAAAAACATAATTTTATACGTTTCCTCTTTTTCTCCTTTTAATTTAAGTTTTAACGTAAAGTCTTTTACCCTGTAGGTTCCTCTTTTAATCGATAAAGGAACTCTTAAAATTAATGTGTGATCGCTATTAAACCGATAGTAGGATTTTTGTCCGGCTATATTTTTGGTTTCCCAAGTACCAACCTCTGGCTTTTTTCTGTGTTTGGTTTTTCCTACCCTTACCATTACACGCGAATATTCCTTGCCTTTGATTTTATATCTTTGAAATAAAGAGTCGCCTCTTATTTCAACAAAACTGGTGTCTAATTTTGTTTCTCCTGTTACGTGATTAAATAAAGCAGAAACCAGCACATTTCTTTTTAAAATATACACATAGTGAACTATCGCTCCCGATGTGATCTCAACGGTTCCGTTTTCATTAAATTGCCAGATAGTTCCGACCTTTGAATTGCGGACTACGTCGGATTCCCATTTCCCGATTAGTCCCTCTTTAACTTGCTGTGCAAACGCTGATGAAAAAATTGTTATAAATAATGCAATTAAAAATAGTTTGAGAGAATTTTTCATAGTTAAATTATTTTTGTTTTAATGATGTACTTAAATCCGAAATTTGTTTTACGTGATGGTTTAAGTGAAATAATAAAAATTGTAAAGATTGATTTAAATTAATCATTCCAATATAAGGATGCTTAAAAATTCCTTTGTTATAATTATTCTTCGGCATTTTTACACAAGCTTCTTTTAATTTTATTCTTATTTCTTCCCACTTACTTAAAAGCTCTTCTGTGTTTACCGCGTTGGGAACTTTTTGCGCCGTATCGGGTGCTTTAAATTTAAAATTTGTTTTTAACAAAAAGTTTAAAACAAAAGACTTAATGCTTGCCGAAAATCCTACCGTTTTTATTTTCGTTTCCGGTTTTAAAGAATTTAGAAGAGAAATTAAAACATATTGCTCGCCCTTTATAACGTGAAATAAAATTTGAGCAATTGACCATTTTTTTCTTTCGGGTTTTAAATTCAAAGTTTCGTTATCTAAACCGTCAATTAATTTCAAATATTTCTCTTTAATAGATTCGAGTTGTTGAAATATTTGAAGAAGATTTTCGTCCATAGTTGTTACTTTCTAAGCTTAACCATAGTTAAATCTTTTCCGTTTTCTAAATTATGCAGCGTCATTATATTTTTAGTGATTTTAAAATTCATTCTCATCCGGTATGTTGTGGGTGAAAATATTGTAAGCAGGTTTTTGTCAACAGTAAACGAGCCTTCTATGGATTTTACGAGCAGTTGTACATTTATCCCGTAATAGGGGTTGTATTCCGTAATTGCTTTATAACCGTTATAGTTTTCCGATTTCCATTTCCCGAATATTGTTTTTCCGGCTTTGTTCTGTTTGCCCAATCTTTTCATTTTTATTTTAGTCCCGTTTACCGTTGATTTTAGAACTAATGTATTCCCATTGAGTTCTATAATAGAGGTATCTACCTCAACTTTATTGGTTTTAAGATCATTAAAAAAGGATATAAGTTTGTTTCCTTTTAAAATATAATTACCTTTTAATTTAACACTTACATTATATTTAACCGTTCCGTCGGAATTAAACCGTATATTAATTTCTACACCCTTTTCCTTGTTGCGTATAGATTTCCATTTCCCTATCAATTGTTTTTGATAAAAATTATTGGTTTGTGTAAAACT
Organism: uncultured Ignavibacteriaceae bacterium; assembly: GCA_964486645.1. Taxonomy (GTDB): domain Bacteria; phylum Bacteroidota; class Ignavibacteria; order Ignavibacteriales; family Ignavibacteriaceae. Next base: position 19,395 of record CAZAOG010000020.1, on the reverse strand, counting down.
AAACGGCGCTACAAAAACAAAGCAAATAAAGAATATGAATAGATTTTTCTTTTTCATTTTTGGATAATAATTAGTTTTTAACATCAAATTTCTTACAAACTTAATTGAAAACTGTTCCCATAAATTAAATAATATATTGGGTATAATGAATTAAATGGAAAGTAAATTTGTAGAAAAGAGGCTCCATAATGATTTAAACTACATTCCTAATCAAGGTTGGGTCTGCCGGTAATATATCTTTCAAGTTGATCTATTACAAAAGTTTTTTCGTCAATTACGGCTTTTACTACATCGCCTATTGAAATTACACCTATCAAATTATCATTATCCATTACGGGTAAATGGCGTACATGTTTATCAATCATAATAGCCATACACTCTTCGGCGGTTAAAGAGGGCGAAGCATAATAAACAGTTGAAGACATGATTTCTTTCACAAGTGTATCTTTTGATGATTTGCCGAGCAGAATAATTTTTCTTGCATAGTCTCTTTCGGAAATAATACCGCATAATTTTTCATTTTCCAATACAACAAGTGCTCCGCATTTTTTTTCCGACATTAAAGCCAGCGCATCAAAGACAGTGTTGTTGGGTGTAACCGACCATATGTCAGAACCCTTTCTGTTGAGTATAGAACTAACTGTTTTTGTCATAATTTAACCTCGTAATAAGAAAAAAATATTAATTATCTAAAACAACGGATATATTAGAAAACCAAAGTTTAAAATCTCTCGATCTGTCGTTATGTTCGGTAGATATTATAATCCCGTTAAAATTTTTATGTTTTTCCCAAGTTATCGGGAACTTGGTTTTTGTGCTTCCTCCGGGTCTGTATACCCATTCATTAATTAAATTATCCTTGCCAATGTATAATTCATAAATATCGCCGGGTGTATATCCGCCTGCTTGTTTCGGATATGTTACGATCATACGATAATTCTTTTTCTTACTTATCGGAGCCGTCACATTTTTTTTATAGGATATTTCCACTTTTTTATCCCACACTAAATGAAAAGGAAACAAAAGCCAGTAATGATCGTTTACAAATCTGGAATCAATTGTTTTTTCTTTAGAGTTGTTTTTATTAACGTTTTTATAGTTATAAGTATATTCAATATTTTTTCCGTTTTTATCAGGACCCCAATATGTTACCCTGTTGTTTTTTACGTCCCACAACCACTTTCTTGTTTTTGTAATACCCTTGAATTTTACGTTAAAAGTAAATTTCAAAGATTTAACTTTCGAAAAAGTTTTAATTCCGTATCTGTCCGCAACATTCCGCCTAACCGCATACGAAAGATCCGTATCCGGAGTGCTTTTCTGTGCCGTTACAAAAAACGGCAGCAAAATTATTAACGACAAAATTTTTAAGTGATTAATTTTCATTTTTCTTTTAATTGACGTGAATACGAACCTAAATAAAATATAACCAAAATCCGACTAAATAAACAACGGGGTAGTAAAATAAACAATTAATTAAAAATTGCAATATTTCTTTTATAATTAATTTTTGTTTTTACAGAATAAAGCCCTTAACATTTCAGAAATATTAAGGGCATTTAAATTTATTTTACTATAACCATAGCTTTCATTTGGGTGGGATGTGTTCCGCAGTAATATCTGTAAATTCCTTTCTTTTTAAAAGTGAATTCAAATGTTCCGCCCAACCCCATATTATTGCTTTCAAAAAGTTCTGTTGTTTTTTTTGGTGTGCCGCTTATTACGGTATGCATTGCCGTATCTTTGTTTACCCATTTTACTTTTGTTCCAAGTTTTACTTTAATTATTTTCGGAACAAAGGCTATGTTCTTTAAAAGCACGGTTGTAACCTCTGCTTTCTTTTTTTGTTTTTTCTGTATGGGGTTTTCGCTTGCAACAGGGTTTTCCGAAATAAAACCTAAAACGGAAATCATTAAAAACAGTGTTAGTGTTTTAATAATATTGGTTTTTATATTTAACATTTTCTTTTTCTCTCTTTTATTTTAAAATTTCTCCTTTAAAGAATTTTAAAGGAGAATTTAACCAATGATTTTTTAGTTTCTGCCTGCGTTTACTTGTACGGCTTCAAACATTACATGCCAGAACGGTAAGGACATTCCGTTGGGAAGTTTAAAACCTGTTTTAACGGGGGTTTGCTCAAACGCCATGGTTTTCATATTGGGTTTAAATGGGGGAACCATTAAATGAAAATGCATTGCCGTGGGCGTAACCTCACTATCAAGTGCTAATTTATAACCTTTGGTTCTAACATATTCGGTTAACATACCGTGAACAATTCTCATTTTGTCAACAAGCTCACCGTTTTTGTAAATGTCGCCGATCGCCCAAAAAGCGAAATAAGTATATTCCGAAGGCATAAGCGGTGTGCCGAGCCCCGTAAAGCCATGAAGAATCAGATTTGTTGCAACCCCGCCGAATGTAGGGAATTCCAAACCGCGAGTAATTAATTTTCCGGCTTTAACCGTGTAAGTGTTGCCGGCTTTGTCTTTCCAGCTTGCTTCAAACTGAAGCTGATCTTTGGTAACAGCTGCATCGGTAGAGGTAGCATCAACCGCTTTTATTTTTAATTGTGCATCACCTACGGTTAAATGTTTGTCGCCGAAAGGTGATTTCATTTTCATTTTAGTATAGTTACCGTTTTTAATTCCTCTTGCCATAAGCGGCAGTCCCGTTATACCCGGTGTTCCTTCAAATGCTCTCGGCATTTTGGGTGAACCGAAGATGTTCGGATCTATTCTCCTGTTATCGGGCAAAGCAAGATAAGCCGTTCCGCCGTTTTGTGAAATATCAATTGATATGGGGCCGCCTAATATACCCAATGGGTTTTTCAGCATTCCGTGAGCTTTCAAGTAACCTTTAGCAGGTGTTTTCATTTGAAGCATTTGTATCTTTTTCATCATTTCTTTTTTGTTCATCATACCTTGCGCATTTAACGTTGCAGATGACGAAACCAAGAGAACAGATATTACAAAAAGTTTTATGCTTGTTTTGAATTTTTTATTCAACATTTTTTTCTCCTTTTAAAAAATTAAAATTATGTTATTCAAAAAGACTAATAACAACGGTTATTTAATCGACAGAAAATTATAAAGGAATGTCGGCGGTTGTTGTCATTTAGTTGACAAAGAACCGTCAGGTAGAAAAAAGTGTGATATAATTCACATTATATAATGATGGGGTTAAAAGATAGAAGTTCCGGCAGTGTTAAAGTTTTATCCGAATCTTCCGGTAATATATTCTTCGGTTTGTTTAACGCTGGGGTTAGTGAATATTTTATTTGTTTTATCAAGTTCGATTAATTTACCAAGATAAAAGAATGCGGTGTAATCACTGACACGTGAGGCCTGCTGCATATTGTGTGTAACAATTACAATCGTATAATTTTTTTTCAGGTCAAAAATCAGTTCTTCAATCTTAGCGGTTGAAATAGGATCCAATGCGCTTGCGGGTTCGTCCATTAAAATTACTTCAGGCTCCACGGCAATAGTTCTGGCTATACATAATCTTTGCTGTTGTCCGCCGGATAAACTTGTACCGGATTTATCTAAAGAATCCTTTACTTCATCCCAGAGTGCAACTTTTTTAAGACATTTTTCGGCGATTTCTTTCAGCAATTTTTTGTTTTTAACACCGTTTAATTTCAAACCGGCAACAACGTTGTCAAACACCGACATTGTGGGGAAAGGGTTGGGTTTTTGAAAAACCATTCCCACTTTTCTTCTTAAATTAACCGAATTAATTTTTTTAATATCAACATCATCTAATTTAATTTCGCCGGTATATTCACCGCCGACAACTTCGTGCATTCTATTTAAACACCTTATAAAAGTAGATTTTCCGCAGCCTGACGGACCGATAATTGCCAGGACTTTTTTCTCGTAAATAGGCAAAGAAACTGTTTTTAAAGCTTGAACTTCGCCAAAATAAGCCGAGACGTATTTTACCGTCATTTTTTCTTTCAATTCTTTATTTTGTGTTTTTCCTGTTATTTTATTTTCCGGCATATATTCCATATTCTTTTATTTTCTTTTCCTCGAAACAACTTTAAAAATAATATTTAATGTAGTAACAAAAACAATTAAAACAAGTGACGCAGCCCAGGCCTGTCTGTTCCAATCGTCAAAAGGCGCCTTTGCATAATCATATATAAAAACAGTTATTGAAGCAATCGGTTCGTCTATATTTGTTGACCAAAACCTGTTACCCAGCGCGGTAAAAAGCAAAGGAGCTGTTTCGCCGGCAGCTCTTGCAATTGATAGTATTATTCCCGTAAGCAGTCCTTTTAATGCAGCAGGCAGAACAATAAAAAGGGTTGTTTTCCATTTTGAAATTCCCAAACCGAAAGATGCTTCTCTAACGGTAGAAGGCACAAGCAGTAGCATTTCTTCCGTAGTCCTTGTAATTAATGGGATCATCAATATACCCAAAGCCACTCCGCCGGATAATGCCGAAAATGATTTCATTGGAACAACAAAAGTAATATAAGCAACTATTCCAATAACAATTGAAGGAGTACCGTTTAATACTTCTACCAGAAAACGAACACTTTTTGACAGGGCTCCTTTTTTATGTTCCGAAAGGTAGATGCCCGACATTACACCAACAGGTATACCAAATACGCTTCCTATTAAAACAAGAATACCGGAGCCGACTAAAGCATTTGCCATTCCACCGCCTGATTCACCGACAGGTTTGGGCATGCGGGTAAAAAAGTCCCAATTAATTGAAGATATACCCTGCTGAACAGTATAGAATAAAATAAGAAACAAAGGAACTATAACCAGCAATGTACAAATACCTGCAAGTACAACAACGAAGTTGCTTTTTCTAATACGCCATTTATGTTTGTTCTTTCCTGACATTATGAAATTTTGTTGTATCTATTAGTTACTTTATTAACAATTAAGCGGGCAATAGAATTAATTATCAAGGTTATAATAAAAAACAGCAAGCCAATTTCTATCAAAGAACTTACGTATAAAGCGGATGTTGCTTCGGTAAATTCGTTTGCCAAAACACTTGCCATAGTATGACCTGCATTAAACAAAGAAAAAGAAATTTCCGGTCTGTTTCCGATAACCATTGTTACGGCCATTGTTTCACCGATTGCTCTGCCAAATCCCAATAAAGTTGCTCCGAAAATACCGGATTGGGAACTGTGTAAAACAATTTTAATACTTTCCCATTTTGTTGCCCCAAGTCCGTAGGCTCCTTCTCTGATAGAATCCGGAATTGCTTTTAACACATCTCTTGAGATTGAGGTAATTATTGGAATTATCATAATGGAAAGAATTAAAGCCGCAGACAACATTCCAAAGCCGTAAATATCGCCTTTAAAAAAAGGAAGAAATCCAAAATACTTTTGTAAAAAAGGTTGAACCACAGTCCTTAAAAATGGGGCTAAAACAAAAATACCAAACAAGCCGTAAACTATACTTGGAATAGCGGCAAGTAATTCCACTAATATTGAAACGGGGCCTTCCAACCATTTCGGTGAAATTTCAGTTAAAAATACGGCAACACCGATACTCAACGGCAGCGCAAGCATTAGGGCCAATATAGAAGAATAGATGGTTCCGAAAATGAATGGAAGCGCACCGTATTCTTCGGCAACGGGGTCCCAAACAGTGGAAGTAATAAAACTTAATCCAAACTTATTTATTGAAGGTAATGATTCTATGAACAGCTCCGCGAACATTACCGCCATTAACAGCAAAACGAAAAAAGCAAAAAAGCGAGTTACATTATAAAAAATATAATCGCCTAAATGCTTTTCTTCGTTAATGCCTAATGTGTTGGGATATAAAGTTTTTTCTTCTAAATCATGTTTTTTTTGAAATATATATTTTAACACTATTTATTGTTATTTAATCAATTTTATTTTCTTTTTACACAGCTCGATAACTTTCTCCGGTAAAGGAGCATAGTATAAGCTTTTAGCATATGTTTCACCAGTAGTTAAAGCCCAATTCAAAAAGTTTACCATAGCTTCTTTTTTCTGTTTGTTTTCCATTTTGTTATAAACCAACAACCAAGTAAAGCCTGATATAGGGTAAGAATCTTTACCGTCCGCATTTGTTATAGAAACTCTTAAGTCATCGGGTAATGTTGCAAGACTGCCTTCGGCTGCTGCCGATACAGAAGCGAAAGAGGCTTTAACAAAATTTCCGGCTTTATTCCGTAATATAGCATAATTCAATTTATTTTGCACAGCGTAAGCCAATTCCACATAACCGATTGTACCGTCGGTTTGTTTAACCAACCCCGCAACACCTTCGTTTCCTTTACCGCCCAAACCCAAAGGCCAATTAATCGATTTCCCCACGCCAACTTTTTCTTTCCATTCTTTGCTAACCTTTGATAAGTAGTCCGTAAAAATGTTTGTTGTTCCGCTGCCGTCAGAGCGATGAATAACAACAATTTTTTCGTTAGGTAATTTTTTGCCTTTATTTACTGATTTTATTTTACTGTTATTCCATTTTTTTATCTTGCCAAGAAATATATCGGAAAGAATTTCAGGGGTTAACTTCAATCCTTCGCCGACTGTTTTTAGATTGTAAGCAACAACCACAGCACCCATTACTGTTGGTATATGAATAATCTCTTTGCCTGTTTTATCTTTTACCTGCTTAAGTTCGCTGTCCTTCATCGGGGCATCGGTAGCACCAAAGTCAACCGTTCCCGCAATAACTTGTCTTATTCCTCCGCCGCTGCCAATTGATTGGTAATTAAATTCAATTCCTGTTTTTTGATGATAAACATCAAACCATTTGGAATAAATTACATAAGGGAATGTAGCTCCGGCTCCGTTTAACTTTAATATTTCTTTTTTATTAGTATTACCGGAACAACCGGAAAGAACAAAGATCGTTCCAATTAAAACTAAAATTGAAAGATAACCTTTCTTGTTCATTTTATCTCCTTGTTAATAATTAATTGTATACAAAATTTAATTAATGAATGAGAAAGGTGTGTTAAGTAATTGTTAAATTTATATTAAGAAATTGTAAAGCTATAGTTCGTCAAATTTAGCCAATGCTTTTCCGGAGATGTATTCACCTATGCTTAGCGAAGCGGTTGCAGCGGGCGAAGGTGCATTTAAAACGTGGAGGTTTCTTTTTGTTTCTTTAATAAAAAAATCATCTATCAATTTCCCGTTTTTATCCAAAGCTTGTGCACGTACACCCGCACCGGAACGAATAACATCATCTTCGGTAATTGAAGGTATCAACTTATTAAGTGCTTTTACAAAAGCTTTTTTACTGAAAGATCTGTACAATTCGTATAATTCCATTTTATAGTGTTTGGCAGCCATCTTCCAAAAACCGCCGTATGTAAACATTTCCGACATATCTCTAACCGAAAAATCCATCAAAGTATATCCCTCGCGTTTTAAAGCAAGCACGGCATTCGGGCCCGCTTCAACTCCTCCGTTTATCATTCTTGTAAAATGAACACCAAGAAAAGGAAATTGCGGATCGGGAACGGGATAAATTAAATTTTTAACGAGAGATTTTTTATCTTCTTTAAGTTCATAATATTCACCCCTGAAAGGTATGATTTTTATTCCGGGGTCAACTCCGCAGATTGATGCAACTCTGTCGGAATATAATCCGCCGCAATTAATTAGTACTTTTGTGGAAAATTCCCCGTCCGATGTTCTTATTATTAATTCATCATTTTTTTGAACGAGTGATTGAAATTTAGTTCTTGTAAATAGTTTTCCGCCTTTCTCAAGGATTTTTTCCACATATTTATTTGTTACCTGTTTATAATCCACGATACCTGTTTCCGCTACAAATAATCCTTCAATCCCGTTAACATTAGGCTCGTATTCTTTTATCTCCTCTTTTTTTATCCTTTTTAACCCCTTTAAACCGTTTGCGTTTCCTCTCCGCTCTAATTCGTTTAACGCCGCAATTTCTTTTTCATTTGTCGCAACAACTAATTTTCCGCAGCGCTCGTAATTTATATTATTTTCTTCGCAGAATTGATATAGTTTATTTCTTCCTTCTATACAATTTATTGCCTTTAATGAGCCGGGTTTGTAATATAATCCGGAATGAATAACGCCGCTGTTGTTTCCGGTTTGATGGTGCGCCGGTTCTTTTTCGGTTTCAACAACTGCTATTGACAAGGGTTTTTTATTTAATATAGACATTGCCGTCGCAGTTCCAACAATGCCTGCACCAATAATAATTATGTCGAAGTGTTCCATCAATTAGGTCTGTTTCTTGTTTTTCACAAAAGAAATTTCAACTGACTTTTAATTTACATCTAATTCTCACAATTTATTTGTAAATTTATACAATTTAAAATATTTAGTAACCGTTTCTCTAAAACCTTTTTAAAAAAATAAGGGGGTATCAAAATTGTTGAAAATAAATGTTCCGGTTTTGTTGTTTCTTGCGTTTTTTTCTTCAACTTTTATTTCTGCACAAAGCAAACAGTCTTTAATAAAAAATCAAGCAATAAATATTTATATTGACTTCCAAAATGTCGATTTAAATTTTCTAAAAGAAAACTTACAATTTGCTAATATTGTACGGGCGCGGCAGTATGCCGATGTTCACATTCTTTTTACCAGACAGCGCACCGGGGGACAAGGCAATGAGTACACTTTAATATTTATCGGGAAGAATAAATTTTCAGGAATGCGTGATACCGTTAGATATTTTGTTAATAGAGCCGATACAAAAGATTCCGAAAGAGACAAAATGTTAAAAACAATTAAGTTGGGTTTAATAAGATTTGTTGCTAAAACACCTCTTGCAAACGATATTAAAATATCGTTTAATCCTAAAAAAGAGTCTGATACACCAAATAACACAAAAATTGATAAATGGAATTATTGGGTGTATAAAATTAACTTACGAAGCTTCCTTAATGGTCGAAAATCTACAAAGTTTATTAATCTATGGGGAACGTTATCTGCAAGTCGTGTTACAAAAGATTGGAAATTCAGAATACTAATAAGTGGTTCGTACAACGAAAGTAATTTTAAATTCCAAGAAAGAACAATTACAAACATTACTCGCAGTCAATATTTTAGTGCATATTTAGTTAAATCTTTATCGAAACATTGGTCATTGGGAGCTTGGCTTGGTGCAAGGTCTTCTACATATAATAATATAAATTTCGCAACGTCTTTTACCCCCGGCATCGAATATAATTTTTTCCCTTATTCCGAATCTAACAGCAGACAGCTTAGGTTCGATTATAAAATAGGTGGTAATTTTAATAATTATGCGGAAGAAACAATCTATTTTAAAACTCATGAATTTTTGTTGCAGCAAAAAATTGAATTTACCTTAGTACTAATCCAACCATGGGGAAATGTCAGTACAACTTTAGATGCGTCGAATTATTTACATGATTTTTCAAAAAATTCTTTTGAAGTCAGCAGTAATTTCTCCATTAATTTGTTAAAAGGACTTTCACTTGATCTTCGTGGCAGCTATCAAGCAGTACACAATCAACTTTCGCTACCTTTAAGCAGCGTAAATTTAGAAGAAGTTTTACTACAAAGAAGAGAATTAGCAACTCAATATCAATATTACGGTTCCATTGGTTTTACATATACTTTCGGATCAATATACAATAATATTGTAAACCCAAGATTCGGAAACAGATAATTTTTAACATAATGTTTTTCATTAACCAATTATTTTGGCACAACCATCCCCCGGGTAAAGTTGTCGGTTAATTTTTTGATATAATATCCGCTTCGGTTTCTTTTGCTTTTATTCTTTTCAATAATCTGTTTTCATTTATATCACCGTAGGCATACAGTTCGTCTTCTATATAGAGGGCGGGAACAATTAAAAGATTGTTTTGGGGATAATCTTTTATGTTTTCAACTTGCAGATTGAGTTTATCGTTTCTTTTTATAATATCAGCGACCTGCTTTTGCACCCTGGCGCAGGCCCGACATTTTTCTGTTATAAATAGTGTGAGAATCATAATAATATTACTTGTAAAAGTAATTTTAGGAAAGTTAAAAGAGTGTCGTTTTTTTGACAGTTAAAAAATTAACCGAGAAATTTTAAGAGTGCATTTTTATCGTGGATAATTAATTTTCTTCTATCAAAATGAATGATTTTTTTCTCCCTTAGGTCGGTCAGCACAGAATTTACGGTTTGTCTTGAGCACGCGGTTAAATCGGCAATGTCCTGGTGTTTTAAAAAAGGTTTTACAAAAATATCGTTTCCTAATTGTTTTCCGTTATCATCGGCTAATCTTAAAAGGAATGATATAACTCTCTGTGCGGCATCCTTAAAAACAAGCTCTTCAATTCTTTCCGTATATTTTTTAAGTCTTAAGCCGATAAGCTTGGTTATACGTAAATTCAGTTCGTTGTTTTCCGAGATAAATTGTTTAAACTCATCTTTATTGATGGCACAAATTAAAGCCGGTTCCATCGCAATGGCAAAATCCGTTCTTTCTTCCTCGTCCAAAAACGACATTTCTCCGAATACTTCGCCAGGATTAACAAGACCCAATATCATTTCTTTCCCGTCGTTCGATGTCCTTGTAAGTTTCACCCGTCCTTTTTTTAAAAAGAAGATTGAGCTTGACGGCTCTTGTGCAAAATAAATCGGCTGGTTTTTTTCAAAGTCTTTCATTTTAGAAATTTTTCCGAGTTGTTCTAACTTTTCAGAATTTAATCCCTTGAATAGATTGAAATTTTCTAAATACCATAGTTTTGATTTTTCAGCCATAGCAATGTTTTTTTTTCTTTAAAATAAATATAGATTTTATTTAAACTTAAACGATGTTTGTGTATAAGTCAATTTATTAACCGGGTTATAATTTATATTTTTTAATACGGAAAGATTCTCGATATCTTGTGAAACATCCGGCTTTGACGGAAAGATATCGGGAATCTAAAAGGAAAATCTCTTACTACAATATTTATTAAAATTTAGATATCTTTTTATGTGTTATTTATAATTAAATAAGAGTAATGAAAATGTTAAAGAAAAATTTTTCAAAATCGGAAACACTTGTTTCAAATTTAGGCTACGGCTGCTGGGGAATAGGTAAAGCATTGTGGGTAGGCGCCGATGATAACGAATCTAAAAAAGCGCTTCACGCCGCAATTGAAAACGGGGTTAATCTTTTCGATTCGGCATTGGTTTACGGAGACGGGCACAGCGAAAAGTTGGTCGGTGAAGTAGAAAAGGAATCAGGCAAAGAATTATTTATAACCTCAAAAATTCCTTCTAAAAAATATGAGTGGCCCGCAAAGGATGAATCAATCCTTAAAGAATCTTTCCCAAAAGAACATATTATTGAATGCACGGAACAAAGCTTAAGAAACTTAAAAAGGGATTATATCGATCTCCAGCAATTTCACGTATGGAACGATAAGTGGGCGGATAACGACGAATGGAAGGAGGCGGTTTATCAATTAAAAAAAGACGGAAAGGTAAGATTTTTCGGGATTTCAATAAACGACCATCAACCCGAAAACGGAATAAAAGCGGGTGAAACGGGACTGATTGACAGCTTCCAGGTTATTTTCAACATCTTCGATCAAAAACCGAGCGAAAAATTATTTCCTTTCTGCAGAGAAAATAATATAAGTATACTTGCGCGCGTGCCGCTGGACGAAGGCGGATTGACCGGCAATATTACAACGGAAACTCAATTTCAGGACGGGGATTTCAGAGCAAGGTATTTTAAAGGTGAAAGAAAATCTCAGGTTCGGGAAAGGGTTGAAAAGATTTGGAACGACGTAAAAGAAGAAACCGGTTCAATGGTTGAAGCGGCTTTAAGATATATAATCAGTTTTGATGCCGTTACATCGGTTATACCCGGTATGAGAACAGAAAAACATTTGCTCGCAAATATTGAAATCATCAATAAAGGTCCCCTATCAAAATCTATATTGGAAAAGTTAAAAAAACATAAATGGGATAGAAATTTTTATAAATAAAATTTAGATTAACAAGTCAAGATTCCCGGTATCTCGGAGATATCGGGAATCCGAAATAATAGTCCCCTAAACACACCTGCCTCGGCGGTAGAAATGTTTTGAATGAACCGGGCTAAAAAAAAATTTTTTTTACGAATCACCTTTAATCAAATGAAAAAAACAATTACCGTATTCGGTTCGTCGTTGCCCGTTGAGGGTGATAAGCAATTTACCTTTGCCGAAGAATTGGGAAGGAAACTTGCAAAAAATAATTTTAAGGTTTGCAGCGGCGGGTTTCAAGGAATAATGAACGCCGTTTCAAAAGGAGCTGTTTCGGTTGGGGGAGAAGCAATTGGGGTTACGGTGGATTTGTGGAACGCAAAGCCGAGCGAATTTTTAACCCAAGAAATAAAATGCAAAACGCTTTTTGAAAGAATTGAAAAATTAATTTCTATCGGTGACGGTTATGTTGTTCTGCAAGGCGGTACGGGAACAATGCTTGAGCTTGCTGCTGTATGGGAATTTATAAATAAAGGAATGCTAAATAAAAAACCCGTTGCTGTTCATTCGGAAATGTGGAAAAAAATAATCGAAGTGATTGAAAAACAAATTGAAAAGGAAAATAGAAAAACCGGTTTGGTAAAAAATTTTAATACCGTTGATGAAATTATCGGTTTTTTATCAGAGCAATTATAAGCTGTTCATTGCCGCTTATAAGAAAGTGTTGTTTGTTTTTTTGTTTTGTGATTTCGTTCTACAACTTCACCATGCAAAAACACCCGAAATGAAACGATCAATTCCTCAATTTGCTTTTAATCAAATTTTTTAAATCATCTATGGTTTTACAGGAATTGATTGATTCGGAATTAACCAATATTTGAGGAACGCCGTTTTTACTAATTAAAATTGCCGGTAAATCGATTGATAAAAAACCATATTTATCGGCAAGTTCATTCCTGTGAAGAAAGTCAATAGGAATGTTAATGTTCTTCAGAAACTCCTTCCATTCTTTCTTCATTCCGAATCCCCCGTAAGTGATTGCACATAAATTGCAGCCGTATGTTTCGGGCGATAATATTTTATGCGCAGTATCGGTCAATGAGTTAAAAAGACCGCTGTCGGCATTGTAAACAAATATCAGTTCCGGTTTTTTTGTGCTCATAAATTTTTATTACAAATAAAGGGAAAGAATATGTAATAAAATGTCTTATCGGATACAAAAAAACTATTTTAATAATTACAGGCTGTTAATCACGTTCTGCAGTTTTGCTCTTACTTCCGACGCAATGTTTTCCAAATCCGGGTTTTCAACCGCCTGCATTGAAGCCATTGGATCAACGGCTGTAACTTCAACTTTTCCGTCTTCGTTTTCCTGAACAATTACATTACACGGAAGCATTGTGCCGATATTTTTTTCAGCCAATAATGCTTTGTGGGCAAAACCGGGATTGCAAGCGCCCAAGATTTTATAATTTCTGAAATCAACGTCCAGCTTTTTCTTTAATGTTGCTTTTACGTCAATCTCCGTTAAAATACCGAAACCTTCTTTTTGCAATTCATCGGTAACCTTTTCAATTGCATTTTCAAAATCTTGTTCAACTGTTTTGCTATAATAGTAATTCATTTTTTTTATTCCTTATTTTTTTTAATAATATGATGCTTCTGCTTCAATAAAGATTCAAAAATTATTTTTGTTGTTTGTAAATACTTCTTAAAAGTAATTGTTGCAGGTTCCGACTTATTCTTTTAAAATATACGCAATTTAAAAATCACTCTCTCTTGTTTTAATTTTTATATGTTTATTACAACCATACGGTCGGAAAAAAATATTTTGTCACTTTTTGTGTAAGTAATATACTATTGTATATAAACCAAAAGAAATAAACAAAAACATAAAAAGGAGAATAAAATGTTACGCAAAATCATGGGAAGCGCTGCATTAATAATCTTATCACTGACTTTATTAAGCGGATGCAGCAATAACGGAGGCGGAAATCCGGTAGATTCCATATCCAACGGCACGGCAGCACCCAATGTATCGCTAAGTGTAAGATACGTAAATATACCCGTATCGGGTTTGCCTAAATCCAACGGTACACAAGCGGTAGACTCGGTTGTTCTAACAAGAGCTCGTTTTGTTTTAAGAGATTTAAAACTTAAATCGGGCACCGAAAACAAAGACTATGAGATGGATACGGATGTTGAGAACAAAAACAACGAAAAAGAAAAGGATCTTCATAAACCGACGGTAGTGGAATTAAATTTAGCGGGTTCCGTACAAGAAATCGCGGTTGCCAATTTACCTGCCGGCACATATAACGGAATAAAGTTTGAAATCCATAAAGTAAACCAGACAGAAGTAAACACACTGCCTGCAAGCGAACAACCCAAGTTTGCGGATTTTTTAGCCGCTCCGGGTTTCAGCATACTTGTGGAAGGAAAAGTTTATAAGAACGGAAGCAATACTGCTTTTAATTTCAAATCACAGATTGAAGCCGAAGTTGATATAAATTTAGCAAAAAGTTTGGTTGTAACACCAAGTACAACATCATTAAACCTTACATTAAATTTCAACTCAAACGGATGGTTTAAAGATTCTGCAGGAAATTTATTTGATCCTTCGGACCCAAACAATCTTAGTTTGATAAATAACAATATTAAAAAATATATGAACGCTTTTGAAGATGATAATAAAGACGGAAATGAAGACGGAAACGAAGATTAGGCAGACCGAATAAAAAGCGTATATAAAAGAAGCTCTATTCTGTATTTAACAGATAGAGCTTTTTTTAATTTTGCTGCTTTAAACTTCCCGTGATGAATTCAACCAATAAAAAGTACATTAAAAATAATTTTCTGTAAATTATTTTTTATTCAACCGCCTTCGTCTTAAAATCTTTCATTACCCATTTTTTTGCAAGGACCAATCCAATAGGACTTATAATTGCAATCAGTCCGTAAATAAACCACATTGTTCCCGTGCTCATTTCTTCGGGAGTAACACCGAGCGGAACGTACTTCATCAGGAACCAGCCGGAATAAAACCCTGTAATTACTTTTGTCAGGAACCATGGAAACTGTCCGACCCCCATATACAAACCGACCTTGCCTTTCGGTGCAACTTCTGCAATCCACTGTAAAAATCTCGGCTGCCACATCGATTCGCCTATGGTCATTACCAAAATATAAATAAGGAACAGGTACATATTTGGTCCAATTGTTAAAAGGAACGTGGGAACAGCCATAACAAAGGTTCCGTAAATCATCATTTTATACACATCGGCTTTGGCTGTCAGTCCCGCAACAATAGGCGCAAACAAGAAAACTAAAATCGGATTTATATTTGAAAATATTTCAAAGTATTCGCTTACCACAGAGCCCCGGAATGCACGGTCTAAGTAATAAGGAAGCGTAAGCCAGTTGTGGGCAAACAATGTTTGCACCGGAATAAGAACAAAAATGAAAAATGTAAAACGTTTATCTCTGAACGGATGGTAAGATCTGTTCCTTAAGTATTCAAAAACCGCAAGCCCAAAGAATATAAGCGTAAGAGTAAAGAAGAAATCAATTGTTATCGACAATCCGAAAACAGAAAATTTTGATACAAAATTTAAAGAATTTTTAAATCCGAAACCGGACAGTAAAAAGCTGCCGAGAGTTAAAATGCTGTATGCGATTAAGCGTGTATTGTTTATCTTTACATCCGGTTTCTCATCTTTGTCATCTTTTTCTTCCTCTTCGTTAGCGGCTTTAACCGCGTCAACCGCATCCTTGTCGGTTTTTTTCGTAATCATCATAAGGGTAATTACAAGTGCAAGAAAAGTAATTATTGCATATACCCAAAATACTGCGGTTAAGCCGTTTGGCGGAAACACGTCTTCAAAATGAGGGCGAGTTAAAGATGAAATAAATCCCGAAAAGAAAGCGCCCAAATTCATAAATCCGTAAATAGCTGCGTAACCCATTGCCGCAGTTTTTGGCGTGGTGTATCTTTTTACCGCCGCATAAGCTGCCGGCTGGTACAAACCGTAAGCAAGCAAAACAAAAAGCAGACCGGTTGTCATTGTAAAGAACATAGGCGACCACAAACCGTTTGAGAGTCCGAACGAACCGGAAATACCGACAAGCACTCTTCCCAAGAGTAAGACAAGAAACGAAATAATAAGGGATTTACGAACACCGAGTTTGTCGGATAATCCCCCGAGAACCAACATTGCGAATGTAATTCCGCCTGTTAGAAAACTGTATACCAGTCCCGCCTGCGGATCGGTTAAGCCGACATTTTCGGAATTATATTTTCCGAGAATTGTAAGCACGCCGAAATAAACAAGTCCCTCTAAAACATAAGGAACGTTAACGCCCCACAATGCCTTTGGTGCTTTTACAAAAGCTATCGACGTTTCTTTGAGTTCTTTAAAAGCATCTTTTAATACTTGAGAAAAAGATTTTTTTTCTTCCTGCGGGTTTTGAGCTTCAGATTTGTTTTCCATTATTATTCCGTTTGATAATTTTGAATGCCTTTGTTAAAATTACAAACAAATGGAATAAGTTGGAATAATCAAATAAAAAATAAATGTTATGTAATGATTGATTTATTACAGATTGAGTTAATAAAAAGTATTTAAGTTGTGCATGAAAAATCTTATATTTAAATTAAAGCAAAACAAAAAGGTTAGTATGATTTTTAGGTTTGGTGAATTATTTTGTGGCCCTGGAGGTTTAGGCCTAGCCGCGAAGAACGCCACAATAAAAACTATAAATTCTGAATATACAATTGAACACGCTTGGTCAACCGACTATGACAAAGATTCGTGCATTACATACACAAAAAATATTTGTCCAGAATCTCCCAATTCGGTAATTTGCAAAGATATCAGAAAATTAGATTTTGGTAAATTAAAAGCTATTTCTGACATTGATGGTTTAGCTTTTGGATTTCCATGTAATGATTTTAGTGTTGTTGGTGAAAAAAAGGGAATTAATGGAGTTTATGGACCCCTTTATTCTTTTGGAGTAAAAGCTCTAAAATATTTCTCACCTAAATGGTTTTTGGCAGAAAACGTTGGGGGTTTAAGAAATGCAAATGAAGGTAGAACATTCACCAATATATTAGAAGAACTTTTTGAAGCTGGTTATTCAATTTATCCCCATCTATACAAATTTAATCAATATGGAGTCCCACAAGCACGTCAACGAATTATAATAATCGGTATTAGAAAGGATCTCGATGTAGTTTTTAAAGTTCCTTCACCAGAACCTTTTAAAAATTTTAACATAAGCGCAAAGAATGCTTTGGAAAATCCCCCAATTACAAAAAACCTTCCCAACAATGAACTTACAAATCAATCAACTCAAGTTATTGAAAGACTAAAACATATTAAACCTGGGGAAAATGCATTTACCGCTAAATTACCTCCTCATTTAAGATTAAATATTAAAGGTGCAAAATTAAGTCAAATATATAAGCGACTCCAGCCTGATAAGCCAGCTTATACAATCACTGGGAGCGGTGGTGGCGGAACTCACGTTTATCACTGGTCAGAAAATCGTGCTTTAACAAATAGAGAGCGAGCCCGCCTACAGTCCTTCCCAGATGATTTTGAATTTTTTGGTTCAAAAGAAAGTGTTCGAAAACAAATTGGAATGGCAGTTCCTCCCAAAGGCGTAAAGGTGATTTTTGAATCTCTTTTGAAAAGCTTTGCTGGTATTGATTATCCCTCTATTGGATGTAATATTAAACCATTAATCCAAAAATGTCAAACTGAAATCTATAATATAAAATCAAATTCTAATCAGTTTATTTTATTTGATAAACAAAAAAAATATAAAAAAAATGTTAAGGCTGTTAAATGATATCCACCAATTTATTTCAAAACATATTAATTGATCCAGCCAAAAATGGTTGTAATAAATTATTGATTGCTTCTGGTTATGCAACTTCCGCTATGGCTTTCCATCACCTAAATGAACTACGGAGTCTTGGTATTAATAATGTAGAGGTAAATTTAATTATTGGAATGAGCCCCACAGATGGTATTTCGCTAAGTAATCATAGCGGTTTCCAACAAATTGTGAACGAAGAATTTGAACAACGATTTCAATGTAGTTACAGATTCAATATGCCCCCCTTTCATACCAAACTTTATATCTGGCAAAATGACAATAAACCCTATCGAAGTTTTTTGGGTTCTGCTAATTATACACAAACTGCTTTTAATGGCACTAGTCAACTAGAAGTATTAACCGAATGCTCAAATGAAGATGCTATAGATTATTTCAATAGATTGATTGAGGGATCAATTTATTGTACAAACCCTGATTCCGAAAATATTATACAAGTTTATAATGACAGATTTTACCGTCGCCGTGCAAGGGAATTAACAGAAACACAAACGACCAGTGTTACAACTCAAGCCCAACCGGACATTGCCCTGTTTGAAACAGTCACAGTTTCTTTTCTTGACAGATCTGGTAATTTACCTCAGCGTTCCGGTTTAAATTGGGGTCAACGCCCCGAGGAACACCGTGAACCCAATCAAGCATATATAAGATTACCGGCTAATGTCTACCGCACAAATTTCTTCCCTCCACGAGGTGTACATTTTACATTATTAACTGATGACAATAAAGTTTTAATATGTACTCGTGCACAAGATAATGGGAAAGCCATTCACACACCTCATAATAACAGTCTAATTGGCGAATACTTTCGGAACCGATTAAATGTTGCAAATGGGGAGCCTGTTCTATTAGAACATCTTATAAATTATGGAAGAACAGATTTAACCTTTTATAGAATTGATGAAGAAACATATTTCCTAGATTTTTCCGTATAAAAATGGATAATTTAACCCCCGCTCAAAGAAAAAAGAATATGCAAAATATTCGGTCAAAAGAAACAAAGCCTGAACTCACAATAATGAGAGAGCTAAAAAAATTAAAAATCTATTTTTCAGCTCACGTCAACAAAATTACTGGCAGGCCTGATATTGTGTTTCGTAGAAAAAAGATAATAGTGTTTGTTGATTCGGATTTTTGGCACGGACATCCCAAAAGATTTATTATGCCAAAGACAAATACTGAATATTGGAAAAAGAAAATTGCAAAAAATAAAAAAAGAGATCGTGAAGTTAATAAAACTCTTAAATCTGATGGTTGGCGTGTAATAAGACTTTGGGAATATGATATTAAAAAACATACCTCAAAGTGTGTAAATAGAATATTGAAGGAATATTATAGATAAATCAAACTAATAAATCTCCCAAATACTACAAGGTTTTTTCAATGTAGTTTTTGTATAAATATAACGTTTTGTTTTTAAAACAAGCCATTATTTATGGGGTAATTATTAAATAATTTTTGTAATTATCCAACATTATTATTTTGATCTTGCGATTATCCTCATCACATATTTCTTAGTTTAATAATTTAAATTGCTACCCAGCCATTTTTCTATTTCCTTAACACTCATTCCT
>CAZAOG010000019.1:0-29139 GCA_964486645.1 uncultured Ignavibacteriaceae bacterium | reverse complement strand
AAATAGTATTTCCGATATTCAAGTACCCGAAATCTCCAAGATTTCGGGTATCTTTAACTTATTAAAAAAAATAGCGCCCGGCTTAAGAATATCCTATGTTAACAGCTCTTTACCAAAAAATACTTTTTAATGAATGAAATTCAACCGATAAATTATCTTTACGAATCTTGTAACTTTCACTAATATTGGGGGAAACACAAATATTTCGTCCGCCGGGGTATAATTCCCTAAATTTTTTTAAATTTTTATAAGAAAAATTAGCCGGGTTTACTTTACATTCTATTGCATCAAGATTACTTTCCGATTTTTTTATAACAAAATCTATTTCACGTCCGGATTTATCACGCCAAAAGAAAATATTGTTTTCAGGTTCAAAAGTCCTAAGTGTATCGAGCACAAGATGTTCCCAAAGCAATCCCCTATCTTCTTCCCTAATACTGTCCCAACCTTTTATGAACGATACAAAACCGGTATCAAAAGCATAACACTTTGCTCTTTTTGTTATTTCCCTTCTGCCGCCGCCGTAAAAAGGAGGTAATAAATAAACAGCATGGGCTATAGTCATTGCTTCAATATGTGCCTTAACTGTGGGGCGACTTAAACCACTCAATTTTGCCAACTGTGTAAAATCAATTAATCCACCGCTCTGACGGAGAAGAAGATGTAACAATTTCAAAAATCCTGTACGATTACGGACACCGAATAACTCCTGTATATCACGCGCATAAAAACTATCAATCCACTCAGAAAAAAAGGTAGTATCCCTTTTTAAAGAGAGTAATGGCTCAGGCAATCCTCCGTAAAGCAAACGTTTGTCAAGTTCCTTTATACCGAAGTCTGAAGTACATTCATCCCATAACACAGGAGGCAAATAAATAGATTGTTTACGTCCTGTAAGGCTGTCACGAAATTTTTGTGTTGCAGCCAAAGTCGAGGTACCCGTTGCCGGTATTTTGAGATGGGGAAAAGCATCCGCCCCTATTTTCAGTATTTTACTTGGGTCGGGTAAACGGTGTACTTCATCAAAAATTACGATGCTGTCTTTGTTCAAACTTGCGTAAAAACTTTCCGGGTCGTCCAATATTCGTACAACGGAAGGTAAATCACAATTTAAATATTTAGCATCCGTGAACATTTTTGATATAGTTGTTTTACCGACTCTCCTTACACCCGAAAGCCAAACTATTGGTCTTTTTAACCAAACCTGTCTGATCTTATTAATCCAAATTGGTCTCTTTTTCATATTTCGTAAGTATACTTTACAAATAGACGTCTAAATGCAAGATATATTTGTGAATTTTACAAATTTTTCTTTTTATTGAAAGTTAATTTTAACAGAAATAGGACAAACTTATCTAAATAACATATCAGCTCGAATTACCTGAATTTCAGGCATCGGATTTTTTATAATAATTTTTTATCTGCTTCACCCGCCGATTGTTCCTCTTAAAATGTTATAGTATATTTCAAAATATAATTAGAAAAACTTAACACTTTAGGAAACAAGTCTTGAAAATATTAGTTTGCAACGATGACGGTATAAGCTCTCCGGGAATATTCGAGCTTGTAAAATCATTAAAAGAAATTGCGGAGGTTACTGTAATTGCACCATTAAGTGAACAAAGCGCTATCGGACACGCAATAACAATGCAGGTACCTCTGCGCGTAAGCGAATACAGAATTAACGGTACTCTCTTCGGTCTTGCAGTTGACGGCACACCCGCCGACTGTATAAAAATCGGTATCAGAAATCTTATGGATTCCCCTCCCGACCTTGTTGTGTCCGGAATAAACCACGGCAGCAACACGGCAATAAATATTATTTACTCCGGTACCGTTTCCGCCGCCCGTGAAGCGGCAATTATGGACGTACCTTCAATGGCGGTCTCGGTTACAAACCACAATGTTAAGGATTTTTCCGTAGCCGCTAAATTAACCAAACATCTAATTGAAAATGTCCCCATAAATCAACTTCCTACAGGAACATTGTTAAACGTAAATATTCCCGATCTGCCCGAAGATGAAATTGCGGGAGTAAAAATAACCACGCAGGGTAAATCAAAATGGGACGATATCTACGAAAGACGAATTGACCCTTACGGCAAAAATTATTACTGGCTTACGGGTGAACTTTTGCAGCTGGATAAAGAGATAGAAACCGATCAAGGTGCTATAAATAAAAACTATGTTTCGGTTACACCCATTCATTTTGATCTGACGGATTACGAAACCTATAATAAAATGAAAGACTGGAATTTGGAAAACTTGTTAAATGGAAAATAAAATAGATATATATCAAATTGATGCTTTTACAAAAGAACCTTTCTGCGGTAATTCAGCCGGAGTAACCTTTGGCGATAATTTAAAAGATGAAGTGAAACAGAAAATTGCAAAGGAGATGAATCTTGCCGAAACAGCTTTTTTGTCGGAATCCGAAAAAGCCGATTTCCGCCTTCAGTGGTTTACTCCCGCAGTGGAAGTTAAGTTGTGCGGACACGCGACCATTGCTTCCCTCCATTTTTTAAAAGAACATTCGCTTCTTAAAAACGGGCGGACAATTACCTTTGATACACGTTCGGGAATTTTAAAATGCAAAATGGAAGACGATAAATATTTTATGCAGATCCCTCTTTACTCAATGCAGAATTACGAAGGCGAAACTAAAGGAATCTTTTCCGCTCTCGGAATTACGGAGGATAATCTTGCCGGAAATATACCGCCGGTGCTGTTGGAAAATACAAACCTTTATATCCGTATAAAAAGTTTGGAAGAGTTGAAAAATATTTCTCCGAATTTCAAAGAACTTGTTAAAATCTCGGAGCAAGACAAAAAGATAAGCGGATTTGCATTGTTCACTCTTCAAACATTCGAAGATAATAATTTTGCCCATTCAAGATATTTTGTCCCCTATTGGGGAATAGACGAAGACCCGGTTACAGGTTCCGTAAACGGTCCGCTTTTAACGGTGCTTAAACATTTGAATTTGATTACTGACGAACAAATGAAAAAAGGTTTAATTTTTGAACAGGGCGATTTTATGGGCAGAAGCGGAAGGGTCGGCGCAAAATATTATCCCGATGAAAATGAACTGTACATTTCCGGAGATGCCGTTACGGTTATAAAAGGAGAGATGACCTTTTAATGTTTGCATTAGAAAATATTGATATCAATTTTTCGAGCAATCCCTTACTTTTTATTTTGGGCGCTTTAATTGCGTCCCTTTTTGCGTATTACGTTTATAGACACACAATTCCACAAATAAGCAAATCGTATAAAATCATTTTAATAACCATTCGTTCACTTGCACTTGTTCTACTTTTACTCTTAATATTCGAACCGATACTTACTATCACCAATAAGTCAACCGTAAGACCTGCAAACTTAATTTTTGTCGACAATTCAAAATCGATAAGCGTGAATGAAAGAAAAAACGAAATAAACGATTTTTTGAAAAGATTGAATGATGACGATAATTTTAAAATCTTTACTTTCGGAACAACGATAAACTCAGTTGATCCCGACAGTTTGGGCAAAATAAATTATTCCGAAACTTCTACAAATTTTGATAAAATATTCAAGAAGATAGAAACCGCCGGATCGGATATTTCTTCCTTAACAATAATCAGCGACGGGAATATTACGGACGGACTTTCACCCGTAAATGAATCGGAAAAATTAGGTTTCCCCGTTTATACCGTCGGCGTGGGAGATACTACAACCAACAAAGATGTCTCGATAAAAAAAGTAAGTTATAACAAATTTATTTATGCAAACACTCCCACCACAATTTCAACCGTAATTAAAAATGAAAAGTTTGAAGGAATTAAAACATCCGTATCTCTTTTTGAAGAAGGTAAAATTATTGACAGAAAAAATATTGTTCTTGCGGAAGGAGGAATAAATAACGTTTCTTTTACATACAACCCGGCCGATTACGGGGAAAGAAAGTTAAAAATAAAAGTTGGAAGAATACCCGGAGAAGAAAACAAAATCAATAACGTTAAAACTTTTTATATAAAAGTACAGAAATCCAAATTAAAGGTGCTTATAATTGCCGGATCGCCTTCAAATGATTTATCATTTATAAAAACTTCATTGAAAGACAACAAGAACTTAACGGTCAATTCATTAACACAAATTAATAATAACAGATTTTTGGAAAAAGAAAACGCGAACAAGCTTCTTGACAGCGCCGATGTATATTTTCTCATCGGTTTTCCTTCTGCGGTTACAAATATTTCATTTATCAACAAAGTAAAGACTAAAATTTCAGAAAGCGGAAAACCTTTTTTCTTACTGCTATCTAATAATATCGATTTTGCCAAACTTAATTATCTTAATAACATATTATCTTTCAACGTTAAATTTCCTTCTTCAAAAATAAATGAGGTTTTGCCTTTAATTAAAACCGGAGAGATCACAAATCCGATACTGCAAATATCGGATGGAGACGTACTAAAAAGTTGGAGTAATTTACCGCCTGTTTTTCAGCCGGGTGCGGATTACGAGGTTAAACCCGGAAGCAATGTTCTATCGGAAATAGTTATTAATAACATTCCTTTTAAAAAGCCGCTGATAATTTCTCGCAGGTTAGCAGGCAACAAATCTATTTCGGTTCTGGCAGGCAGCATTTGGAGATGGAAACTGCTCACTCTTTCTAACGGTGCGGATATGTTCGATAAATTTATTTCAAACAGCGTAAAATGGCTCAATGCATCCGACGACGAAAAACAAGTTATTATAAAACCATTAAAAAAATTATTTTCCTTAAATGAAGATGTTGAATTCACGGCTCAGGTTTATGACGAATCTTTTAACCCTGTTTCTAACGCCGATGTAAGTATATCCGTGACCAATACTTCAAATAATTCAACAGCTAAAATAAATTTAACATCCAAAGGTAACGGTTTATACGACGGAGTTTTCCGGACGACAAATGCGGGAGACTTTTCCTTTGTCGGAAGAGCCATGCTCAACGGCAAATTGCTTGGCAAAGATTCGGGTAAATTTAATATCGGCGAAACAAATGTAGAACTGACAAACACCAAATTAAATTCTGAATTACTTCAAACAATAAGTCAAAATTCCAAAGGAAAATATTTTACTTTTAACGAAAGAGATAAATTGATTGAATTGCTAAAAAGTAAAAACAAGAATAATGTAAAAGAAAAAACAGTGACGAGCGAGATAAGTCTTTGGTCGAATGAATGGATTTTGATTTTCGTCGTTCTGCTGTTTAGTATTGAATGGTTTATACGCAGAAGATTGAGTATGATGTAAATTATTTTTTATAAATCTCATTCTTTTAATAATGTCAAATAAATTTTTTATATCACTGTTTGATTTCTTCCTTCCGCGCTTTTGTCCCGGTTGTAAACAAAAACTTTCAGTAGAACAGAAATATGTTTGTGACGATTGTATAAGGTCTATTTCTTTAGCCACGAATTCACTAATAAAAATCGAATTTGAAAGGAAATTTTCTGAGAAAAAACTTGTCTCGGGTTTTACCACACCTTTTGTTTTTGAAAAGGATAAAGAACTTCAGCATATAATTCATTCTGTAAAATATTCAAACAAATTTGCCATCGGAAAAAAACTGGGGGAAATTATTGCCGAAAAATGCAGCGAAGAAATTAAATTTTGGAATCTCGATTTGATTGTTCCCGTACCCCTTCACCATCTTAAAAAGTCAGAAAGGGGTTACAACCAATCTTTTTACATCGCCGAAGGTTTGGGTAAGGCGTTGAATGTTCCTGTGGCGCAAAATATCTTAAAGCGAACGAAGTTTACTCAAACTCAAACGGCTCTTACATTGGTTGAAAGACAAGAAAATGTAGATGGTGCATTTAAAGTAAAAAGGAAGCACCTGGCAGCAGGTAAAAATATTTTGTTGATAGACGATGTAATTACAACCGGAGCTACGGTAAATGAATGCGCTAAGGTTTTAAAAAGCGCCGGAGCCGATAAAATTTACGCTTGTTCCTCTGCGGTAGCAGGATAGATTACATTTTTTCCGGAGCAGTTACTCCCAATATTTGAAGTCCGTTTTTAATTACTGTTTTAGCAGCAACCGCCAGTGCAATTCTTGCCTCGGCTAATTCTTTTTCAGATCCTATGATTCTGCAGAATGTATAAAACTTATGGAATAATGCAGCAAGTTCTTCCAAATAATTACAGATTCGATGTGTTTCAAAAAGCTCTGCGCTCATTTCAATTTCTTCGCCGAATTGTCTTAATTTTTTTATCAGCTGCTGCTCTTCATCTTTTTTAAGAAGTTCCAAATGCTTTGTGGAAGTTTCCAGATTTTCGTTTTTAATCATTCTGAGAATTGAACAAATTCTTGCGTGGGCATATTGCAGATAAAACACAGGGTTTTCATCGGATTGAGTTTTGGCAAGAGTAAGATCAAAATTCATATGAGAAGAAACGTTCCGCATATTGAAAAAATATCTTACAACGTCGCTGCCGACTTCATTTGTAAGTTCGTCCAACGTTATAAAATTTGCTTTGCGGGTAGACATTTTTACTATTTCACCGTTTTCCAAAATTGTAACAAATTGATGTATTACAACTTTTACTTTTGCCGGGTCTTTGCCTTCGGCTTTTAATCCGGCAAGCACATCCGGATAAGTAGCGTTGTGGTCGGAACCGAAAAGGTCCACCATTAAGTCGTAGCCCCTTTCAAACTTCGTCAAATGATACGCAATATCCGGAAGGCGGTATGTAGGTTCGCCGGTTGCTTTAACAATCACTTTGTCCTGTTCGCAGCCCAATTCCGTAAGTTTAAACCAAACCGCGCCGTCTTTTTCATAAGAAAGGTTTTTCTCTTTTAAGCTGTTCAATAAGTCTTCAATCTTTCCTTCGTCGTAAAGTTTTTTTTCGTTGTAAAAAATATTGTGCCGTATTTTCAAATTTTCAAGCGTAGCTTTTATTCCTTCAAATATTTCTTTTTCGGCTCTGTCTTTAAAAATACCTTCGGGGCTTTCGTCTTCAAGTTTATTTCCGTATTCATCTTTTATTTTTTCGGCAATATCTTTAATGTATCCGCCTTGATAATAATCTTCGGGAAATTCAATCCGTTTACCGAGCAATTCCAAATATCTAAGTTTAACGGAATCGCCGAGCACACGCATTTGTCTGCCTGCATTATTAAAGTAGTATTCTCTGTCAACCGAATAGCCGACCCATTCCAATAAATTTGCTATCGTATCTCCTACAACGGCATTTCTCCCGTGTCCAACGGTCAACGGACCTGTAGGATTTGCGGAAACAAATTCAACGTTGGCTTTTTTACCTGAGTTCAAATTTGATTTGCCGTAATCGTCGCCTTTCTCTAATATTTCCTCAATTACCTTTGCTGTAAATTGATTTGTAAAATAGAAATTGATAAATCCCGGACCGGCTATTTTTACGTCGAGCACAATATTTTTATCGTAATCGAGAGAGGAAATGATTTCCGAGGCAATTTCGCGGGGACTCTTTTTTAGCTGCTTGCTCAATACCATTGCCGCGTTGCAGGAGATATCCCCGTGGTCCGGATTTTTAGGTGTTTCTAAATTATAATTTTGATTTTTTAAATAATCTAATTTATTTGAAGCTTCATCAAATATTGATTTTATATATCTTTTCAATCTTTAACCTTTCAGCCGTTAGTTTTTTTTAATTCGGGGTCTTCAACCTTTGTTATCGGAACGTCGCCCCAAAGTCTTTCAAGATTATAATACTCTCTAGCGCTTTTTTGAAATACGTGGACAACAACATCAACGTAATCCAGCAAAACCCACGAAAGAGTTAAATACCCCTCTTTATGCCAGCACCTTATCCCTTCATCTCTCAGCTTTTTATCTATTTCATCGGAAATCGCCTTTACTTGCGTAGAAGAATCGGCGCTGCAAATTATAAAATAATCTGCAAACGTTGTATGTTCCGAAAGGTTAAGATGCACAACATCATAACCTTTTTTTGTAAATATTAAGTTTATTATTTTTTCCGTTAAGATTTTTGAATCCAATTTTACCTCAATTTTTATACTTTAAATGTTTGTAATCTTTACCGACAATTATAGATGCATCCAATAAATATTTTTTATTAATCTGCTGGATAACACTGCCCTTTTTTAAACCGAGCGAGTCGGCAATATCTTCTGCAATTTTAAAATTTCCCCTTCTGTCAATTACCATGGTTTCATCTATATCAAATGATTTATAATTCCCGATTTGAACAACATCATAATTTTTACTTCTCAAGTAATTGGTAACTTTGTCTGCCGCACCGGGTAAACCGCATCCGTTCAACACCTCTACCTGAATCGGCTTTGAAACCTTACTTATCGAATTGTTAAATTTTTCAGAACCGTTTAAATTTTGAAGCTTTAAAATAAGGGAAAAAGTTATAAGTATTATAATAATTATCAAAAGACCTATCACGCCATTTAAAATGATATTATAACGGGCGCTCTTTTTTATTTTTAATAAAAGGGGAATTTTTGATTGGAGTTTTTTATTCACTTATTATGAATTTTTAATATAAAAATGGGTTAAAATCATATCCGTAATTAAAACCGCCAAATCTATTATAATTGTAATATGAATTATAATATCTGTAAGGATTATTACTGAATTGTAATTGTATCATAAAATTTTTAGCCGGTTTATAATTAAGCGATGCTCTGTCAATATATATGCCGTCAAATTTGTTATTGGAATTACTGCTTAAAGTGCTGTAAGGTGTAGTTACAATACTTGTCCAAAGTTGAAAGTTTAATTTGTCGTTAAATTTATAGAATATTCTGTTTGTATAAGAACCCACGGCTAACCGGTTGCTGCCGGAAGTAGAAAATGATAAATTGTAAAGATGATCCATTCTGAAATTTTGCGAATTAAAAATGCCGAACAATCCGCCGGATTGTTTGTTTACTATTCCGTCTTTAATTGAGCCTTTGAAAATATTGCCGTCTTTAAATTGAGAAAATGCAGGCAGCGAGATAAGAAAGACAAACAGGATTATAAAATTTTTAATTTTGATATTCATATTTAACATCAGTTTCTTGGTATCAAATATAGTTATAATCATTATATACATTCAAGATATCAATATGTTCCCTATAATTTTCCAAGAAATTGCTCGGTTGCAAATTATTATTTTTTTTGTATTGACTATAATTAATATTGCCCTTACATTTACACTCAACATTATGAAAACAATTACTGGAACATATTACAATTATTTTTATCCTATCAGCCAAAAATCTTGGTGGTGGTATGGAATTTATAATAATATGATTCAGTAACCTGTAAAAACAGCTTTTTATATTAGCCCCTTGCAGTCTACTGTAAGGGGTTTTTTTATTTATAGAGAAAAAAAATGAATTATGAACAATTTGAAATATTAACCGGTTCCTGCAATCTGATCCCCGTTTACGAAATTATAACGGCAGACTTGCTTACGCCCGTTTTGGCATATTTAAAACTAAGAAAGAACGGACGGCAAAGTTTCCTACTTGAATCCGTAGAAGGAGAAGACAGCATTGCGCGGTATTCATACATCGGAGTCGATCCTGTTTCAACAATTTCAAACAGAGGAAATGTTGTTACTTTCAACTCAAACGATAACACTAAAACCGTTAAAGGAAATATTTTTGATGTACTGAATGAAACAACGGAAAGATACACACAACCTAACCTAAAAGAATTACCGGATTTTATAGGCGGATATGTAGGATATTTGGGTTATGAAAACATTACGCTAATTGAAAGTTCGATACGACTTTCGTCCTGTAAGGAAATAGAATTCGATTCCGTATTCGGGCTTTATCATACAGTGGTTGCATTCGATCATCTCAAGCATCAATTGATTATAATTTCAAATGTACACTTAAGTAAATACTCCGATCCTCATTTGGAATACAGTAAAGCCAAGAATGAAATTAAAAATATTAAAGATGCACTAACCGAGCAAATAAATTATAAGTCTGATTTTTCTATAGTTAATTTTATCAAAGAAGAAATAGAAAGTTCTGACTTTTACTCAAAAGTGGATGATTGCAAACAAAGAATTGAGAACGGCGATATTTATCAGCTTGTTTTATCCGAAAAATTTTCCGCTTCATTTAAAGGAGACCCGTTTAACGTTTACAGATCCTTGCGCACAATAAATCCCTCGCCGTATATGTATTATCTGGAATTCGAAAACGATTTTACAATTACGGGAACCTCACCCGAAGATTTGGTTAAAGTAAAAGACTGCAAAGCGCAGGTACTGCCGATAGCAGGTACACGAAAAAGAGGAGATACGGAAGAAAGAGATTTTGAATTGGAAAATGAATTAAAAAATGACCCCAAAGAACTTGCGGAACACACCATGCTTGTGGATTTGGGAAGAAACGACTTGGGCAGAGTGTGTCAATTTAATTCCGTAAAAGTCTTGCAGGATAAAAAAATACAAAGATATTCACACGTTATGCATCTTGTTTCAAAAATTGAAGGACGGCTTTTAAAAAACAATACATCGATCGATGCGCTAAAATCTTGTTTCCCTGCAGGTACGGTTACGGGTGCTCCGAAATTAAAAGCTATTGAATTGATAAACGAATACGAAAAAGAATCCAGAGGAGTTTATGCCGGTGCAATCGGTTACCTGGATTTTTCAGGCAGCCTGGATATGTGCATATCAATCAGAACTCTTTACACGGTTAAAGATAAAATCTATTGGCAAGCCGGGGCGGGGATTGTGTACGACAGTATTCCTGAACTCGAGCTAAAAGAAATTTACAATAAATCGGCGGTTTTAAAAAAAGCATTACAATATGCAGAGGTAATTGATGAAAATATTAGTAATTGATAATTACGATTCTTTTACGTACAACCTTGTTCAATTGGTCGGATTATATAATTGCGAAGTTATCGTAAAAAGAAACGATGAAATAACAACCGACCGGATAAATATTTTGTCGCCCGATAAAATACTTATTTCGCCCGGACCCGGAAGACCGGAAGATTCAAAGGTTACTCTTTCTACCATTAAAAGATTTTCCGGCAGAATTCCAATACTCGGAGTCTGCCTCGGACATCAGGCAATAGGTTTTTCTTTCGGCGGGAAAGTGATTAAGGCTAAAAACATTATGCACGGAAAGACATCAAAAATTTGTCACGATAATAAAACAATATTTAAAGACGTGCCGCAGAATTTTGAAGCGACTCGTTACCATTCATTAGTTGTAGACAGAGAATCATTGCCGGAGGTCTTTGATATTTCCGCAGAAACGGAAGACGGAACGATAATGGGATTGCGTCACAAACATTTACCGGTCGAAGGCATTCAGTTTCATCCCGAATCAATTTTAACGGCAGAGGGAGAAAAAATAATAAAAAACTGGTTGGAACAATGATCAAAGAAATATTTGAAAAATTGCTCCTAAAAGAAGATTTAAGCTTAGAGGAATCCGTTTTTTTGATGGAAGAAATAATGAACGGTAATGTAAACAATTCGTTGTTAGCCGGAATTCTTACATCCATTAGATTAAAAGGTGCCGCCTCATTAGAGATTGCGGGCTTTGCAAAAGTAATGAGAGAAAAAAGTTTGAAGTTAAAATCTATTAACGGCGACGCTATTGACGTCTGCGGCACGGGCGGAGATAATTCCGGAACGTTCAATATTTCTACAGCCGTTGCTTTTGTAGTTGCCGGTGCGGGAATAAAAGTAGCCAAGCACGGCAACAGATCAATTTCAAGTAAAAGCGGAAGCGCGGATGTTTTAACTCAACTTGGAGTAAATATAAATCTTCCTCTTGAAGCATCCGAAGAAGCGCTGGAGGAAATAGGAATTACTTTTTTATTTGCGCCACAATATCATCCGGCAATGAAGCACGCAGCCCACGTTAGAAAAGAACTGAAAATAAGGACGATATTTAATATGCTCGGACCACTTACAAATCCGGCGGGAGTTACTAAACAAATGGTCGGTACTTTCAGCAATAAAGCGGCAAGTCTGATGGCTGAAGCATCCGCAAATCTAAATTTTGAACGGGTATGCTTTCTTTGCACGGAAAATAAATACGATGAAATATTACTGAGCGGAAGGACTAAAATATTTGAATATAACGGAAACGGCAAAGTTAAAAGTTATCAAATCTCAAATGTGACTTTCGGTTACGATACGGTTGAGTTAAATGAAATTAAAGGCGGTACGGCTGAAATAAACGCTAAAATAATTGAAGATATTTTTAACGGTGCCGATAAAAACGGAGCTTTCGCCACCGTTGCGGCTAATGCCGCGATGGCACTTTACTGCGCTAAATATTCCGATGATATATCCGTTTGCAAGCGGGCAGCGGAGGAATCCGTTATAAGCGGCGCTGCAAAAAATAAATTGAAACGTTTAATCAACTTCGGCAGCAAATTTTCTTAACACTATGAATATATTTGAAAAAATAATAGAACATAAGAAAAAAGAAGTATTAAGGTTAAAGAACAAATACTCGATTTCTTCATTTGAAGAAGCGGAATTATTTAATAAAAATCATTTCAGTTTAATCGATAACATTAAAAAGGAAAAAAATATCTCGATAATTGCCGAGTTAAAAAAACAAAGTCCTTCAAAAGGAATTATCAACAAGGAGTTTGACTATCAAAATATTATTGACACATATTTCAATTCAAACATCGCAGGCGTATCTGTTTTAACCGATGAATTATTCTTCGGAGGAAATATAAACCTCTTAAAAAGTGCGGCATTAAATAAGCGGCGCCCGCTTCTTCGTAAAGATTTTATAATTGATACGCTTCAAGTGTATCAGACGAAAGCCTCGGGCGGCGATGTAATTCTTCTAATTTGCGAAGCGTTGTCGGCTGATCAAATAACAGAACTTACTTGTGCCGCTCACGAAATAAATTTAGAAGTTTTATTGGAGCTGCATTCAAAAGATGAAATTAACAAAATTGATTTTAAGCTGAATAAACTAATCGGAATAAATAATAGAAACCTTGACGATTTCTCGGTTGATTTAAACTCGACAATTGCTGTTTCACAACTAATTCCTGAGGATGTTTTAATTATTTCGGAAAGCGGTATTGGTAAAGAAGAAGATTTGGTAAAGTTAAAAAAAACAAACGTAAAAGGGATTTTGGTCGGCGAATACTTGATGTCTTCCAACGAATTAAAAAAAGATTTAACGAACTTGGAAAAATGGTGCCGAATTGAAAGTTAAAGTCTGCGGAATAACAAATTTGAAAGACGCTTTATTGTGCGAAGCATTCGGAGCCGATGCTTTGGGTTTTATATTTTATAAAAAAAGCAAAAGGTACATCAACCCGGACAAAGCAAAAGAAATAATATTTAAGTTATCTCCCTTTACTTTAAAAGTCGGTGTTTTTGTTGATGAATCTTCTGATGCAATAAATAAAATAATCCGCTACGCAAATTTGAACGCCGCACAATTACACGGAAACGAAACACAGGAATTTATAAATTCGATTAATATACCCGTAATTAAAAGTTTTCGAATAAGCGATGAATTTGATTTTTCGGAATTATCGAATTACGAAAACTGTAATTTTTTATTCGACTCGTTTTCGAATAAGCTTCATGGCGGAACGGGAAAGAAATTTAATTGGGACTTAATTCCAAACGAATTAAAAAATAAAATAATTTTATCGGGCGGTATTTCCTCGAATAATATCGAACATATAGTGCAAAGGGTAAAACCGTTTGCAATCGATATTTCATCATCGCTTGAAAACGCGCCGGGTAAAAAAAACTCAACTAAAGTTAAAGAGTTCTTTACTACTCTGAATAAATTAAGGAAAGAATAATGTTAATACTTTTAAATTTAGATACGGTTAGAGAGGATATTGATAAAATTAAAAATGCAATCATAAAATATGATTGTATCCCGCACGAAATTCCCGGTATACGCAAGCTTGCAATCGGAATAACCGGACCCACAAACACAATAAACGAAGATGAAATTAGAAAAATCAAATCGGTGGAAGAAGTAATAAGAGTAACTAAAAAATACAAACTCGTCAGCCGCGAGATGAAAGAGGACGACACAATTATAAATATCGGCGGTTGTAAAATCGGCGGTGATGATATTACCGTAATTGCCGGACCTTGTTCGGTAGAAAGCCGGGATCAAATTTTTGATATAGCCGGCAGACTAAATGAAATGGGAATAAAAATATTAAGAGCCGGAGCGTATAAACCGAGGTCAAGCCCGTATTCGTTCCAGGGGTTAAAAGAAAAAGGTCTTCAATATTTGGATGAAGTTAAAAAAGAATATGGAATGTGTATAGTTACCGAAGTAAAAGACACTCATACAATCCCGATTATTTCCGAAGTTGCAGATATTCTGCAAATCGGGGCAAGAAATATGCAGCACTATTCTCTCCTTGAAGAAGTCGGCAAAATTAATAAACCGATTTTACTAAAAAGAGGGATGGCGGCAAAAGTTGAGGATTTATTATTGAGCGCCGAATACATTTTAGCCCAGGGGAATTACAATGTAATATTATGCGAAAGAGGAATACGAACATTTGAAACAACAACGCGGAACACACTCGATTTAAACTCGGTTCCGGTAATAAAAAAATTATCTCATCTGCCTATTATAGTTGACCCTTCGCACGGAACAGGTTATTGGGACAAAGTGACGCCGATGAGTCTTGCCGCAGTTGCCTGCGGTGCGGACGGGCTGATTGTTGAAGTTCACAATAAACCGGAAAATGCCCTCTCGGACGGAGCTCAATCTTTAACATTAAAACGGTTTGAAAAATTATATTCCAAAATAAAAGAAATTACTCCCATAATTAGAAATTAAAAAATGAATACTTTTAAAAATTACAATCTCCCCGACGAAAACGGACACTTCGGTAAATACGGGGGAAAGTTTGTTCCCGAAACGCTAATTACGCCCTTAAAAGAATTGGAAGAACATTACACAAAACTAAAAACAGATATTTCTTTTTTAAAAGAACTTGAAAATCTAAATAAAGAATATACCGGCAGACCGACACCTCTTACGTTTGCTTCCAATTTAACCGAGCATTTTAAAGGGGGAAAAATATTTTTAAAAAGAGAAGACCTTTGTCACACGGGCGCACATAAAATTAATAACGCTCTCGGACAAATATTGATTGCAAGAAGAATGGGTAAAAAAAGAATTATTGCGGAAACCGGAGCAGGACAACACGGCGTAGCGGTTGCTACCGTTTGTGCAAAATTTGGTTTGCAGTGTTCGATATTTATGGGCAAAGAGGATATCAAAAGACAAAAGCCGAACGTATTAAGAATGGAGATGCTGGGTGCTGAAGTAATTGAAGTAACATCAGGAACTGAGACGTTAAAAGATGCGGCTAACGAAGCAATAAGAGACTGGGTGACCAACGTAAAACATACGCATTACATCATCGGCTCCGCAGTCGGTCCTCATCCCTATCCCGTGATGGTCAGGGATTTTCAATCGGTAATCGGCAAAGAAACAAAAGAACAGATAATTAAAGCCGCCGGTAAAAATCCCGATAAAATAATTGCCTGCGTCGGCGGAGGCAGTAACGCGATTGGCATTTTCTATCCTTTTATTGAAGATGACGTCGAACTTATCGGTGTTGAAGCTGCCGGTAAAGGATTGGAATTTAAAGAGAATTGTGCAACGCTTACCCTCGGTAAAGACGGCATACTGCACGGGATGCGCTCCTATTTACTTCAAAACGAATACGGACAGGTTGAAGAAGTGTATTCAATTTCAGCGGGACTTGATTATCCGAGCGTGGGACCCGAGCACAGTTATTTGAAAGATAAAAAGATTGTCAACTACTTCTCTGTTACCGATGACGAAGCGCTGAAAGCGGCAATATTACTTTCTAAAAAAGAAGGCATTATACCGGCTTTGGAAAGCGCCCACGCAATAGCTTACTTGGAATATCTTATGCCGAATACAAATAAAGATGAAATTATTGTCGTCAATTTAAGCGGAAGAGGTGATAAAGATATGGAAACTTATAAGGGGGTATTTGAATAATATGTCGGAAATAAGAAATCAAATTGAAGAAGTAAATAATAATGGTGATAAAGCACTTGCCGTTTTTATAACAAGCGGATTTCCATTTAAAAATACTTTTTCGGAACTGGCAATAAACATACTAAGTGCAGGAGCTGACATTTTGGAAATCGGTATTCCTTTCAGCGACCCGATTGCGGACGGAAACGTAATTCAGAAATCTTCCCGCATTGCATTAAATAACGGAATTACCATACCTGCTACACTTGAATACGTAAGACAAATTAGAACAGCCTCGGCAAAACCGATTATTCTTATGGGCTATGCAAATCCGATTTTGGCTTACGGAAAAGAAAGGTTTGCGGAAGATGCCGCAGCCTCGGGGGTGAACGGATTAATTATTCCGGATCTGCCGCTTGACGAACAAAATGTTTTTTTAGGGGACTGTTACAATGAGCTGGATATCATCTCCCTTATTGCACCTACTACTCCGGTAAAAAGAATAAAACTTATTGACAATACTTCAAAGGGGTTTGTTTATTGTGTAAGTGTTAACGGAATTACAGGACGAAATTCAAACAAAGAGATAAACGACGGTTATTTAAAGACAATTAAAGAAAACGTTACAAAAAATAAAGCAATGATCGGATTCGGTATTTCAAATACGAATGATGCTGAAAAAGTTATTCCTTTTTGCGACGGTATTATTGTCGGTAGTGCAATAATAAAAACACTGCTTGAAGAAAACCCTCCTTACGATGAGACTATGTCGTTAGTCGGAAATATAAAAGATTCATTAAAAAATCGTATTTAATCTTTCACCATGCAAATCATCTCTATTTCAACTGCGGAATCGGCAGGTAATTCGTTTACCCCGACCGCACTTCTTGCGTGTTTACCTTTTTCGCCGAAAATCTTAC
Source organism: uncultured Ignavibacteriaceae bacterium (assembly GCA_964486645.1). Lineage (GTDB taxonomy): Bacteria > Bacteroidota > Ignavibacteria > Ignavibacteriales > Ignavibacteriaceae. The sequence continues at coordinate 12,225 of CAZAOG010000019.1, read as the reverse complement.
CCATTAATTCCGAAGCTCCATTTGCAACAAGGTGTTGAGATGTAAAATTATCGGCACTATTAACAAACACAGTTAATTTAACTATCTGCTCTATCTTTTCGAGTGAGCCAATCAGACTTTTAATAACGCCCAAACAATTTAACGCACAAATTTGCGCTGCTTTTTGTGCATCTTCAAGTGAAACAACGTAACCTACCTTACCTTTATATTTCAGTTCGCCGTTAACCATCGGAATTTGTCCGGCTGTAAAAACAAGGTCTCCCGACTTAATTGAAGGCAAGTAAGCAGCAAGCGGTTTGGCAGGCGTAGGTAATTCAAAACCGAGTTCCTTTATTTTTTCTTCGATCATCATATCTCCTATTTTAAGCATATATATATTTGTTATTTTACGTTATCAAAATAATATTTTTGTAATACTTTAATTTAGGAATTTAACAAGATGCTGAAAAGTAAATTCGAAGACTTAGTTGATGTAGTAAGAAAATTAAGAAATGAGTGCCCTTGGGACAGAGAGCAGACAAACGATTCTATTAAGGCGGCTACTATTGAGGAAGCATACGAAGTTGTTGACGCAATAGACAACAAAGATTTTAACGAACTGAAAAAAGAGCTTGGGGATTTACTGCTGCACGTAGTTTTTCATTCCGTAATAGCGGAAGAAAACGGCAGCTTCAAAATTGATGAAGTAATAGACTCAATAAAAGAAAAACTTATAAACCGCCATCCGCACGTTTTCGGAAATGTAGAAGTAAAAAATTCGGACGACGTAAAAAGAAATTGGGAAATAATAAAGCTGGAAGAAGGAAGAGATTCCGTTTTGGAAGGCATCCCCGTTAATTTACCTTCTTTACAAAAGGCTCACCGGTTACAGGAAAAAGCGGCAAAGGTGGGTTTTGATTGGGAAAAGAAAGAAGATGTTTGGAAAAAAGTCGAAGAAGAGTTGGCGGAAATGCACGAAGTAGAACAGGATAATTCAAAAGAGGAATTGGAAAAAGAAATAGGGGATGTATTTTTTGCATTAATAAATTATGCGAGATTTTTAGGCGTAAATGCCGAAAACGCCTTAAGAAAAACAAATAAAAAATTCATAAAAAGATTTGGTTATATAGAAAAAAGTTTGAAAGAAAAAGGCAGGAAAATCAGTGACTCGAATTTAGAAGAAATGGATTTTTATTGGAACGAGAGTAAAAAATTATTTTGAATTATTATTCTTCCCGTTTGTTTTATTAAATTTTTCATAAGCATTAATAATGTCCTTAACCAATCTGTGCCTTACGATATCACTTCTGTCAAAATAAGCAAAGCCAACGCCGTCAATATGACTTAATATTTCCTTTGCCTGTACAAGTCCGCTCAGGCTTTTACCGGGAAGGTCAATTTGTGTTATGTCTCCCGTAATTATAGCCTTTGAGTTTACGCCGAGTCTTGTTAAAAACATTTTCATCTGCATGGCAGTGGCGTTTTGTGCTTCATCCAATATTACAAATGCGTTGTTCAAAGTCCTTCCTCTCATATATGCAAGCGGGACAATTTCAATAATTGTTTTTTCAATATAGCTTCTAAGCTTATCGGAAGGCATCATATCATCCAGGGCATCGTAAAGCGGGCGAAGATAGGGATCAATTTTTTCCTGGAAATCACCGGGTAAAAATCCGAGGCTTTCGCCTGCTTCGACTGCGGGGCGTGCAAGTATTATTTTTTTAACGGTACCTTTTTTTAATTCCGCAACGGCTAATGCAACCGCGAGATAAGTTTTGCCTGTTCCCGCGGGTCCAATTGCAAAACAAATATCATTTTTCTGTGCGTTTTGCACATACTTTAATTGTCCGGGTGTTTTGGCTTTGATGGTATCATTTTTTGTATAAAGAATAATCGATTCGTATTCTTCTTTATTAATTATTTCTTTGCCTTCTTTTGTAAGTGATATAATTGTATTTACGTCGGATTGTTCCAATTTGCCGTTTATATTAAGAACATATATCATCTCTTTAAATATTTTTTCGATGGCGTCTATTTCCTCGGTTACTCCGTTTACAAAAACAGAGTCTCCCCTAACGGTTATGGACGCACTGAACCTGTCTTCAATTTGTTTTAGGTTCTCGTCGTTGACACCTAAAATTTCCAGCATGTTGGCGCTGTCCAATTTAATTTCTTTTTGTTCTGCAGTCATAAGTAATTTTTAATTTAAATAAAAAAACCCTCATCATTTAAAAAACGATAAGGGTTTTAAATAATATTTCAATATTTACGGACAAGCTTATTGAACCGGTGCAGGTTTGTAGTTCCTTCTGATTTTATCATATTTTGCTTTTTCTTCTTCAGTAAGCTTAGGAATTTTAAATATTTGTTTCGGATAGATTAAATCCGGGTTTTTAATTTTATCACGGTTAGCTTTGTAAATCATCGGCCAGGCAAAACCGTTTCCGTAGTGTTGAGGTTTTTTTGCAATATTCCAAAGATTATCGCCTCTTACTACCGTATAATTTATTTCGGGCGGTTCTTCAACCCAGGTATCTAAATCTTTTTGAAGAGTTTTATGAACTCTTTCGTAAAACTCAGGAAAAGCACTGATTTTATTTAGCTTTAATAAATCCAAATCTTTTTGGCTGTCTACTTTTGGTCCTTCCTGTCCTGCAATTCTTCCGTCTAATTGATTAACAGCAATTCTAAAATTATCTACATCCGCCGGTGTTACACCAAGCATAGTATACATTTTTTTCATACAGTCTTCGTAGCTTTCTACTTTAGTATTTTTCAAGTTATTAATATCTGTTTTTAAGGATGCAATTTCACTTTCAAGGGATTTCTTTTGTGCTCTCAAGTTGGTTATTTGAGCTTCCCATTGTTCTTCGGTAATCTCTGTATCTTGTGCTAAAATATTAGCCGAAAAGAGTAAAAGAAGAACAAAGATACCTAAAACTGATTTATTTATTTTCATAAGATTTTCTCCAATTTCTTTATTTATAAACCGTTATTGTTTCTTCATTTTCTTAAGATTGGCTTTCGTCTCTGCTGTAACTTTTTTGCATTCTTCAAGTTTTGCATTTCTTTCGGCAATAGACTTTTGTAACTCCTCTCTTTCCTGTTTTAAGGTTTCCGATTCAGACTTAAGTGAGTTAACTTCCGCTTTAAGGTTATTTAACTCTAACATTTGAGTGTCACTTACCCCTCCACAGCCGGTAAAGGCAACTGCAATAAAGCCGAACAGTAACACAAATGCTAAATTCCTCATATTTTTGCCTATTTTCATTTTAGGTCTCCTTTAGAGTTTTTTGATGATTAATGAAATAGAATTTATTTTAATTAAAGATAATTTTCAAATTTTTAGTGTGTTAAACATACTAAATTAATCTTTTTTCTACAAAGCTTGTATAGGTGTTTCCTGCAATAATTATATGGTCGAAGACGGGAATATCCAATAATTTTCCCGATTCTACCAATTTCTTGGTTAATTTTTTATCTTCTTCACTCGGTCTGCTGTTTCCGCTGGGATGATTGTGCATAAGGATTACGCTTGCGGCAGTATTTTCAATTGCAGATTTAAACACTTCCCTTGGGTGCACAACGCTCGAATTTAAGTTACCTACCGAAATAACATCATAATTAATAATTTTATTTGCAGAATTTAAGTTTATAAGCAAAAATTTTTCCTTTAATTCGTCTTTCAGCAGCGGAATAAATATTTCCGCAACATCACCGGGAGATGTTATTTTTTTATTGGAGAACCATTTATTTTGTGACTGTATTCTCCTGCTTAGCTCAAATGCAGCCAATAATGTAGCGGCTTTATCCTTTCCGATTCCGGAGGTTTTCATCAACGTTGAAAAAGATTTGGCGGATAATTTCGCTAAATTACCGTAAGCGGCAATCAGTTCCTGAGCAAGAGTTATAACCGACTTGCCTTTTGTTCCGGTTCTTAAGAGTATTGCTATTAACTCCGCGTCGGTTAAACTTCTTTCGCCTCTTAACTTTAATTTTTCTCTCGGCCTGTCGTCAACAGGCAGTTCTTTAACCGTTAAAATATTTCACCTGATTTTTATTCGTTTATTTTGTATCTGTCAATTAGTCTGAAAATACCGTTTTTATATCTAATTAAATTTAGAACGCTGTTGACCCTGTTGTTATCGAACAAGAAGTTATTATGATACCCTCTTACTTCTTTAAAAGTTTTCAGAGCTTTTGCAACAGAGTAAACATTATCTCCTTTTTCATTTAAAATAGAAAGTAAATAATTTGCAACATCGTAACCATAAAGAACATTTCTGTTTAAATCGTATCCGTTTTGCCTGTAAAATTTATTATTTAATCTTTTAAAATCCCCGTCCCTAAACGGGATAAAGTAATCGGAGGTAAAAACAAGATTGCCGCCGATAGTTGCCGATGGTTTTAATAATTTTGAAGAGAACCAATCCTGGTTGCCGTAAATTTTAATATTCAGACTGTCAACATGCAGGCTGTCTAAAACCAAATAAGAAAGGACGTAAGCCGCATCGTTGCCTGCGGAAACGGGAACGTAAATACTCTGCAGGGTATCTCTGTATTGATTTATTTTATCCACGCTTTCTTTAAAATTATAATTACCGCTTTGATAATCCGCTTCCACCCAAATCTTCCCGCCTAATCTGGTAAATTCCTGCGCAAAAGCATCCGCTAATTTTGATGAATATGTATCATTTGCTTTTAAAATTGCCGCTCGTCTGATTGTATCTACGTTAAAAGCATAATTAGCCATCACTTTTCCGCGCATTTCAAAAGACGGATTAGCCTGGTAAAAATTTGTGTTTTGAAGCGTTAATCCGTTTTCGGTTGCTGTGGGTGAAATAATGGGTATATCCGTTCTGTAAAAAGCTTCGTTTGCAAATTTAACTTCATCGCTGAACAACGGGCCAATAATTGCTTTTAAAGACGGAATATCTTCAAATTCGTCCCTTATTTCAAAAATCTTTTCGCGATTTCTTTCGGTATTCCTTACCAAAATACCTATTTTATCATCGTGGTTTTTATTAAACTCATCTACCGCGAAACGAATGCCTTCCAAAATCTCGTTAAAAGGAGAATATTTATCATCATCTTTACCGAGAGGAAGCATAACGCCGATTACGGTTTCGGTAGAACCTATTCTTCTTTCAAACCCGCCGTGTTTGTATAGGTTTAATGCGTCATCAAATTCGTCGGATTTTGGATAAAGATTGATTATTTCTTTAAAAGAATTTTTTGAGCTTTGTATGTCTCCTTCTTTAAAATAAATTTGTCCGAGCAGGTAAAGAATAAACGGTTTTGTAACGCTGCTGTTAGTTTTATTGTAAATTCTTATTAAGTCGGAAGAGGTTAGATAGTTTAACGCAATTTTTTTTCCGGTTGTTTTTGCATAACGTACGTAATAAGGCAGAGTGGTTTCGTCAATAAGCTGAGAAATTTTGTTCATGGCTCCGAAGTAGTCGTTAATCGTATAATACAATTTTGAATAGGTAAGCAAAGCCTCATTTCTGTACTTGCTTTCGGGGAATAGCCGAAGCAGCTTATTCAGCGTAATATTTGCACTTTTGAACTTATTTAATCTTAATTCTGATTTTGCCTTAAATAAATAGGAAACCGTAGTTTTATTATTCAGTTCGTTATCTTCAATTATCCAATCGAATATCTCCAATGCCTGTGTGTAATTTCCTTTTTCAAAAAAAGTAACGGCTGTTTTAAATCTGTTGTCAATAAGTTTTTGATTATCTTGTGAAAAAGTTATTGAACCGAAAAAAAGGAGAATGGAAATTGAAATAAAAAAAGTTTTATTCATTATAAGCATTTTAATTTTTAATTAACGACAACGTGTTTTTTTTACCTTTTAACGCTTCGTTATGTTTCGGATATTTATTTAAAACCAAATCATAAAAATTTACGGCGTCATTTATTTTATTGTTTTTTAAACAAACATTTGCAAGTTTAATGTACAAATCAACATCAGGCTTGTCATTTAAGTTAAAGCACTTTTTAAAATATTCTTCCGACTTCACGTAATCTTTTGCGTGAAAATAAATTTCGCCCGCCAATTCATAAACACCGAAGTTTGCGGTAGTCATTTTTATGCAGGCTTCAATGTTGTCAATTGCGTGATTCATCATTTTCATTTCGAAATATATTTTAGCATAGATGAATTTCAGCTCCCAATAATTTGCATAAAATTTTTCAGATTTTTCAGCATATTCCAAAGCTCTTTTTAATTCGTTCAACTCAACATGGATTTTTGATAAAAACAATTGAGTCTCGTAAAACAGTTCTGCCTCTGTGTTATATTTCAAAAAGTTTTCAAAATTTACTTTTGAAATTTCAAAATCACCGAGCTTAAAATATGCATAACCCAAAAGGAACAAAGCCGCGGGATCTTCGTCGGGAGTTACAGGCTGCAGTAAGGCGACAATCTCATTCCATTTGGAATTTTGCAAATAAAGTTGAGCCAAATAAATAATTACGTCAATCTCATCGGGGTGATTTTTTAAGAAATTAAGAAGTACGTTCTCGGCATCTTTAATCAGATTTTGATCTTGATATAATTGTGTAAGCCGGAAATACGGTTCCAACTCATCGGGATATTCTTCAATTAGCGATTTGTATATTTGCGCAGCGTGTAAAAATTTGCCCGAGGCGGCGAACTTTTCGGCATTTTTTAATTTATATTCAATCTGCTGATTGTTATCCAAAATTTATTCCCATTCAATTGTTGCAGGAGGTTTCGAGCTGATATCATAAACAACTCTGTTTACTCCTCTTACACTATTTATAATTTTGTTAGAAACATCAGATAAAAATTCATAATCAAATCTGAACCAGTCCGCCGTCATCCCGTCGGTTGAAGAGATTGCTCTAAGGGCAAGAACATTTTCATAAGTACGGGAATCACCCATAACGCCCACTGTTTGCACAGGTAAAAGTACTGCAAAAGCCTGCCAGATTTTGGAATAAAGATTATTCTTTTTAATCTCCGAAATAAAAATATCGTCAGCTTCTTTCAAAATTTCAAGCCGTTCTTCCGTAATTTCTCCAATTACCCTAACGGCTAAACCCGGACCCGGGAACGGATGTCTTTCTATAAACGATTCCGGGATATTCAACTCTCTTCCTACATTCCTTACTTCATCCTTAAATAAATCTCTGAACGGTTCGATTAAAATTAAGTTCATTTTTTCGGGCAATCCGCCTACGTTATGATGCGTTTTAATAGTTACGGATGTTCCCGCAGCCGGAGAAGATTCTATAACATCGGGATATAAAGTACCTTGGACAAGAAATTTCAAATCGGAATATTTTTTTGCTTCGGTTTCGAATAGTTCGATAAAAGTTTTCCCTATGATTTTTCTTTTTTCTTCCGGATTAGAAATGCCTTTTAATCTGCTTAAAAACAGCTCTTGTGCACCGATAAAATTTACATTTAAATTCAATTGTTCTCCGAACACCCTTTCAATTTCTTCGCTTTCGTTCAGTCTCATTAGTCCGTTATCTATATGAACACAAATGAGATTATCGCCTATTGCTTTTTTCATTAAAACGGCGGCTACCGTGGAATCGACACCTCCGCTTAAAGCACATATAGCTTTTGACGAGCCAATTTTATTTCGGATTTCCGAAATGGATGCTTCTATAAAATTTGCGGATTCCCAACTGCCTGAGCAATTGCAAATTTCAAAAAGAAAGTTTTCAATTATTTTCGTCCCTTCTTCAGTATGATTTACTTCGGGGTGAAATTGAACTCCGTAAATGTTTTTTTCCACGTTTGCAATAGCGCAGTCGGGTGAAGATTGTGATGTGGCAAGTTTTACAAAATTATCCGGAATTTTTGTTATCAAGTCTCCGTGACTCATCCAAACGGAAGAAGATTTTTGAACGCCTAAAAATAATTTATCGGCATTTTCAATTATTAGTTCCGCTTTTCCGTATTCTCTGTCTTTTGCGGGTTCAACTGTTCCGTTTAATAATTTGCAAATAAGCTGCAAACCGTAGCAAATGCCTAAAATAGGAATGCTTAAATCGAATATTTCTTTTTCTATTGAATAAGCTTCTTTTTCATATACGCTTTGGGGACCGCCGGATAAAATTATCCCCTTTGGTTTTAATTCTTTTATTTCTTCAATTGAAATTGAATAGGGTTTGACGATTGAAAATACTTTCGATTCTCTAATTCTTCTTGCAATCAGTTGAGTGTATTGCGAGCCGAAATCTATAATAAGTATTTTCTCTGCTGAGTTCATAAATTATCTTTAATATTGTGTCTTTCAACAACTCCGGTATTTATTATAAAACATCGCTTAAAGTGTTTTAATAAATAAGATTTCGTATATGGAATTATTAGTTAAAATGTAGTAATGGAAAAAGTATGATATTATTGTCCGATCATTTTTTTATATGCTTCGGCATCCATCATTTTTTCCGCTTCCGAAGGATCTGACAACTCAACCTTTATCATCCAGCCTTTTCCGTAAGGGTCCGTGTTAACGTCTTCGGGTGCATCCGCCAAGTCTTTATTTATTTCAATTACTTTGCCGCTGCAAGGCGCAAGCAAATCACTTACGGTTTTTACCGCTTCAATCGTTCCGAGTGTTTCGCCCCGGGTAATTTCAGACAGGTCGGGGTCAATATCTACATACACAATATCTCCCAATTCACTTTGTGCGTAATCGGTAATACCGATTGTTCCTATGTTGCCTTCAAGGGATAACCATTCGTGATCGCTGCTGTATTTTAAATTTTCGGGAAAGTTCATTTTTACCTCATAAACTGTTTAATTTTTCAATAATACTTAAATTTTATTCGATTTTAAAATCATCCATAAAACCCGTATTAAAATTGCCGGATAAGAAATTTTTATCTTCAAGCACTTTTAGGTGAAACGGAATAGTTGTTTTTATTCCTTCAACCGTAAATTCTTCCAGTGCTCTGCGTGCTCTCATAATTGCGTGTTCTCTGTTTTTGCCCCAAACGATTAATTTTGCGATAAGGGAATCGTAATAAGGTGGAATTGTATAACCGTGATAAACGTGGGAATCAATCCTTATTCCGTATCCACCGGGAAAATGAAGAGAGTGAATCATTCCGGGAGACGGTCTGAATCCGGCAAACGGATCTTCGGCATTAATTCTGAATTCAATACTGTGTCCGATTGGTTTACGCGGCAGGGTTTCTATTTTTTCGCCCGAAGCCACCAAAATTTGCTGTCTGATTAAATCAACTCCGTAAACGGTTTCCGTAACGGGATGTTCAACCTGAATTCTCGTATTCATTTCCATAAAGTAGAAATTCTTATTCTTATCCAACAAAAATTCAAATGTACCGGCGCCTTCATAATTTACGGCTTTAACACCGAGCAGGGCGGCTTCTCCCATTTTGTTTCTTGTTTCATCGTCAATTGCCGGAGAAGGTGATTCTTCCAAAAGTTTTTGATGCCGTCTTTGAATCGAGCAGTCTCTTTCGCCGTAATGATGCGCGTTTCCGTGCATGTCGCCCATTATTTGTATTTCTATGTGGCGCGGATTTTCAATAAATTTTTCAAGGTATACATCGTCTTTTCCGAAAGAAATTGATGCTTCCGATTTTGCCGTGTTGTAGGCATTTTCAAATTCGTTTTCTTTCCAAACAATTCTCATTCCCTTGCCCCCGCCGCCTGCGGAAGCTTTAATAATTACGGGGTAACCTATTTCGGCGGCTAAAGATTTTCCTTCTTTTACGCTTTCAACAACGCCTTCGCTGCCGGGAATTACAGGCACTCCGCTTTGTTTCATGGTAGCTTTGGCAAAGGATTTATCACCCATCGCGTTTATCATATCGGGCGAAGGTCCGATAAATTTTATATTTGATTCTTCGCAGATTGCGGAAAAATCCGCATTTTCGGCCAAGAAACCGTAACCGGGATGAATTGCATCGGCTCCGGTAATATGAGCCGCGGAAATAATAAGGGGTATTTTCAAGTAACTTTCGGAACTTTGCGGCGGGCCGATGCAGACGGCTTCGTCTGCAAAAGTTACGTGCAATGAATCTTTATCTGCCTCGGAATAAACCGCTACGGTTTTAATTCCAAGTTCTTTGCAAGTTCTGATTATGCGTAAAGCAATTTCGCCGCGATTGGCAATTAATATTTTATCAAACAATTTTTCCTCAACTGAAAAAACTTGGAATCATTAAGAGGTTTCTATTAAAAATAACGGTTGATTATACTCTACGGGGTTTCCGTTGTCGGCAATTATTTTAACAACTTTTCCGTTTACGTCCGACTCGATTTCATTCATCAATTTCATTGCTTCAACAATACATAAAACGGAGCCTTTGGAAACCGTATCTCCTACTTTTACATACGGATCGGCATCGGGTGACGGAGCTCTGTAAAATGTTCCTACTATAGGTGAATGTATTTCGTGTAAATTTGCAGCACTTTCCTCTTCGGCGGCTTTTGTTTCCGCTTGGGCTTTCGGCGCCTCAATTGCCGGTTGAGCGGAATTCGGAGCCGTTACTTGCGGAGCAACCGGAATCGTAACGTTATTTTGTTTTCCTATTTTAATGCGAAGACCGTCTTTTTCAACTTCAAGTTCTGAAATATCGCTCGCATTAAATATTTTTACTAATTTTTTTATCAGATTTAAGTCCATTCTTCACCTTAAATTTTATGACTTCACTCTTTCTACGTATGAATTTGTTCTTGTATCAATTTTTAATTGGTCGCCTACGTTTATAAAAAGCGGAACATTAACCGAAGCACCCGTTTCAAGTAACGCGGGTTTTGTTGCACCGGTTGCCGTATCGCCTTTAAAACCGGGTTCCGTTTCTTTAACCATTAATTGAACGAAAATCGGGATTTCAACATTAATAATGTTTTCGCCGTCAAAAAGAATATCCAATTGTTCGCCTTCTTTTATTAAATCCACGCCGTCGCCGATAAGCAGTTTGGGTACATTGATTTGCTCGTAAGTTTCATTGTCCATGCAAACAAGCGAATCACCTTCGCGGTAGAGGAATTGATATTTTCTTCTTTCAACTCTAACAACCTCAATACTTTCGCCTGCACGGAATGTGTTATCCAGTACTTTGCCTGTTTTTAAATTTTTTAAAGTGCTTCTTACAAAAGCCCCGCCTTTGCCGGGTTTTACGTGCTGAAAATTTACAATTGAATATAAATCGTTTTTAAATTTTATTATCAGCCCTGTTCTGAAATCCGATGTATCTGCCATATATAATTACGAATAATTTTAATATTAAAAAAAAATAGATATCTAAATATTCAATGTCAAGAAATCAAAATATAACACTTTATTTAATTATAAAAATGAAATGATTTCTATGTTTATATGATTTTATTATTCTGCCTGAGCTAAATATTTATCAGCTTGAATGGAAACCGAAGAGGTTTTGTAATCGGATTTTATATTACTTAACACTTCTTTTGCTTTGGCTTTATTTCCGGCTAACAAATAATTGATCCCTGCTTTAAGTAAATATTCCGGGTCCATAGCTACAAGTTTATTTATGTGAGCCGCTTTTTCAAAATAATCCGCAGCTTTCGCATAATCGTTTTTTAGGGCAAAATAATCGCCCTGTCCGGCTAAAGAAGCAGCTTTGTACATATCAATATCGCCGTTATAGGCTTTATAATAATTATAAGCCTCTTCGTACTTACCCAAAAAACTGTATGAATTTGCAAGATAAATTTTTGCAATTTCGCCGTTTTCCGTGGAGCCGTATTCTTCAACAATTTTCTTTAGTCCAAAAAGATTAGTACCGGGTTTACCGTTAACAGCTTCCAGATAACTGCCGCTGTCGTAAATGTTCATTACCCTTGCAAGTTCCAATCCCGCTTTTTCGTTAAGCTGTATGTTTCTGTTTACAAAAAATATAATTAAAAACACGGCAGCTAAAGTAATTCCGCCGTAGAGCATTATTTTCGATTTGTATTCATCAAAAAAAGCGAGTGCATCGTTGAAACTTGAAACAAGTTTATCTTCCTTAATGGCACGCCTGGTAAGTTTTTTCTTTTTCTTTAACATCTAAAAATCCTTAGTAAGTATTTTTGTAACAATTAAATTTTAGAAAGTAAATTTACAATTAAATATTTCAATCTTCCAGAAATTAACAATTTAAAAGTGCGCCCAGAGGGATTCGAACCCCCAACCTCCGGAACCGGAATCCGACATTCTATCCAGTTGAACTATGGGCGCATTAAACTATAAAATTAAGGACTGTGTAAATTTATTAAAA
>CAZAOG010000018.1:6875-29653 GCA_964486645.1 uncultured Ignavibacteriaceae bacterium | reverse complement strand
TTTATATAATATTTTTTAAGAACTCTTTATTAATTTAACTAATAGAATTATTCCTACCAATCTGAACTATTTTTATTTTCTTTTTTAATTTTATCATCATCAGGATGCATTTCACACTTAGCGGGCATATCTTTGGAAATTATTATATCGGTAACGGTTTCCGGACATCTTGACGTAGCAATTTTAGGGTCGCCAAGGTCCATTGATGCTTTGCAGAATGTCGCTCTTACAACACCCGGAGCCAAATGAAAATATTTTACGGGTATATTTAATTCTTGATAAACCTTACCCATAAATTTAGCCCAAATGGGCATAGCGGCAACGGCGCCTTGCCCGTAAGTATTTGTAAATTTAATTCTGTGGTCGTCAAACCCGACCCAAACACCGGCGACCAGATCCGGAGTAAACCCTACATACCAGGCATCGGCAAAATCCTGGGTTGTACCGGTTTTACCTGCAGCGGGAAATGAAAAATATCTTCTTACTCCCCTTCCCGTACCTTCGTTAACTACAGATTGAAGCATATTGGTAATAACCGATGCGGTTTGCACCGAAATTGCTTCGGTGTATTCAGGAATAAATTTATCAATTAATATATTATTTCTGTCTTCTATTTTTGTAACCGGAATGGGCGATACGTGCACGCCTTTATTTACTATAGTTCCGTAAGCTGAAGTTAATTCAAGGGGAGTAACTTCGGAAGTGCCGAGTGCAATAGACGGAACTGCAAAGAGTTTAGACCTAATTCCCATTTTATGTGCAAATTTAACAATTTGAAGCGGCGGTGCGATACTGCTTGTTGTCATTCTTCCGGCGATAACGTTCAATGAATGAGCAAGAGCATATCTTAAAGTTGTGTACCCTCCGTATTCGTTTTCCGAAAAATTTGACGGGGACCAACCGTGGTAATCAAATTTTTGATTTAACAAGGTGTAAGCAGGATAATATCCGTTGCTGATGGCAACCGTAAAAATAAACGGTTTCATGGCAGAACCGGGCTGTCTTCTTATTTCGGTCACGTGGTTTAATCCCCTACCGAAAATTTGGTTTTCGCCGCCGACCATAGCTTTAATCTGTCCGTTGGAAGGATCTATTACAACAAAGCCGACTTGAACCTTGGCGGCATCCCGTTTTACATTTTTGATAAACTCATCATCGTATTTCAAACTGTTATATATTCTGGCTTTTTCTTCCTCGGTTTTTGCTTCTTTATATTCTTTTGAATTTCTAATATCTTCGTCAATAATGGTCGTCAGCAGGTCTTTGTTTTCCTCCCAATCCCATTTGCTGTCAAATAATTTTTGGAATGAACTTATCTGTTCGGATACAACTTCATTGGCAATTTTTTGCATTCTGGAATCCAAAGTTGTGTATATATTCAATCCATCCCGGTAGAGGTCATAATTATATTTACCCGATAAAGCCTGAAGTTTTTTTCTTACGTATTCCATAAAATAAGGTGCAATACTTTTGCTGCCCTTCGTCCTGCGTTCGGCTAAAATAATAGGCTCTTTCTTCAATTTATGGTATTCGGCTTCCGACAATTCATTCATCACAACCATGTTTCTCAATACAAGGTTTCGTCTTAAAAGCGCGTCAACAGGGTGTTTGGTCGGATTATAATTTGAAGAAGATTTTAATAATGCAACAAATAATGCTGCTTCAGGTAAAGATATTTCACTTACACTTTTATTAAAATAAATTCTGGAAGCCGATTCAACTCCGTATGCTCCTCTGCCAAAGTAGGAAACATTAAGGTAGAGTTCTAAAATTTCATTTTTAGTGTATGTTTTTTCAATCTGTATTGCAGTGATCCATTCCCTTATTTTTCTTACAATCGTTTCGGCGGGATTTTCTTTTGAAGATTTTAATTTATAAAGATTTTTTGCCAACTGCTGCGTAATTGTACTGGCTCCTTCCCTCGAAAAGGTAAGAATGTTCTTAACCATTGCTTTACCGAAGCGGACAATATCAACGCCCCAGTGCTTATAAAATTTTCTGTCTTCCGTAGAGATAAGCGCTTTTATAAGGTACGGCGGAAATTCGGAGAAATGTTTTTCAATTCTGTTTTCAATAAAATATTTGCCAAGCTGCTCACCGTCAATAGAATATACCGTACTTGCAAGCTGCGGTTTAGGATTTTCGAGCTGCTCCAACGACGGCAGACCGCTGTAAATATAATATCCGAACCCCGAAAAAAGTATTAATAAGATAAATACAATAAAAAATATTCGTTTACCTTTATTTTTTTTCCTTTTTTTCTTCTTACTCATCTGTGATGTTTATTATTTCAAATTTATTGTTTTCAAATTTTCCGTAGCAAGGTTTATCCAGCCAAGAACCTAAATTTATATATTTTCCGTGTTTGTATGTTAAATCTTTTATATTGTGCTCGTGACCAAAAACCACATAATCAAAACCGATATCTATTTTATTTTTGGCAAACTCGAACAATCCGTCAATTTTACCGTAATCTTTTTTTGAGGTATAGTCTCTGCTTGATTTACTTGTTAATTTTGCAAGACCAATGCCAATATCAGGATGAAGCCAGGAGTAAAGCCATTGAATTTTTTTATTCCTCAAAATTGATTTTAATATTTTGTATCCCAAATCATTATTTACCAAACCGTCTCCGTGAGCAATAAAAAATTTTTTACCGTTTAATACAGTCTCTACTGCATCTTCGTACAATTTTGTTCCAATTTCTTTTTCAAAAAAATTCAGATGCATAAAGTCGTGATTGCCTATAAAATAATGAACGGTTACGCCCGTTTCGGTTAAATCTTTTAAAGCAGTTAAAGTTCTAAAGAAACCTTTTTGATAGACGTATTTATATTCAAACCAATAATCGAAAAGATCACCGACAATAAAAAGCTCGTTGCAGTTTACGGCTGTTTCTTTAATAAATTTAACTAAAAGCTTTTCCTTCTTTTCTTCCGTCTCATTTGATTGAAGTCCGAGATGTACGTCGGATATGAAAAAATATTTTTTATCCATAAGGGAAATTTTTTAAGATTATATCCAAAGATATAAATTATTTACCTCTTCTGAAAAATATTTACATTAAGATAATCTTGAAAAATAATTTGTCTCAAAAGAATTCTGTATTTTTATAATATAAATTATTATTTAAATATAATATCATTTTGTTATATTATTATAAATTTTTAAAGGAGAAAAAATGACATCGCCGGGTTCATCATTTTTACGTGATACGGTTACTATGCTTCTTGCGGGAGGACAAGGACAACGACTTTCTCCGCTTACCAAATACAGAAGTAAACCTGCCGTTCCTTTCGGAGGCAAGTACAGAATTATTGACTTTGCTCTTTCTAATTGTCTTAATTCCGGACTGAGAAGAATTTACGTTTTAACGCAATATAAATCCGACTCTCTTACGCAACATTTATATGAAGCCTGGAGTATTTTTAATCCGGAACTCGGTGAATTTATTTATTCTGTTCCTCCTCAAAGAAAATTGAACAACGATTGGTATTTGGGTACCGCAAACGCTATTTACCAGAATAAAAACTTTTTTACTTCCAAAAAAACCAAGTGGGTACTGATACTGGGCGGTGATCATGTATATAAAATGGATTACCTTAAATTGCTTCAATACCACTCAAATCATAATGCGGATCTCTCAATTGCCTGCATTGAAGTACCGCGAAGCGAAGCAAAAAGATTCGGAATAGTGGGAACCAATGAAAAATACGAAGTTGAATCCTTTATAGAAAAGCCGGAGGACCCTCCTTCATTACCCGATTCTCCGAACAAGTCGCTGGTTAACATGGGTATCTATGTATTCAACGCAGAACTGCTGAGCAATATATTTGAGGAAATGGAAGACAAAAAAATAAGATCGGATGATTTTGGAAAAGACATTATACCGTATTTAGTTAATTCCCAAAGGAAAGTTATCGCATATAAATTTCAAGACAGCAATAAAAAAGAAGCTCCATATTGGCGCGATATCGGAACAATAGATAGTTATTTTGAGGCAAATATGGACCTCATCCGGGTTTCTCCGGAATTTAATTTATACGATACCGATTGGCCGATAAGAACGTATCAATACCAATATCCTCCGGGAAAAACAGTATGGTACGAAGGTAAGCGTGTGGGTGAGACTCTTAATTCATTAATATGTGACGGTACAATCGTATCCGGCGGTCATGTAGAAAGATCTCTTATCGGTCCTAATGTAAAAGTAAACAGTTACAGTCAAATAATAGATTCAATTATATTGAACAGCTGCAGCATAGGACGGCACGCTAAAATAAAAAATACAATAATAGATAAAAACGTTTCCGTACCCGAAGGTTATGAGATCGGGTATGATTTGGAAGAAGATAAAAAAAAGTTTACCGTAACCGAAAGCGGAATTGTTGTTATCGCTAAAAACCAAGTATTGTAATAAATATTATTTTATCACCTGCATTTCTAACATAGTTTAACATATTGACATCTCTATTTAAGTTAAAACAAAATTGACGAAATACATCGCAGTTTTAAAACAATATTCATAAATTTCAAATATGAACGATTCAATAAAAACAAAATTGGAAAATCTGCCGACAAATACCGGTGTTTACCAATTTATCAACGATAAAGGTACGGTTATATATGTAGGCAAAGCGAAGAATCTAAAGAATAGAGTTAAAAGTTATTTCCACAAAAATGTTAACTCCGCCAAAACTCTTGCAATGGTAAATAAGGTAAATGATCTTGAACTGATTGTGACCGACAACGAAATTGAAGCCCTTGTACTTGAAAATAATCTCATCAAACAATTCAAACCAAGATACAACATTAACTTAAAGGACGATAAATCGTTCCCGTTTATAAAAGTTACTAACGAACCGTTCCCGAGAATTTATTCCACAAGAAGAGTTGAAAGGGACGGATCAAAATATTTCGGACCTTACACAAGCGTAAAATACATGAAAGCATCTTTACGAATGATAAACCAGACTTTCAAAATTAGAAGCTGTAAGTTGAACATTACGGAAGAAAGTGTGAAAAAGAAAAAATTCAAAGTATGCCTGGACTATCACATTAAAAAATGCAACGGACCTTGCGAAGGACTTGAAACGCAGGCAGAATACAATGAAATGGTTGAAGAAGTTGTAAAAGTATTAAAAGGAAGAACGGGATATCTTGTTGAAACCTTAACAAAAAAAATGGAAAAGGCAGTTGAAAATCTTGAGTTTGAAATTGCCGCCGAGATAAGAGATAAAATTAAGAACTTAAATAGAATATTAGAAAAACAAAAAATTGTATCGAATGATTTTAACGACAGGGATGTTTTCGGTGTTTCTTATGAGGGTAATATTGCCGCGTGTTCAATTTTTATAATCAGAGGCGGAAAATTGATCTCGAAAAAACAATTAAATTTAAGCATAAAAACCGAAGCGGAAATATCTGCCGTTTATTCATCGGCCATAAAATTTTTCTACGGTGAATTTGTTGAAGTTCCTCCGGAAATTATTTTGGAAATTCAGCCGGAAGATTCAGAGCTTCTTGCAGAGTGGCTGAATCAAAGATGCGAAAGAAAATTTAAGTTTGTAGTACCCCAAAGAGCAAGCGAGGCACTTTCACTCGTTAAAATGTGCAGGCAGAATGCGGCACTTCAATTAAAAGAGATTCAACTGCAGAAAATGAAAAAACAGGGCAACCTACCCTATCCGTTATCAGCTTTAAAGAGAGACCTTGTGCTAACCGAACTTCCACGTAAAATTGAATGCTTTGATATTTCAAATATTCAAGGCTCCGATTCCGTAGCGAGTATGGTTGTTTTTGTGGACGGTAAACCGAAGAAAAGTTTGTACAGAAAATTTATAATTAAAAGTGTTGACGGTCCGGATGACTTTTTAAGTATGAGAGAAGTGATAAAAAGAAGGTATTCCAAATTAAAAGAAGACGGAAAACTTTTACCCGAACTGATTATGGTTGACGGAGGCAAGGGACAGCTTTCAACTGCTGTTAGTGTACTAAAAGAATTGGGATTTAAAAATTACAATATTATCGGTCTTGCAAAACGATTAGAGGAAGTATTTGTACCGCAACTCTCCGATCCGATTTCAATTCCAAAAACTTCGTCGGGTTTAAAACTTTTACAGCAGGTCAGAAACGAAGCCCACAGATTTGCAATAACATTCCACAGACAAAGAAGAAGTAAAAGAATCATCAATTCCGAATTAACAAGCATTAAAGGTATCGGTGAAGCAACAGCAAAACAATTATTAAAGTCCTTCGGCAGCTTAAAAAAAATCAAAAGCTCGGACTTTAATTCTATCGCCGAAGTGGTGGGGAAAAGCAAAGCAAATATTTTAATCAGATATTTTAACGAGAACGGTTAAATTTTAATCTTTCACTTTTACTGAATTTATAATCAAGTTTGACAAGGAAAACCAACATTCCAAAATTCAACTACTTCCGTCTACGTCCGGCAGCTGCCGGACTTCGACGGACAAGTCCGTAGTTGTGTTGTTTGTTGCTTTCTTTTCCCTCGAATTTCATTCGAGGCTATTATAAATTTGACTGCCTTCGCAGTCGGACAAACAAACAAAAACAATTCAATTTTCCGGAAGTGCGACAGCACTTCAATTCATAATAGCTGCGGACGAAGTCCGTAGGCAGAAAAGAACGAAACAAATCCGAACTGCGGAAGCAGTTCAATTAAACGTGTAGGTCGCGCTAAAAAAACTTCGCACAATTTCAACATTCCAAAATTCAACTGCATTCGCAGTTGTTTTTTTTCAATTTTCGATAGCGGAGGTTGACATCCAAATATGGAATATTAATTTACTTTACACAAAGATGTTATCACTCCTTTTTAGGTAGGGTGAATTAATAAAATATACTAAAGTTCAAAAAAATTCCAATAATTACTTTTATCTATTTTGTGAACTTCGGCATCATAATTCTCACAAAATCCTTTAGGAATTTTAAATTTTGGCTTTTCTGAATATTTCATTTCATAGCCGGTTATTTTTCCCGAGACTTCTTCAATATAATCTATTTCTTTTTGATCATAAGTGCGCCAGAAATAACAATTTACTTTTCTATTGTTATAAGAATTTGCTTTAATCCTTTCGGAAATACAAAAATTTTCCCATAAAGCTCCGACATCAGCCCTTAATGAAATAGGGTTAAAATTGTTTATAAGTGCATTCCTTATTCCATTATCATAAAAATAAATTTTAAAAGCCTTTGTTAATTCTTTACGAATATTCCGGGAAAAAGAGTTTAACTTGAAGATCACAAACCCCTGTTCCAACAAATCTATATATTTTTGAATAGTTAAACTGCTTACACCAAACTTTGTAGCTAACTCATTATAAGTCACTTCGTTACCAAGCTGCAAAGCCAAAGAGATTAACAAATTTTTTAATAAACTTGATTTTTTAATTCCTTCAAATTTTAATAAATCCCTAAACAAATAACTTGATGCCAACTCCCCCAATTTATTTTCTGCTGTTTCTTCATTTGAGGTAAACACTTCAGGATATGAACCATAACGGAGTAGTCTTTCTAATTGTGCATCAACGGTTAACCAATCGCTGTTTTTTTTAATTTCCAAAACCGAGAGCGGAAAAAGAGTGTGAGTAAAAATTCGTCCCGTCATAGGTTCCGCCGCTTTATTTGCAAGGTCAAAACTTGATGAACCGGTTGCAATTATTTGCATATCTTTAAGTGTATCGGTAATTACCTTTAAGATTCTACCTGTATTTGATAGGTTTTGAGCTTCATCCAAAACAATAACTTTATAATTGCCCAAAAAAGCTTTTAACTTTTCAGGTTCGGCTATATTCAGGTTCTGTTCAACAGAAAATATTTCGCAGTTAAGATAACGTCCGTCTTTTCCGAAATCATTTAAAATATTTTTTGCCAATGTTGTTTTACCAACCTGTCTTGCCCCGTACAATATTATTGTTTTACCCTTAAAAAGAGTTCCTTTTATATTATTTTCAAGCAATCTTTTAATCATAATTAAAAATTTACCATTAAATTTTATATTAGAATAATAAATTTAACTATATTACTATTATAAACAAGTAAAAATTAATATAATTGAAAATTATTTTAAAATGTAAAGGGTTTTAAAATATTTGGGCAGCTTAAAAAAAATCAAAAGCTCCGTTTTTAATTCTATCGCCGAAGTGGTGGGGAAAAGCAAAGCAAATATTTTAATCAGATATTTTAACGAGAACAATTAAATTTTAATTTTTTACTTTATTTGGATGTCACGGACCATTCCGTGACAAAAATAATTATATGTCACAGTAATATCGGGACAACCAAATAAATTTTATACACACATTATTATAACCACGTCCTTTAGGGCGTGGATTAGATACAACAATAAAAACGGGCTTTAGCCCAGCCACATTTATATGTGGCTAAAGCCACTTGGCTTTTTCGCTATTTAACCACGACCTAAAGGTCGTGGCTATTAAAATTTTAATTTTTTACTTTATTAAAATTATAATCAACTTTTTTACCGAAGATATATAATATTGCTATTAGAATAACTGTAATTATTATTATTGAAAAATAAGGAGAGAAGCCGTAAGCCGTAGGTATATCACCCAGTAACATAGTAAAAAATGCAACGGCAATCGCATAAGGAAGCTGCGTTCTGACGTGGTCAACATGGTCGCAGCCCGACGCCATCGAGCTTAGAATTGTAGTATCGGAAATAGGCGAGCAGTGGTCTCCGAACACCGAGCCGGCTAATACCGAACTGATCACTCCGTACAATATTAGCTGGGTATCGGCAGCAATAAAATTATTATACGCAGAAATTGTTACCGCAAGCGGAATTACGATAGGCATCAGTATTGCCATAGTGCCCCAACTCGTTCCGGTTGAAAAACTTATTGCCGCACTAACAAGAAATACAAGGACAGGGAGAAAATGAGGATTTAAAGAATCGCCCAAAATACTTACGATATAATCGGCTATTTTCATCTCGTTTGTTATTGCCCCTATCGACCAGGCAAGCGTTAGAATTATTAAAGCCAAAAACATCGACCTCAAACCCATAAACCAGGCATCAACAGTTTCTTTAAGTGTCATAATTTTTTGAGATAATATCATCACACCTGCAACAATACAAGCCGAAAAACTTGCCCATAGAAGAGCTACGTACGAATCGGAATTGCCAATGATATCTCTTATTCCAAAATTCGTAATTCCCTTGTCTGCCAAAGCATTTATGCCTGTTATATAAAGTCCTAAAATAGTGCCGAACACAAGTACAAGAATAGGTATAACGCCGTTGTACCATTTGGCTTTATCCTCATTTCCAAAAAGTTCGGTGGAACCGGTTAGGTCTTTCGAGATTAAATCTTCAGTCCTTATTACTTTGCCCTCTTCAATCGTTCTTTTTTCGGCTTTATACATCGGACCGAAATCACGCTTTAAGTATATAACAAGAAATACAAATACCAGCATCAATATCGGATAAAAACGATATGGAATTGTTTGAAGAAAAACATTATAGGCATTATCCGTGGAACCGATCATATTCAATCCGTCGTGAATAAGACCAACTTCGTAGCCGATCCAGGAACTGACGATAAAAAGACTTGCAACAGGTGCCGCCGTGGCATCAACAATAAAAGACAGTTTCTCTCTTGAAACACGCAGCTTGTCCGTAATCGGTCTCATTAAATTACCGACAATTAAAGTGTTTGCATAATCATCAAAAAAAATTGCAATACCCATTAACCAAGTTGAAAGCAAACCGGATCTCCTCGATTTGGCAAATTTTGTAATTAGATCGGCAAGACCTTTTGTTCCCCCGCTTTTAGATATTAAACCGACAACTCCGCCGAACAACGATGTGAAAACAATAATTTGGATATGGGAAGTATCGGTCAAAGCATTTATAATGTACGTGTCAATTACCCTTAAAAGACCTATTAAAGGGTTATAACCATTAATAAAAACAGCGCCTGACCAAATACCAATTATCAACGCAATAATAACTTGTCTGAAAATCAAAGCTAATAAAATAGCGAGAAGCGGCGGCACAAGGCTCAGCCACCCCGGAATAATGCTAATATTTGCCGAAATGTTTTTTAAAGCAGGTACGGATATTTTTATTTCCCCGGTAACAGACAAAGATATTGAAGTGTCTACTTTACCATTAATCACGGAAAACACCATCTCTTCATTTTTATCGATATTACTAATTAAGACATTAACGGTTTTTATTGTATCGGGAATATTATCTATCTTTAAGGTAAAGTTGATATCTTCCAAGCCTAACGAAGGAGCTGAAATACTTTGAGCTTTTAGAGGAAAGAAGCTTATAAAAATAAGAATAAGTGTGAAAGTAATTTTTTTCAAACTATAAATACGTTAGCTTTTTATTTGTCGGTTAATAAGAAATAGATTCAATTAAAAATATATTGAAACAATATAAAATCAATTGAAAATAAATCAAAATTAATTGTTATATTTTATTAGATTTATTATAAAAGTTATGAATAAATTTTTACTGTCCACATTTTTATTTTTTTCCCTTTTGTTATCCGGTTGTTTAAATAAAACCGAGAACAAAACTTTGCCCCTTTCAAAAAATATTTTAGAGAAAACGGTTTTACGCGCAATCAACGGCGTCAGTTCTGCGAATGATTCCTTATCAAAATTAATAGATTATTCGTTCCCTCTTAATGCAGATTACAACAAGCTTTCTATCGACAGTTTATCGTATGAAAACGACAGAGTTCTTTTTACCGTACTTATGACTTATAATAATCCGATATATAACAGATTTGCAGTATACAATAAAAATCTTGAATTGGAATTAATAGATAAATCATTGAACGGGCAGGTTTATAAGGAAAATCTTTACTTAAACGGAATGAAGTTTTTAAAATTAACCGAAGATTTTTTAAGCAAAGATATTTTTAATCTTACCAGAATTTCTATCTACAAAATAGACAGCAATTCGGTCAACCTGGTCTTCCGAACTTTATCCAAGTTAAAAGTAAAAGGGCGAATTTACACACAAGACATTACAGAAATTACCAATGACAGAATTAAAACAAAATTAAACAGTACCGTAAGATCAAGTATCAGAAATAAGTCGGATGTTTTTACTTATTCTTCTATATCCAAAAAATATGAACCTACCAACGATCTGTTTCACAATTATGTGATTAATAAAATTAATAAATCACGAATAAGAACCAAGCTGCCATTAATAACCGATAAAAAATCGGCACTTGCCATGCTCGGAATTACGGAAGAAACAGTAGTTAAAGAAAAAAGAGTAGAAGTTAAATCTTCCTTCGGCTTTTCCATAAAATTGAGCAAAACGTGGAAGAGGTTTGATGATTTTATGATACGAACGCACCTTATTAAAGGTAAAAGAGGAACAAGATTTGTAAATACTGTTCTCGGTACAAAAATTTCAATAATTAAAATTGAAGATACCGAAGATGTTAACGAATACACAAAATACCCTTTTGTGAATGAAACAAACGCCGGAATTAAAAGAATTTCTACGGAAAAAATGATTTACGGCAAAAGTTTTTATAGGTTATTTGAATATATCGGAAAGTCCGAAAGTTTTCTTCTTATAATTGAAGGCTCAAAATATACTTACGACAAATACAAAAACTTGTACAATAACATTATTAATTCTTTTAAAATAATAGATAATGTATAAGTTGATGAACTTAACGGATGAAAAAAATTATACAAAGACAGACCAAATTTTCATAAGTACATTGTTGTAATTAATATTGACTTTGATTATAAAATTTAGCAAATAAAAATAATCTTTAATATTTTTTTTATGAGGTGAATATGTATCACCGATACTATAAGACAAAAACTCTTTCGTTTCTAATTGTAATTCTATTTTTTGTTTTTGTTTACGCTCCGGTCAGCACACAAGCCCAAAGTCTATTTAAACTGAACAGCGCAGGACCTCCAGGCGGAGGACAAAAAACAACGACAACAACAATTAAAAATGATCAGGATAAGACCTCCACAATTTGGACGATTATGGGAATTACAACAGGGTTGGTACTTTTTTATAAATTCTTTATTCAAAAAAAAGAACCCAAAAAAGATGTAACTGATTCTACTTCCACATCTAATAATTTACTGAAAGTAGTTGACTGGGACGCACCGATTGTTGAAAAAGTTAAAAAGGATGATGACTCTCTGCCTTTTAAAATTTACATGGGAATCAGAAGTGATGATCCCGTGTATAATAAAAAGACTTATGTATTAGGCGTGTCTTTTAACTTGTAATTTTTTTTATTCTATTATAAAAAAACCGGGTAATCAGTTACACAAGTATCATGCTTACCGCTGCTTCCTCTCGGACCTGACGGGGTTGGGCAATCACCTGTTAACCGGTACCCGGTAAAACTTTAAAATTTGTGATGTGAAAAATGAATAAAAATAAATTCTAATTCAACAATATTCGGCAATGATTCCGAGCTAAAATTTTAAGCTTAAAAAATCAATTTAAACCGTTACACCAAAGGCGTACAAGTAAAACGGTTAAAGATACCCGCAAGTTCTTAAGTAGAACCGGTTTATCGGTTTTTATTCTTCCGCATAACAAGAAAAATGTTTCTACCCTATTATTTTTTGTAATCTTAAATTTTACTCTGAACCGTTGATTTTCAGTTATTAAAGGGGGTTTGTTTTATTTATTTTTTTCCCTATTTCATTCAGTGTGTTTCTTTCCCAAAATGTACCATCAATATATCCTTGGATGGATGCATCTTTATCTGCTAATTTCAATCTTTTTTGTGCGATACAGCAATATTCTTTGTCAATCTCGATTCCGGAAAAATTTCTCCCTAATTTTTTTGCAACCACTGCCGTAGTGCCGGAGCCCAAGAAAGGATCAAAAACAAAGTCGTCTTTGTTGGTGCTTGCCAGAATTACTTTTGCTAATAACTTTTCGGGCTTTTGGGTCGGATGAGTTGTGTTCTCGGGCATGGACCAAAAAGGTACCGTTAAATCGGTCCATAAGTTTGAAGGGTGTGTTGTTCTAAAAGCTTTTTTGCCCTTCGATTCCCAATCCTTTGGTAAACCCTTTTCATCTTTATATGGAGCAAGCACCTTACGCTTCATTTTTACATCTTCAAGGTTAAAAGTATACGAAGAACTTTTTGTGCAGAACCAAATATCTTCCGAACAATTTTTCCAATTCGCTTTTGCGCCCCTTCCTTTTTCTCTTTCCCAGGTAATCCTATTTTGAATGATAAGATATTTTCCGGCTACATTGTAAATTGCCGGCGACGATTTCCAATCTCCGCAAATATAAACCGAAGCCGTCTCTTTTAATTTGGGAACAAGTAATTTCATCCAAGACTCGAGCCACAATTCATATTTTGTTGTTTCAATTTCTTTGAAAAAATTTGTGTTGAATTTTTTATCCAGATTATAAGGGGGATCGACAAAAAGAAGATCGATAAAATTGTCAGGCAGATAATTTAATGTATTAAAAATATCTTGATTTATTATTTTGTTTTTTATTTCCTCTGCGGAAACTTTGCTATTAATTACCAATAACTTTTTTAAAAATTCTTTTTTTTCTTTAACAGTTAAAGTTAATGTTCTATTGTTCGGCGCTTTTTTACTTATGGATTTATTCATTGGGGGTAAAGTAAGAAGTAAATAATATCATTAATTAACCGGTATATTTCTCTTTTATCTTTTCAAGTTCTTTAATTACGATTTCTATTTTTTTAGTTAAATCCGAAACAAGTATTTCAGTAAGTTCATCAAATTCGTTTTCTCTTGCTTTCCTTTCCAATTCATGACATATTTCGGAAATACTGTCAATGCCGAGTGTAACGCTGCTTCCCTTAAGTTTGTGCGCATTAAATTGAAGCATTTTTGCATCTTTGTTAACTTGTGCATGTTTTATTTGTTTGATGGTATGGGGCAAATCTTCAATATAAATCTCGATAAGTTCTCTGTAAAATTTTAGGTCTTCCGGTGTTTGAATATCATCGAGGAAAGATATTTTTTCTTCGTCAATTATTTTTGTTTTCGTTGTCTTAGTCTTTAATTTTTCTACCAAATCAAGTTTTTGATTTCCGATTTTTTCTCCCCAGTTTACAAGTATTTTTTGCAGCTCATCAATATGAATCGGCTTACTTATATAATCGTCCATACCCGCTTTTAAACAAGTTTCCCTGTCACCCTGCATCGCGTTTGCGGTCATTGCAATTATTTTCGGACGAGTTTCCTCGTTTTGTTCGTCTAAAATAAGTTTGGTAGCTTCGTACCCGTCCATCTCAGGCATCAGCACGTCCATAAAAACAATATCATATCTAATATTTCTAACGGCTTGAACAGCTTCTTGCCCGTTGGAAACCACATCTACTCTATAGCCCATTTTTTCAAAAGTCCTTACTGCAACCCGCTGGTTTACAACATTATCTTCCGCCAATAAAATTCTTAACGGATATTTTTGCGCTAAAGTTTTATCAAGATTGGAAGGGGTTACTTTTACTTTCTTTTCTCTTTTTTCACCTTTAATGGCTTTAAGCAGTATTTGTTGAAGCTGTGCTTGTTTAATCGGTTTTGTTAAAAACAGGATATCCAGTTCTGTATTTATTTTCTGGAGTTCTTCTTTTTGAGAGATCGAGGAAAGAATTATTATCGGTATTCCTTTTGAATTTTCACTTTGTCTTATTATCCTCGCCAATTCAATTCCGTCAATTTCAGGCATTTGATAATCAAGTACCGCCAAATCAAAATTTTCGTTTTTTTCAATTAGTTTTGCGGCTTCTTTGGGTGAAGACAAAACAGTCGGTTTCATTCCCCAAGTTTCCGTCTGTACTTTCAATATCCTTCTATTTGTTTTATTGTCATCTACAATAAGTATTTTTTTATTCATCAGTTCCGGAGGTTGGGCTTGAAGATAAACTTTTTGTTTTGAAGATTCGGCTTTTGCTTTAATTGTAAAATAAAAAGTAGTACCCTTTCCGTATTTGCTTTCCACCCATACTTCGCCGCCCATCATGTGAGCCAGCCGCTGACTTATGGCAAGTCCCAATCCGGTTCCACCATGAGTACGAGTTGTTGAAGTATCCACCTGACTAAATGATTTGAACAGCCTGTTCATTTTATCTTCGGGTATGCCTATGCCGGTATCCTGCACGGAAAAAAGTAATTCGTACACATCGTCTGTTTTACTTTCGGCCGAGACAGAGACAAATACATCTCCTTCTTCGGTAAATTTAATCGCGTTGTTTACCAAATTGATAATTATTTGTTTTAATCTTGTTACGTCGCCGTTTATTGTTATAGGCGTGTTGTTTTCAATTAAATAACCTAAGTCCAAAGATTTCTCTGCTGCTTTTGCAGCAAGTAAATCCAACGAATCTTCGATGCAGTCTCGTAAATCAAAAGGCTGATTCTCAAGTTCTAATTTTTCCGATTCAATTTTTGAGAAATCCAAAATATCATTAATTATAACCAGCAGTTGCTCTCCGCTTATTCTAATAGTTTCAACATATTCTTTCTGTTCTTCGTCAAGGTCGGTATCCAGCAAAAGACCGGTCATTCCGATTACACCGTTCATCGGTGTTCGTATTTCGTGACTCATCAATGCCAGGAATTCGCTTTTAGCTTTTACGGCAGCCTCTGCTTTTTTTACCGCTATATCAAGTTCTTTATTCTTTTTCTCAATTTGTTCACGTATCTGTTCTCGTTTTAAAACGGCTGCAATTGTGGAAGCCATTGTATGCAACAAATATTCGTCGCTGTCGGTCCAAGCTCTTTCTTCTTCCAATTCGTCAAAACCAATAAAGCCCCAATATTTACCGTCAATTAAAATAGGAACAAGTATTATTGATTTTATTTTTTTGTCGATAAAAACATCCTGTTCTTCTTTTGGTAAATCGCTGATAATAAAATTTAGTGATCTGCCGGCTTTGAAACTTTCATAAAAATTCAAGGTAGCAAATCTGGAATACGAAAGTCTTTGAAGAGATTCTTCGTTCATTTGAGGTTCGGCAGTTTCCGAAGTCCATTCGTACATAAGTTTTGCAAAGTGTTCTTCCGTCTCTTCAATAACCTGATGTTTATAGATATAAACTCTTTCAACTCCTGCTGCTATTCCCAATATTCTTATAGCAGAATTCAAACCGAAGTTAATATCTTTGCTTGAAATTAAACTTTTTGTAGCTTCCGCGATGCCTTGGAGTAAATTATCTTTTTTCTTTAGCAATAATTCATCGGCTTTCTTAGCAGATAAATCTCTAAAAACACTCAGCAGTAATTTCTCACCTTCCGGATTCTTAAATATTTTACTGGTAGCTTCAAAATAAACAGTTTTACCATTCCAAAATTTTGCCGTTAATTCACGATAAGGTTCAATTTTATTCTTCAGCATGGTTTCTTTATAAAGTTTAAGCGATTGAACCGTTTCTTCACCAGAATGTACTACCGTAAAAAGACTGCCGATTAATTCTTCCTTCGTTTTTCCCACCCATTCGGCGTAAGCCTTATTACAATAACGAACCACTCCTCTTTCATCGGTTATCCTCATCCCGTCTAATGAATTTTCCCACACTATTTCAAAAATATTTTCGGTATGTTTTAATTTATTTTCTGTTTCCAACCTGTTGGATATTAAGTGGATTGTGCCCCTGCCTCTTTTTTCACCGCCAAGATTTATTATTTCCGCATTAATTTCCGCGGGAATAATTTGTCCATTTTTATGGATAAGATTCAGCTTAAAATTTTCCAGCTTATTTTCGGAAAATATCTTTGAAAGACCTTTTAATGCCGTTTTAATATCTTTTCTGGGAACAAATTTTATAAAGGATTTACCCAGCACTTCGTCTACTTCATAACCCAATGCATTCTTAATGGAAGGTGTGATAAACATAAGTTTACCCATCGCCGAAATTTTAAAAATAACATCCAGCGACGATTCGGAAAGAACTATGAAATTTAAGTACATCTCCTCTAACTTAGATAAGATATTGTTGCTCTTTTCTAATTGTAATTTCTTTTCAGGTGTAAGTTCTAACCGGTCAGCGAATTGGCTTATGTTGGTTTGCAGAAAAGCTAATGCTTCTTTTATTTCTTCGAGTTGACAATCGTATGTATTTTTCATCAATTTAGATTATGTATAATAGAATAAATATGAAATTAATTATATCAAATATAAAAGCCAATTTAATATAATTAGTTAAAATAAAATATTTTTAAACATACATGTTATTCATTTTTTTGTGATTTATGAAACAAATTTAACGCAATTTTTTACCTAAATTTTCTTTTTCTTGATAAGATGCATTCAATTATCTATGTTTTGTATGTACAAATTTTTATAAAATAACGGAAAATTTATGAATACCACTGTTGTAACTATGCCCGGAGACGGTATAGGCAAAACCGTACTACCTGAAGCAATTAAAGTTTTAAAGGCTGCCGGATTTGAAGCCGATTACGTACACGCCGATATAGGCTGGGAATTTTGGAAAAATCAAGGGAATCCTCTTCCTCAGAGAACAATTGATCTGTTAACAGAACATAAAATCGGATTGTTCGGTGCAATAACAAGCAAACCGAAAGATAAAGCTTTGGAAGAATTGGATGCTTCTTTAAAAGATAAAGGTTACGTCTATTTTAGTCCGATTGTAGGACTGAGACAGCATTTTGACTTGGATATTTGCATCCGTCCCTGTAAATCTTTTAAAGGTAACCCCCTGAATTTTGTAAGAAGAAAAGACGAGGGCTTGGAAGAACCGATTGTAGATGCCGTTATTTTCAGGCAAAACACAGAGGGACTCTATTCCGGGGTTGAATGGACGAACCCGCCCGAGGAAGTAAGAAATGCTTTTAACACGCACCCGAAAATGAAAAAATTTAAAGATGTTCCGGGAGAAGACTTGGCAATTTCTTCCAGAATTATGACACGGAACGCCTGCAGAAGAATACTGCAATCGGCTTTTGAATATGCCGAAAAGTTCGGATATAAAAATTTAACCGTCTGCGAAAAACCGAATGTACTTAGAGAAACATCCGGACTTATGCTTGACGAAGCAAGAAAAATATCCGCGAACTTCCCTAATATTGAACTTTGGACAACGAACATTGACGCACAAATGATGTGGCTGACAAAAAATCCCGAAGACTACGGAATTATTGTATCCGAAAATATGTTCGGAGATATTGTAAGCGACGGGTTCGCCGGACTTATCGGCGGGCTTGGTTTTGCCTGCAGCGCAAATATTGGAAAGGAAGTCGCTATATTCGAACCTACCCACGGTTCGGCGCCAAAGTATGAAAATTTTAATCCTTCGATAGTAAACCCTATTGCAATGATTATGAGTGCGTGCATGATGCTTGATCATTTGAACGAAACGGAAAAAGCAAACAGAATTAGAACCGCAATCGGAAAAGTAATAGAAGAAGGAAAAGTAAGAACTTACGATATGATGAAACTTCGCGGTTCTCAAGAAGTTCTCGAACAGGGCGCTTGTTCAACACAGGAAATGACTAATGAAATAATTAAGTACGTAAAATTATGAAAGAAAAAGTACTGAAAATATGGCCGGAAATTGAATGGATTAAAAATCCGGATTTAAAAGAAAAAGTTTTAAAATGCTGGATTTATGCAATTGAAAACAGCATTTTATCAATAGAAGACTTGCAAAAGATTCCATTTTCTCTTTTACTTAAAGACTGCAATATCTCATTTATGAACCACAAAAGAACAGCCGTGCAGCTTTCCGTGGAAATAGCAAACAGGATGAAAAAAAATTTCGGAGATGAGATTTCAATTGATATGGATATTTTAACGGCAGGGGCAATACTAATAGACGTAGGCAAATTATTTGAATACGATAAAGTTGACGGGAAATTAACAACAAGCAACGCCGGAAAACTTTTGCGGCACCCGTTCAGCGGCGTATCAATTGCCGACAGGTTCGGTTTGCCTGCCGAAGTACAGCACATAATTGCATATCATTCAAAAGAAGGGGATTTGGCTGAAAGAAGCGTTGAATCAATAATTGTACATCACGCAGATTTTGTAAGTTTTGAACCATTCAGAGCATAAAAAAGGGAGTAATATGCCGCAAACACTTACCGAAAAAATCGTACAGAAATTCACTGTAGATAGGACCAAAGATAAAAATGTCTACAGTGGGGATTTCATTTACATAAAACCCGCTTACGTAATGACGCACGATAACACCGGAGCTATCATTCCAAAATTTAATTCCATCGGTGCGGAAAAAATATTCGACCCGAATCAAGTTGTAATTACTTTGGACCACAATGTTCAGGATAAAAGTGAAAAAAACTTGGCTAAGTATAAAAAGATAGAACAATTTGCTCGATCCCACGGAACTCATTTCTATCCTGCGGGCAGAGGAATCGGTCACCAAATTATGTGCGAAGAAGGGTTTGCTTTTCCGGGAACATTGGTCGTTGCTTCCGATAGTCATTCTAATATGTACGGCGGACTTGGATGTTTGGGCACGCCGATAGTCAGAACCGATGCCGCCGCCGTGTGGGCAACCGGAAGAACATGGTGGAAAGTACCGCCCGTTGCAAAGGTGAATTTATACGGCAGACTGAACGAAGGTGTTTCGGGAAAAGACGTGATAATAACTCTCTGCGGTAAATTCAATAATGATGAAGTACTGAACCACGTTGTTGAATTCTCAGGAAACGGCGTTGCAAATCTTTCCATCGATTACCGTTTAACAATTGCAAATATGACAACCGAATGGGGAGCTTTAGCAGGAGTATTCCCGATTGACGAAGTTACAATAAATTGGTATTACAACAGAATAAACATCTACGGTGAAAATGAAAGAATAAATAAATCCAGTATTAAAAAATTAGAAAAAAATATTATAGCATCCGACAGCGATGCATTTTATTCAAAAGAAATAAATCTTGACTTATCTACGGTTCTGCCTTCGGTTTCGGGACCCGATTCCGTTAAAACTATGGAAACAATGTGCGAACTAAAATCTGAAAGAATAAAAATTGATAAGGCATATTTGGTATCTTGCGTTAACAGCAGAATGGAAGACTTACACCAGGCTGCAGAAATTATGAGAGGCAAAAAAGTTGCCGAAGGTGTTGAGTTTTATATTGCCGCTGCTTCGTCGCAGGTTCAAAAAGAAAGCGAGTTAAGAGGTGACTGGAATGCTTTACTGGAAGCCGGAGCAATACCTCTTCCGCCGGGTTGCGGCCCTTGTATCGGACTCGGAATGGGGCTGCTGAAAGACGGTGAAGTGGGAATATCAGCTACCAACAGAAATTACAAGGGAAGAATGGGCTCACCGAATGCACATACCTATTTAGCTTCTCCGGCTGTTGTCGCTTCTTCGGCAATTGCAGGATATATAGATTACGCTTGGGAATATTGCCCTGCTATAACTTATGAAAAAGTTAAAATTAATACCCCGAAAGAAGCGGCTAAAAAGTCAGTAGAAATAATTGATGGCTTCCCAAAAATAATTGAAGGTAACGTTTTGTTTTGTTATTATGATAATTTGAACACAGACGGAATTTATGCCGGTAAGTACACTTACAACGATACCATGACGCCCGAGCAACAAGCTGATGTTGCTATGGAAAATTACGACCCCGAATTCCAAAATATTGCTAATGATGGCGACATAATTGTAGGCGGATTTAACTTCGGTACAGGCAGCTCTCGCGAGCAAGCAGCAACAGCGCTAAAGTACAAAGGAATTAAATTGGTAATTGCCGGCTCATTCAGCGAAACATACAAGAGGAACGCTTTTAACAACGGATTTTTGTTAATCGAAATTCCCGAGCTTGTAAATGATTTGAAATCAAAATACGGAACTGAAAAACTTACGTTTAATACCAACGAATCGGTGACAATTGACTTTGAAAATTCTAAGGCGGTTTTCAATAATAAAGAGTATGCTTTTGACCCGCTTGGTAAAGCGGCACAGGAACTGATTGCTGCAGGCGGGTTGAATAATTGGGTAAAGAAAAAATTATAAACAATATTTAATTAATAACTCACGTTACGTAAAACATTACATTAAATTGCCACGACCTTCAGGTCGTGGAATAATTAAGAAAAAATCTAATGGCTTTAGCCACATTATTAGATAGAATGGGGCTAAAGCCCGTGTTTGGTTGCTATATCTAATCCACGACCTAAAGGTCGTGGCTATAAATTCAGACGACTTCGTCGCCGAGACGAGCGTGAAATAATGAGTAACATAACTTAATAAATAAAAACAATATGGAAAAATCTATTTCAAGACAAATTGCCGAATTTTCAATTAACTTAAAATTCGAAGACCTCCCAAAAGAAGTTATTAATACAGCCAAAAAATTTCTATACGATTCTATCGGCTGTGCTTACGGAGGTTACCACACTAAAGACGTAAATATTTTAAGAGATATTTACAAAAATATGGGCGGTAAAGAAGAAGCTGCTCTTATCGGCTTCGGAGAGAAAATTCCCGCTGTTAACGCAACGCTTGTAAATTCTTTAATGATACGAGCATTGGACTTTAACGATATTTACTGGAAAGAGGATCCTGCGCATCCGTCCGACTTAATTCCCGCCGCTTTATCCGTCGGCGAACTTGCAGACGCTTCAATGAAAGATGTTATTGTAGCAATTATACTTGCCTATGAATTTGAACAAAGACTTTGCGAGTTTGCAGTACCGGGAATACGCGAAAGAAAATGGCACCACGCAACATTAACACAATTTGTTTCGCCTATTGTTGCCGGAAAACTATTGGGACTTACAGTTGACCAAATGATAAACGCAATCGGAATAAACGGCTCGCATAATCATACAATCGGCTGTCCGACTGCGGGCAGATTAACTATGATGAAAAATACGGTTGACCCAATGGCTGTGCAAAGCGGTGTGTTTGCATCTTTGATGGCACAAAAAGGATACACCGGTACCGAAGCTGTTTTTGAAGGAAAAGAAGGATTTATGGATTGCTTCTTCGGATGGGATGTAAAAGGACAAAAATTGAATTCCATTAAAATGAAAGGAAGAGAATTCGAAGAAGAGTGGGGCTGGAATTTGGATAAATTGTTGGGCGGACTTGGTGAAAACTACAAAATTATGGAATGCAGCATGAAAGCATTTCCTTGCGAAGCACTTTCCCATGTTCACATAACCGCGGTATTAAATGCAATCAAAAATAATGATATTAAATATGACGATATTGATTCGGTAACGATAACTACAATTGCCCGTGCCTGCGACATACTTTTCGACCCGCACAAATACCGTCCCGAATCGAGAGAGACCGCGGATCATTCACTCCCCTATTGTGTTGCTGCGGCAATTGTCGACGGAAAACTTACAACACAATCATTCTCAAATGAGAAACTTAAAGACCCGAGAATTTGGGAAGTAATTGATAAAATAAAAGGTGAAGCATCCGAAGAATTTGAAAAAATGTTTCCCGAGAAACAGCCTTCAAAAGTTATAGTAAAAACCAAAGACGGAAAAGAATTTTCGGAGTACAGGGAATACCCGAAAGGTGACCCAAGGGAACCTATGACAATGGAGGATTTGGAAATTAAATTCAATTCCCTTTCTGCAGAATTATTAACAGTTGAAAAACAAAATGAAATTAAAAATACGATTTTGAATTGCGAAGATATTAACGCGAAAGATTTTATGGAAAAATTAAATGTTTAGTAATATTATTTAATTGTTATATTGTTATATGGCTGTATTGCTATATGGTTGTAGGGTTATTTTGTTGTAAGGTTATATTGTTGTA
>CAZAOG010000018.1:5389-6775 GCA_964486645.1 uncultured Ignavibacteriaceae bacterium | reverse complement strand
TACAACAAAAAACAATACAGCAATAAAACAATAGAGCAATAAAGCAATACAACAAAAAACAATACAGCAATAAAACAATAGAGCAATAAAGCAATACAACAATAAAGCAATACAGCAATACAACAATAAAGCAATACAGCAATTTAACAACAAAAAAAATGAATACACCAAAAATTAGATCCGACTGTAAATTCGAAATTCAATTAAAAAAGTCCGGCGGACTAAAAATTGATATTAACAGCAAAGTGGATTCGATGTACGGTAAATCTATAAAAAAACAGATTACCGAAATGTGCAGGTTCTTCAAGATAAAAAACGCAAATATTTTTGCGGAAGATTACGGGGCGCTTCCTTTTGTAATTGCGGCAAGATTTGAATACACAATTAAGAAAATACTACCAAAAGCAGACAAAGAATTTCTTCTTCCCCTTAATCATAAAAACAAAATAAGAACTTCTAAAGACAGAATGAGAAGAAGCAGATTATATTTACCCGGTAACGCACCCAAGTTTTTTATCAATGCGGGTTTGCATAAACCCGACGGAGTTATTCTCGACCTTGAAGACAGCGTTGCGCCTAATGAAAAAGAATCTGCAAGATATTTAGTACGAAACGCATTAAGAAACGTTGATTTTTACGGATGCGAACGAATGGTAAGGATAAATCAACTGCCCTTAGGAACTGCCGATTTGAAATTTGTTATTCCTCACAATGTACAAGTTATCTTAATTCCAAAATGCGAATCAGCCGAGCAAATAAAAGAAGTAGAGGCGGAAATAAACAGACTGAAAGAAATAAATAATATTGAACACGAAATCTATCTTATGCCGATTATTGAAAGTGCACTCGGAGTTGTAAATTCTTATCAGATTGCTTCCGCTTCAAAACTTAATTGTGCTTTAACAATAGGACTTGAGGATTACACGGCTGATATCGGCACACAAAGAACCGACGAAGGAAAAGAAAGTTTATTCGCCAGGTCAATGATTGTAAATTCTGCAAAAGCAGCGGGTGTTCAAGCCATTGACACGGTATATTCCGATGTAAGTAATATGGAAGGTTTAAGAGAAAGTGTATTGGAAGCAAAGTCTCTCGGATTTGAAGGGAAAGGCTGTATTCACCCAAGACAAATACAAGTAGTGCACGAAGCATTCGCACCTACTGAAGAAGAAATTGAAAAAGCAAAAAAAATTGTAAAGGCTTTTAAAGAAGCCGAAAAACAGGGACTTGGAGTTGTTTCACTCGGAAGTAAAATGATAGATGCACCGGTAGTAAAAAGAGCATTGAAAATTATGGAATTAGTTAATCGGATAAACGGTTAACTATTGATAATAAAGGTTTTATTGTTTTATTGTTGTATTGTTTTATTGTTTTATTGTTTTATTG
>CAZAOG010000018.1:0-5289 GCA_964486645.1 uncultured Ignavibacteriaceae bacterium | reverse complement strand
ATAAAGGTTTTATTGTTTTATTGTTGTATTGTTTTATTGTTTTATTGTTTTATTGTTGTATTGTTTTATTGTTTTATTGTTTTATTGCTGTATTGTTGAAATAAAGTTTTTTTTAATTAATGTTTTTTTAAATAAAGAGGGTTTAATTAAAATGAATGATGAAACTAAATTTTTAACTCTGAATGATATTGAAGCATATAATATTTCTTTTAATTTAAGTAATCTTGTTTGGGACATTATTTTAAAATGGGATTATTTTGCAAAAGATACGGTCGGTAAACAATATGTAAGATCAGTCGATTCAATTTCAGCAAATATTGCGGAAGGCTTTGGACGTTATCACAAAAAAGATAAAGTAAAATTTTACAGATACAGTTATGGTTCTCTTTTTGAATCTTTGGATTGGGTTGAAAAAGCAAAAGTACGAAATTTAGTAACCCTGAAAGAATATGAATATATTAATAACGAATTACAAAAACTACCTAAATCTATACATCATTTAATTAACTATACAAATACAAAACTAAAATTTTAAACTAAGATAAAATTCAAACAAACAACACAACAATACAACAATACAACAATACAGCAATACAACAATACAGCAATACAACAATACAGCAATACAACAAAAAGCAATATATACAATGAAATTAATCAAAAACGCAGCAAACAGATTAGTCCCGACACAAGTAAACGGACAAAAACAAATTCCTTACCAAGGTGTGAATAAATATTTACCCAAGGGCAATAAAACCGGAGCACCTGTACGGAGTTGCGTTAACTATCCGTGGGACGGAAATAAACTTGCAAATAGTCTAAAAGATGCTCTTAAAAAAGCCGGACTTAAAGACGGAATGACTATATCCACTCACCACCACTTGCGTAACGGAGATGCACTTACAAACCTGCTTTTCGACACGATAAAAAAAATGGGCGTTAAAAATATCCGCTGGTTTCCGAGTGCTTCTTTTCCTGTTCATAGCCACTTGATAAAATATTTAGAAGACGGAACTATCCACCACATCGAAGGAAGTATGAACGGTCCTTTGGGAAGATTTGCTTCTGAAGGAAAAATGAAAGGTGTGGGTGTTCTGCGTTCGCACGGAGGAAGATATGCTGCTGTACAGGACGGTGAAGTTCATATTGATATTGCCGTTATTGCCTCTCCAACCGCTGATCCATTCGGAAATGCAAACGGGGTAACGGGTAAATCCGCTTGCGGGCTTTTAGGTTTTGCACTTGCCGACTCTGAATATGCCGACAGAGTAATAGTAGTTACCGATAATCTTGTCCCCTTTCCCTGCATACCTTGGCAAATACAAGGAAACAACGTTGACTTTGTAGTTAAAGTTGATTCACTCGGCGATTCTTCAAAAATTGTTTCAGGTACTACTCAAATTACAAAATCACCGGATAGATTATTGATTGCAGAATATGTCGCCCGGTTTATCGATGAAGCGGGAATTATGAAAGACGGATTTTCACTTCAAGCCGGAGCGGGAGGAACCAACCTCGCTTTTCTTCTTTATTTAAAAGAAAGAATGAAAAAGAAAAACGTAAAGGCAAGATTTATGCGCGGCGGAAGTACCAAGTATTTGGTGGAAACACTCGAAGAAGGATTGACTGATTATATACTTGACGGACAAACCTTTGACCTTGAAGGTGTTAGAAGTATGAGAGAAAATCCCAATCATGTTAATACAAGTCCCTTTACAAGTTACAATTTCCACGGCAAAGGAAACTTTGCTTCTATGGTTGACGTTGCAGTCCTCGGTGCTACCGAAGTAGATGTTAATTTTAACGCAAACGTAGTAAGCCACTCCGACGGATATTTGCTGCACGGTATTGGCGGCTGGCAAAACTGTCTTTATTCAAAATGTACGATTCTTGCAATACCTTCCTTTAGAGACAGAATACCTGTGATAATAGATAAAGTTACGACTCTTTGCGGACCCGGAGAATTAATTGACGTAATAGTTACCGAAAGAGGAATAGCCGTAAATCCTAAAAGACAAGACCTCATTAAAAAAGTTAAGAAATCAAATCTACCCATAAAAACAATTACCGAACTAAAAGAAGAAGTTTATCAAATTTGTGGAGGAGCACCCGCGAAGCCCAAAATAGATGGAAACAAAGTAATAGCTGTTATAAAATGGGTTGACGGTACCGTGATTGATTCCGTGTTTAAAATAAAGAAATAACTTTTTTACGAATTATCGATGAGTCTGCTCTAAAAAGGTATGTTTAACAAAATTATGTTCTTTTTTTGTTCAAAATTTTTACCCGGTTTTCTCATAATTAACCTTTTTAGACCTGCCTATGCCGAAACGCCTGCCCGCCGTAGGACTTTGGGAGGCGGGGCTACGTGCAGGCAGGTTCGACTCATCAATATTTGTTTTATATCACAATTAAATTTTTATAAATTCCGTGTCAACAATACGACACTTAGTAATCACTTAATACATAATATTTATATTCAAAACTTCTTAAACTTTGCGAGGACACAATGCAACACCTTGTAATAATAGGTAACGGAATTGCCGGAATAACTACAGCCAGGAACGTGCGAAAACTAAGCGATATGAAAATCACCGTTATTTCCGGTGAAACAAAGTACTTCTTCTCACGAACCGCGCTTATGTACATTTATATGGGACATATGAGATTTGAAGATACAAAACCCTACGAAGACTGGTTTTGGAAAAAGAATAAAATTAATCTCGTTTATGCTCACGTCAATAAAATCGATACCAAAAAAAAATCTCTTTCTCTCAATAACGGTGATACGATTTCTTATGATAAACTTGTTATCGCAACCGGCTCACATTCAAATAAATTCGGCTGGCCGGGACAAGACTTGCCCGGAGTTCAAGGTTTATACTCAAAACAAGATTTGGAATTACTCGAAGAAAATTCAAAAAATGTAAAACACGCTGTAATTGTCGGCGGAGGTTTAATCGGAATTGAACTTGCCGAGATGCTTCATTCAAGAGGAATACACGTTACTTTTTTAATTAGAGAAAATTATTTTTGGGATAACATCCTTCCAAAGGAAGACTCTCAATTGGTCTGTAAAGAAATTTTGCAGCACGGAATGGATTTAATTCTAAAAACTAATTTGAAAGAAATATTAGCAGGCGAAGACGGTAGAGTGCGGGCAGTAGTTACCGATCAGGGTGATGAAATAGAATGCCAATTTGTCGGTCTTACACCCGGAGTTCATCCGAATATTGATTTGGTTAAAGATTCTAAAATTGAAACCGGCAGAGGTGTCTTGGTTAACGAATATTTAGAAACTAATATTCCCGATGTTTATGCCGCCGGAGATTGCGTTGAAATTAAAGCAACAAAAGAAGGCGGACGAAACAGGCTCGAACAACTTTGGTACACAGGAAAAATGCACGGAGAAACTCTTGCAAAAACAATTTGCGGAAACAGAACAAAATACGAAAGAGGCATCTGGTTTAATTCCGCTAAGTTCTTGGATATCGAATTTCAGACATACGGTTTTGTAAGCAACATTCGGCGTAAAGGTGAACAAACTTTTCTTTGGCAGGATGATGAAATGAAGCATAGCTTAAGAATTGTCTACAGAGAAAACGACAGATCAATTGTAGGAGTAAACGTTTTCGGGATTAGGCTAAGACAGAAAGTATTTGAAGGATGGATCAAAAACAAAAAGACAATTGATTATGCGGTTAAAAATTTAAAGACAGCTAATTTCGACCCCGAATTTTATACAAAATACGAATCACTGATCTTAAAAGAATATTACAAACAAAATCCGAATAACAAAATAAATTCAGAAACAGAAAAAACTTTTGCATAACAGGAAGGTAAATGGAACCACTACAAATTCAAAATCTGAAAATTTATAAACCTAACAAACAATTAGAATTAATTAAAAAAATCGGGATTGCCGTATTTAGTTTTGGTATACTAATGCTGCTCGTAAGTTTAACTGGTATCTCCGCTGCCGCGCCTATGTTATTTTTATTCCTTAGTATCGGATTAAGCATAATCGGAGCTTTAACATACTGTATACCTGTTTATAAAGAAGCACCTCCGGGAATTAAAAACAATAAAATATTTTTCAGCAATATTACTTATAAAGGTTCAATTGCCTGGTTTGCAGGTATTTTAATTGCGGGGTTTTATATTATCCTTTATTGGTTCCCCTATCTGCTTGAAAACTGGATCAGATTATTCGATTCGTTAAGCTATTCGATAAGAGGAATTAAATCCGACCAATGGTTCTTATACGGTACGTTTTACACATTAGCGATTTTGGTAATGGGTGTAAGAATGATAATAAAGTACAGACACAACCGCTATCAAATAATACGAACGTTCTCTATTATGTTTTTCCAATTGGGATTTGCTTACTTAATTCCTGCTATATTGCTTAAACTTAATCAGCCGGAATTTTATTTTAGTTATTTTTGGCCCCTTAAATATCAATACTTGTTTCCGGGTACCGTAGACGGTTTGTTCAGCAGCGGAGGCATCGGTTACTTTATGATTTTTTGGGGAGCGATAATGACGTTTATTGCTACTCCCATTCTAACTTATTTTTTCGGTAAAAGATGGTACTGTTCGTGGGTATGCGGATGCGGCGGTTTAGCGGAAACAGCAGGCGATCCATTCAGACATTTATCCGATAAATCTTTAAAAGCCTGGAAAATAGAAAAATGGATGATTTATTCCGTACTTGTATTTATTATAATTACAACGGCTTTACTTTGGATAAATTCGGCTATGGAAGGCGCTGTTTTAGGTGAACTATCATCTGCATTTTCTAAAGTTTATGGATTTTTAATCGGCTCAATCTTTTCGGGTGTGGTTGCAATGGGATTCTATCCGATTATGGGCAATAGAATCTGGTGCAGATTCGGATGCCCCTTGGCTGCAACCATGGGTATTATTCAACGTTTTAAATCCAGATTCAGAATTACTACAAACGGTGATCTTTGCATTTCCTGCGGAAATTGCTCTACTTACTGTGAAATGGGAATTGATGTCCGCGCATACGCTCAAAGAGGCGAAAACATCGTACGTGCATCGTGCGTGGGCTGCGGAATTTGCGCTGCTGTTTGTCCAAGGGGCGTATTAAAATTAGAGAACGGAAACGCGAACGAAAGATATAATTTAGTCGATCAGTATAAAGATAATTTAAAGTAGAAACGATAGACTTTCCCGTAGCAAGAAGAGATAACGTTTCAATAAATAATTCACCTTACGCAAAATATTATCCGTCAACTGACGGAAATAGCCACGACCTTTAGG
>CAZAOG010000017.1:0-29961 GCA_964486645.1 uncultured Ignavibacteriaceae bacterium | reverse complement strand
CTTTTCTTAAAATTGAAATCTTAGATACTAAAAGTTATATTTGTTGTTTACAACAAAGTTATTCTGATGAAAGAAATTATTACAGATTTTATTGAATCGTTCAAGACATTTTACGCCGAAAAGGCAAATACGTCCGAAGCAGAACTTAACGAAGATACATTGGTTAGTTTTGTTTATCCCAACAAGAACATAAATTTAAATTTAATTTTTGAAAAGGTTAGAGCTTTTACTCCTTCCTTCATATTTGAAAAACCCGACGAGGATTTTAAAATCTTAGCCTTTGATTCCGTCTATTCGTTTAATGACGATATAAAAAATAATACCACAAAGATATCTTCTTTTATAAACAAACTCCGCAACAATATAATAGAAAACTGGGGAAATGAATTCTCGAAAAACATTCCGTTGTTTGTTGGAGGTATGAAATTTATAACTGACAACAACTCCGAACTTTGGGATGATTTTAACGAATCCAACTGGTTTATACCCAAATATTTATTTATTAAAAAAGGTGATTTCTCAGGCTTAATATTCAATACATTTTATAATTCGCTTAAAGAAATTGATAAGAAATTAATTTTAATTCAAAATGATTTGACCGATATATTCGAGACTACTAAAGTCGATTTATCAAACAACAGCGTTTTTAAAAATAAAATCAGCTCAAACGGAAAAGCCGAAAAACAAAACTGGATAAATAAAGTCGGTTCTATTTTGGATTTAATAAGTAAAAATGAAATTGACAAAGTAGTTCTTTCACGAAAAATTTCTTTAGACCTTGTTGACAAACCAAACTGGAATTACATACATAATAAGCTGACCGCCGTTTTCCCTTCTTGCCATTTTTTTATTTTTCATAAAAATAATTCTTTCTTTTTCGGATCTACCCCTGAACGATTGGCAAAATTTAATAACGGCGCGGTTGAGATAGACGCGCTTGCCGGGTCGGCTCCGAGAGGCAAAGACGAAAACGAAGACAGAATATTCGAAGAAAAATTACTGCACAGTCAAAAAGATATCAACGAACATAATTTTGTTATTGAACACATCAAAAATTCGATTGAAAACTCGACCGAAAATATTGAGATAAAGAATAAGTATACCATAAAAAAATTGAACAACATTCAGCATTTACACAGCCGCATTTCCGCAAAATTAAAAAACGGTTTTACGCCGTTTGATCTGCTGACAAAACTTTATCCGACCCCTGCCATTTGCGGGGTTTCCAAAGAAAAAGCTTTTTCAATTATTAATAAATTTGAAGATTATGAAAGAGGGATGTATACGGGTGTGATCGGCTGGTTTAATTTCTTTAATGAAGGTGAATTCACCGTTGCATTAAGGTCCGCTGTAACAGACGAGAAAAAATTAACTGCATTTGCAGGCAGCGGAATAGTTGCAAGTTCCGATCCAAATACAGAATTTGAGGAAACAGAAATAAAACTTAAAGCAATCCTCAATTTATTTGATGAAAAAGATTAGTGTAAATAAAAACATTATTTGGTCATCGGCATTTGTAAACGAGCTTGCGGCAAACGGAGTAAAGGTTGCCTGCATCTCGCCGGGCTCAAGAAACACGCCGTTAACACTCGCATTTGCTTCTGACAAAAGAATAAAAAAATATGTCTCGATAGACGAAAGAAGTTCCGCTTTTTTTGCTTTGGGTTTGGCTAAGGTTAAAAACGAACCGATAGTTTTGGTTACAACTTCCGGCACCGCTACGGCAGAACTTTATCCTGCAATAATCGAAGCATATAAACAAAGAATCCCCTTAATAGTCTGCACCGCCGACAGACCTCCCGGATTTTTAGAGCGAGGTGCTAATCAAACAATTAATCAGCAGAACATTTATGCGAATCATATTCGCTTTTTCAAAGATTTAGGCATGCCTAAGATAAATTGTGAGGAAATCAGAAACGTTAGAAAAACCGCGCGTGAGTCCGTTTATGTTTCCCTTTATAAAAATCCCGGACCGGTTCACTTAAATTTTCCGTTCGATAAACCCTTCGAACCGGATGCCTTTACAAATGTAATAAGTAAATCACTTTACGATATTGCCGGAAGTAAAGAACCAATAGCGTTTAAAAAATCAAAAAGACAAAAAGAACCTATTTTTAATAAAAAGCTTTTTGATAACTTATCTGATACACTTAATAAAACCGAAAAAGGGATTATAATTGTAGGTCCCGAAAATTACAGAGACGATTTTGCCAAAAAAGTTGTTCGGCTTGCAGAAAAATTAAACTATCCGGTTCTTGCTGACGGAGTTTCTCAATTAAGATTCAATGTAAATTCCAACAAAAATTTAATTTCAAATTTCGATGCTTTTTTAAGAAGTGTGAAATTTTCTGCCGAACACAAACCGGATATAATCCTTCACTTCGGCAGAACCGTTACATCGAAAGGTTTGGAAGATTATCTCACAAAAATTAAATGTCAAAAATATTTAATTAATGAATTCGGGGATATCTTTGACCCTACCAATAACACAACGGCTTCGTTTAACTATTTACCGTCTTTATTTTGCGAAGAAATAATAAAT
Source organism: uncultured Ignavibacteriaceae bacterium (assembly GCA_964486645.1). Lineage (GTDB taxonomy): Bacteria > Bacteroidota > Ignavibacteria > Ignavibacteriales > Ignavibacteriaceae. Next base: position 27,419 of record CAZAOG010000017.1, on the reverse strand, counting down.
AGGATAAATAAAAAACCGGTTAAAAGTGAATGGTTAAACTCATTTAAAAGAGCGGATAAAATAACCGAAGGCATAAAGGATAAACTAATATCAAATGCAAATTTTCCGGTAGAAAGCAGAATAATTAACGAAGTTATAGATTTAATTCCTCCTAAATCGAACATTATGCTTTCGAACAGCATGCCCATCAGGGATTTTGATTACTTTGCTTCCGGAACATATAAAAAAATTACCGTTTATAATAACAGAGGTGCAAGCGGCGTTGACGGTATAATTTCAACTGCCATGGGAATCGCGGAAAAGAGTAAAAAAAATACTTTTTTATTAACCGGAGATATTGCTTTTTATTATGATTTAAACGGACTTTTATTGTCCAAGAATAAATCTATACGGTTAACTGTTATTTTAATAAATAATAACGGCGGAGGTATTTTTAGAGTTCTTCCGATTTCAAAATATAAAAATGTATTTGAAAAATATTTTTTAACGTCCCACTATTTAAATTTTGGCAAAATAATTAAAGGATACGGGGTTAAATATACATTGATTAAAAGCTGGAACCATTTTAGAAAATCTTTTATTTCCGCAGCCGAAAACAAAAACTTACAGGTACTTGAAATTAAAACCGATTCGGCACAATCTTTTAAAATAAGAGAACAATTCTGGAGAAAAGTCAGGCAAGCCTTTGATAATTAATTTTAACAATTTAAACCTTAACGTTGAATTCCCCTCCTTTATTACTCAAGATAATAATTACATTTTTTTTCTGCACGGTTTCTCCGGCTCGGCTAAGGATTGGAATAAAATCATTCCCTTGGTAAACAATAACTTCATTCCTGTTTCCATAGATATAATCGGACACGGTAAAAGCGACTGTCCGGATGAGTTAAAATACTACAAGACAGATTCGCTAATCGAACAAATAAAAAAAATAACCGGCTGTTTTACCGAAGAAAAATTTACACTTTGCGGTTATTCAATGGGCGGAAGACTTGCACTTTCTTTTGCCGCCAAACACCCGAATATGCTTAAAGGATTAATCCTGGAAAGCTCTACATACGGAATAAAAAATGAACATGAAAAAGAAATGAGAAAAAAACAAGACAAAGTTCTTGCCGAATTTATTCAAACTCATTCTATTGATGAATTTGTTGATTCTTGGTTAAAAAAAGAAATTTTTTATTCACTTAAAAAACTGCCTGAAGAAGAGTATAATTTGATAAAAAATCAAAAAAGGCGGAACAACAAAATCGGACTTGTAAATTCATTACTTGGCTTCGGTACCGGAAGTATGCCTTGTTTGTTTAACGAACTGAAGAATTTATCCTTGCCGACTCTTTTAATTACGGGAGAGTTTGACCAAAAATTCACCGATATAAATATGGAAATGGTAAAAGAAATGCCCGATGCAAATCATTCGATTATAAATAGCGCCGGACACAACACTCATATTGAAAAACCGAAAGAGTTTATAAATGCGGTTAATGAATTTTTACGGAAATATTAAAAAATATTAAATGTTCCTCCTCTGTCAGTGATTCGGGGATAAACCAACTCTCACTAAAGAAACTACCTCAAGTTGTGCTTTTGAGACAACCTCGTGATTTTTACGCTAACAATTAGGTATAACCAGTTGGCATTTGTTATATATGCTTCTTGACAAAATAAATTTCAGATATTATATTCGTATATAGTTGTATAATGTTGTGTAAACTTAGGGAAACTATGGAAAAACTATATTCTATTGCTGAAGCCGCGAAAATAATAGGTGTTAATAAAGAAACTTTAAGAAGATGGGATAAAAATGGGAAATTTAAATCATTTAGGCATCCTATCAATAATTACAGAGTTTATCCTGTTGAAAGAGTGAATTCTTTTGTTAAAGAACTACAATTAGAATTTTCAACTCGAAAAGCAATAGACCCATTTCCTAAACCATTTTTTGAAACTGAATTGGGTAAATTATATAATTTAGATGTTCTAAAATTTTTCAACTCGATTGAAGATGAATCTATTGATTTAATTTTTGCTGATCCGCCTTATAATATTAAAAAAGCTGAATGGGATACTTTTCAATCACAAAAGCAATACGTTGAATGGAGCATGATGTGGATCAAGGAAGCACACCGCGTTTTAAAACCAACTGGAGCACTATTCATTTGTGGATTTTCAGAAATATTGGCTGATATTAAATGGGCTGCAAGTCATTTATTTAATGGCTGCAAATGGTTAGTTTGGTTCTATAGAAATAAAGCGAATTTAGGTAATGACTGGGGACGTTCTCACGAAAGTATTTTACACTTTAGAAAGAGTAAAAAATTTACTTACAATCTCGACGAAGTTCGTATACCTTATAATGAACACACTTTAACATATCCAGTTCATCCACAAGCTGAAACTTCCCAATATAATAAAGGGAATGGGAAAAAATACATTTGGAAACCTCATCCAAAAGGAGCAAAACCGAAAGATGTTTTGGAAATTCCGACATTGTCAAATGGTTCCTGGGAAAAGACAAGCCATAGCACGCAGAAGCCTGTTGAATTAGTCAAAAAATGTGTCTTATCATCCTCAAATGAATTTGATATTGTGGTTGATCCATTCGGCGGTTCTGGGACAACTTATGCAGTAGCTGAAGCGTTTAATAGAAAATGGTTTGGTACAGAATTAGAAAAAGAATTTTGCCAAATTATTAAAGAACGTGTAAGTAATACAACAATCATTAAAAGAATAGCATCACAAAAAGATGAGTTTGAAGCCATTAAAAGACGAAAAAAACTACGTTCGAAGAAACTTCCAAATATCATCAAGTAAAAAACGAGAAAAAGGAAATATATATTGATTGAAGGGGCTTTCATGGGCGCGAGAGGGTCTATCAAGATAATAATATCCTTCAAGTTGAATTAAAAATCTTGTATAAACCATAAACAGATTAGATACAAAAGTATAACTTATTTTATCATCACCTTTACGTTGTATATCATTTTGAGAAATACCAACAACACGAATTGGATGTTGAAGAAAATTTTCTAATAATATTTTGTCGATAAAAATTTTAGGCATTCTATCTTTAGTTGTTGTTTTCAATGATATAATTAATTCATTTTGGTCAATATTTTTGGAATTTGATTTAACTTCATTGAATGGCGAAACTACAACATCTGTTTCACACTTGTAAAATTTTTCACCCTCTTCCGTTTCGTAAGGAATATTAATAATTATCTTTTTTAATGAAATATTAATAGTAGATAATAAAACTCTTATCAATTCTTCAAATCTGTTTCCAACATGCTTTCGTGCGCTGTTGCTTTCGACAAATAAATCTAGCCCTATTCCTATTACTTGTTGAATAGTATAAATTGTCTTATCGACTACTTGGTAATCTCCCTCATCAAAATTTCGCTTATTGATTTTTAAATTTTCTAATATATTCAAAAAAGTATCGTATTTATCTGTAAAATCTTCAGCTTCTCTTAATAACAAATTAATATTAAAAGGTCGAATTTGTTTTTTTGTACCAGCAATATTTGAAGAGCATAATTTATAGTTGCGGAATTCTTTCTCTTCATTTATTACATTCGGTAAATATTCAAGAATTTTTTGAGTAATATCTTTAAACTCATTTAAATTATTCTTAGGTATTTGTAGATCTTCTGCTAAGGACATTAAATAACTTCTTTTCTTTATATCTTACAATTTGATTCTTAAAATAAATCTATAGCTATATATTTACAAGTTAAGGGTTTTTTAAAAAAAATTAAAATAGAAAATTGATTTTCCTTATCTCTCCGCTAGCTTCAACTTTGCTTTCTTTGTCTTACCGTTCCTTAAATATTCAATATTAACAACATCACCGGGTTTGTGTAATTTAAGGAGGTTTGAATAATCTCTTAAATTAGTTACCGTTTTGCCGCTAAATTTTGTAATGATATCTCCCTTTTTTAAGCCTGCTTTTGCCGCGGGTGAGTTAGGCACAATACCGCCGACTTTTACGCCTTCACCTGAAAATGCAAAATCGGGAATCGTACCGGTGCTTACTCTCCTTGCCGTTTTATTTTTAACTTTATTCGGCGGGGATTTTAGCCCGTCTTTTCTTTTCCCGGTAAACGGCATCGGGTTTTCTCTTTCCGAAAGATATTCAATTGCTTCTTTTGCAGCCGTTGCTGTTTTCACCATTCCCTCAGGGTCCATTTTATCGAAAGTGTCGGTAGGTCTGTGGTAATCGGTATTAGGTCCGCTGAAAAATTGTACGGAAGGAATTCCCGCATCAACAAAAGACACCTGGTCGCTGGCATCAAGCGGCTGTGTAACCATATCAATTCCCACACCCGTTACATATTCAATTCCCATAAAAATAAATTTCCATTCTTTTGCTGTGTTGCCGTTAAGCACCAATAACTTATTCCCGAATAATCTTCCCACGGTATCCAAATTCAGGTTGGCGAAAATATTTTTAGCGGGAAACAGTTTATAGTGTTTAATGAAATATTTGGAGCCCAAAAGTCCGGCTTCTTCGCCTGTAAAGGCTGCAAAAATCACTGTTCTTGCGGGTTTCATTGAACCGGACAAAATCTTTGCAAGTTCAAGCATTACAGCAACTCCGCTCGCGTTATCGTCCGCTCCGTTGTGGATTTTACCTTTATCACCTTTGTGAACATCGGGCCATCCTAATCCCAAATGATCGTAATGTGCAGAAATAACTACCGCCTGGTCTTTTAATTTTTCATCAGTTCCGGGTATTACACCGATGACATTCTTTAATGTTAATTCTCCTTTTTTTCCCTTAACATTTGCCTGCCAGGCTTGGAAAAAACTGCCGTAATCACCGCCGGGTTTTAATCCGTATTCTTTGAATTTATCGGCTATGTACTTCGCTGCGGTATCCAGTCCGGGTGTACCGAGTCCTCTTCCTTTCAGTTTATCGGAAGCTAAAAATTTAACGTGCCGCATCATCCTCTTTGCTGAAAAAACCGGGGACAAATAAGCAAGTGCTTTTCTTTTTTTGAGCTTTACTTTTATGTCTTTTGCCAGCGGGTCAAGAAATGCAACCAAAGGTGAGTTTACTACAGCCCACTGTCCCTTCGCAATATTTGTCGGCTCGTCACCTTCAAATGCAAGGTAACTGTACTTTCCGTAATGAGGGAGCTTCCTAACTAATCCCGGTATAGCCTCTGATTTTCCTATTCCCAAAAGCATAACTACTTCATTGGGATTTTTAGGATTCTTAATTGAAATGAGGAAACTGTTTTTTCCTTTATCTATTTTATTCTTTCCAAATTTTACGGCAACCCCGCTTATGCTTGAACCGTATCTGCTTATACCCTTGTTGAAAAGGGGAGCATACTTATTTCCGAAACCAAGCAGCAAAACCGCTTTGTCTTTAGGCAGTTCATTTACTTCATTATCCGGCTTGACTATGTATTTCCCTTCGTTTCCTTTTATCCAACTATCGGCAAAGTTTTTATACAACGAATATTTTGCATCCGATTTATCCGGAAGCAAAATCAATGTCTTTTTCGAGCCGTAAGCCTTAGAAAAAGCCGGCGGTATTTCATTCGGGTCCAATCTTCTGAATACGTCAAATTGAGGGTCGACTATTACTTCCAAGGTCTTGGATTTTAAGTTAATATTTAACGTCTCCGATTTATTTTTAATATGGAATATTTTCGTGTGCAAGCCGTCCTTTGTTAAAAAAGCAACCGGAACATCAAGCACAAATGCTTTAGCCGGCTGTGTCTGTTTTAACGTAAAACTTAAATTATACCTCCCGTTAGTTTTCTTTTGGTGTATGTTTTCAAGGCTCAATTTAGGCGCGCCTTTTCTGTTCACCCATTGATTAAAGTAATCTTTTAAGTCTAAATTTGTTACTTCTTCAAATGCTTTTCTTATATCATCGAACGAAGCTTTTTTAAATTTGTTTTTTCTGTAAAAGACGGTCAATGCTTTTTTGAAATTGTCATCTCCGACTTTTCTTCTTAACATATGAAACATCATCAAGGTTTTGCCGTAGCCGATTGCTTCGCTTGCGCCGTCGTAGCGGGAAATAAATTTTGAAATGGGGAAATCATTTGCCGGGTTTACGTAATTCGTAAAACGCTGCAGTGCAGATTTTCGGTAATCCGCGCCCTGTCCGCGCTGTTCTTTTATTAGATGATCAGCCATGTAAGCCGTTAAACCTTCGCACCAATTACCTTTTTTGAAGTTCACATAAACGCTGTTTCCCCACCAATTATGAAGCAGCTCGTGGGGATATGAAGAATGCAGAATAAAAGGCAAACGGATTATTTTTTCACCTAAAAGGGTAAAGGAAGGCATGCCGTAACCGGTCTCCCAAAAATTCTCTACAAGTGCAAATTTTGAATATGGATATTTCCCGATTAATTGGCGGTACATTTCCAAATACTGTGCGGTTGTTTCCAGATACTTATTCGCCAAACCGTCATCAGGTTCGCGTAAAAAAGCCATAGCTGTTACGGCACCTGCCGGGTAGTTATATTCGGTAAATTTAGCGGCAATTAAAAATACTTCTTCCTGAGGCGTCGGGGATTCCCATTTATCTATATGAAATTTTCCTTTGTCCCTATTCACCGTTCGCTTGCCCTGGCTAACTGTTTTCCAACCCTTCGGAGTTTTGACCGTTAAACTAAAAGAAGTTGAATGTTCGTCAAATGCGGGAACCCAATAAGTAGAACCGGCAAGGTAAACACCCTTTGATGAAATGACCCCCGGAGATTGACTGAAACCGCGCTGATAATTTTCTTTGCTCTGTTCAATTTCCGACGCGATTGTTCCTTTATATCGAATACTGAAAATTAAATCTTTACCTCCTGTATTTGAGAAGGTAACCGAATATTTTGAAAGCATAAGTTTATCAAATATCTCGTCACTTTCCCTGTCCATTCCAACGTCTTTTGCCGAAACCGATTTTTGTATCATCTTTAATTTTATGTTATCCGATAGTGATTCCGCAGTAAATTTTCGGTTTATCAAAAACGTTAAGTCTTTTTTCAAAAACGCTGCAGGAATCGTTATTTCGTCGGTTACATCCAAGAATGATTTAGCTGGGTTTACCTCTGCAGTTATATTGTGATGAATAACCTTGGTTTGAGCCGTTAATTGAATCGTCACTAATATAAAAAATAAAGCACCGAATATTATTCTTCTCATTTTGTTTTCCTTATCAATTTATTATACCCGATAAAGCGGGTATACGGAGATATTTTTTTTAAAAATCTTTTTTTAGGATATTATCTAATATAAATTTCAACAGGATTTTCAACTTTCAAATATTTTTTCGCAACCGCTTTTACTTCTTTTAACGTAACATTTTTAAGCGCCGTTAAAAATTTATTATCGTAATTTATATCGTTGAAAAAGTAAAGCGAGTGTGCCAAATAATAGGCTTGATTTATGCTGGAAAGTCTGCGGAACATCATTCTGCCCAGATACATATTAACCGCTTTTTTCAGCTTATCACTTGTTATGCTGTCTGCAAATTCGGGCGGGAACAATTTAGGAAACTGAGGGATCAGCTTTTTTACATTCTCGGGTCGTGTTCCCATATTAATATAAAACATTGCTTTATTCCCGATTATCTTCACCCCTGCGCCCATTCTGTAAGCTAACCCCTGCTTTTCTCTTATATTAAATATCAGGTCGTTCCTCAGCAGTAAAGATAATGCAAGAATGGAAGGTTTTTCTTTTTGTTGGATTTCTTTTTGGAATCCGAAATACAGATATGCCTGCTCGCCTCCTCCGTTTGTATCGATTTTTACGGGGTGAGTTATTGACTTAAATTTTTTGTAGTAACCCGATCCGGAAAAAAGTTGTGTGCTATCAGGCGAAGAAAAATTATTAAAATACTTTTCAATATTTTCCGGTGACTCCGGAGACACTACCGAGATAATCATATTGCCGGGAGTAAAATAATCTTTGCCGAATTGCAAAAGATTTTCAAAAGTAAGTTCATTTTTACTTTCTTTATATTTCTCAGGTTTGTAAAGTACTTCATTCAATTTTGAGTTGAAGAGTTTTTTTGTTTTATTCCCTCGCGCCATCGTTTCAATTATCGACAGTTTCTTCTTTGCCTTTTCAAATTCTTTTTTTGTGGGAACGAAATTAATAAACTGATCATTTAGGAAATCAACGGCTCCCTCCACATCATCTGCCAAACCTTCAACGCGGATGTAACCGAAAGAAGGATCCAAATAAATATTATCCATCGGTATATACGGGTTGTCATTTACAGTGTATGTAAAACCGAAACGAACCGACTTCTTTTTTATCTCCGGAGACTTCATTCTTTGTCCGAATGCATCGTGCCAAATCTGCGCGGCATTTTTCCCGTACTTGCTTTCGTAAGCGGATTTATATTTTAAAAGGTAGTGAATGGCTAAAAGATTGCTTCCTTCCACTTGCTTTGCAATTATTTTAGGATTGTTTTTAGCTGCTTCAAACAACTTTACATTTGTATAATCCTTGTTCTCATTTTTTTCATCTACCGTAAAAGGATGCTCAATTATGGATGTATATATTTTATTGAATTTCAAATTTTTAAGATTTCCCGCTGCCGTAAAATATCCTTTCCCGCTGTAGGAATTTAATATTGATTCGATTCCGAACTTAGCTAATTGGTCGGCGTTGAATATCCCGAACATATGGGGCTTTTCCGTATTTTTGTAAAAGCTTGTAACGGATTTTATTGCTTCCGTTTTAATTACCTCGTCGGAAAGAGAAAAGTCCGCCGTTGAAAGAAATTTTGTAACCGCTTCTTCCAATGCGGAAATTTTATCTTCTTTATTTAGAATGATATTTACTTCCAACAAATTTCTGATCGGTGAATTTATCGTAGAAAATTTAATAGTCTTAAAGTTTTCGGGAAAATTTTCTTTTAGCGTACTATTTATTTCGTCTGAATTATTGCTCAATGAAATATCCATAAGCTCAAAAAACTCACCGGAATAATATGAAGGAAATTCATAAAATATTTGAAGCTGCGTGTCTTTTCCTTTGTAAAAACGGTGATAAATTTTCTGCAATTCTTGGTGCCTTTTGGTTAAATCAAACCCCGTTGCCCAATTTTTTGACGACGGATAGTTAACGTTTCCGGGAGAAGCTTTACCGTAATATTCATTCAGCCACTTTATCATTTCAACTTTTTTGAAATTACCGATAACATTAATAATCATATTGTTGGGGACGTAATAATTTTTGTAAAACTTAACAACGGCATCTCTCTTCATATTTTTTATTGTTTCATAAGTCCCGAGTGTGGGTAAAGAAAGCGCATGATTTTTATAAATAATCGAGTTGATATTTCTTTCAACCTGCGCCTGCGGATTTGCAAGTGTTTTTGCAATTTCCTCTAAAACAATTCCTTTTTCTTTTTCAAACTTTTTTTCGGGCATTGTGGAGTTGAAAAGCATCGCAGATTGAATTCTCATTCCTTCTTCTATATTTTCTGCCGGGGTTACCATCATAAAATTTGTGTAATATTCCGAAGTATTTGCGTTGTTGTATCCGCCTATTAAATCGGCTGCATCGTAAAGCTGTTTTTGATTCATTTTATCGGTTCCGTTAAACAGCAGGTGTTCCAGCATATGACTCATACCGCTTGTGGCAAATGTTTCGTATGCCGAACCGACTTTTACTACCGTATTTATTCCGACCATCGGAATATTTTTCTTTTGGATAAGTAAAACCTGAATTCCGTTATCTAATTGAAAAATTTCTATTCCTTTCGGCAAAGAAGATTTTTTATCGGATGCATAATGCGTGATTGTAAAAGCAAGTAAGAAAAGGATAATAAATAAAAACAATTTTTTCATGATTTTCCCTATAGTTAGATGTGTCTTGAAAACGTAATAATTGAGTATATTAAAATCAAATGTTTATATAATTTTTTATATTAAAGTATTATCTGTCAGAGACTTCTGAAAAATTCACAATACCGTCATACTGAATTTATTTCAGTATCTCCGGTTTGAGATTTTGGATTAGACCTGTCTACCGACAGGTAGATTCAAAATGACAAAATACAATTTTTTATAAAATTATAATTTTTCAGAAGTCTCTATTAATTAACAATTAAGTTTAACAAAATAATTTATAATACTATGAAAAACCTTTTTCTCATATCATTTGTGTTGATTTTATTCACTAACTCGTATCCACAATTTAATAACTATCCTTTACCCGGAAACGGGGAACTAAGAGGCGGATTGGGAATGAACTGGATTGACGGAAAACTTCATTACGCCGTTCATTTAACGCCCGAATTTACTTTTGATAAAATAGGAATCGGACTTGACCTCCGGTTGAATTTTAATCAACAAGGTAAATTGAGGACGGAAGATTTTAACGAATTTTCCGATTACCTAAGTATTATCCGTTATCTTCGTTACGGCGAGAAAGGAGACCCTGCATATATAAAATTAGGCGCACTCGATTATTACACGCTCGGACACGGCTCTATCATGTACAACTATTTTAACTCGCCTACTTATGATGCCCGCAAAGCCGGATTAGTGTTCGATATAAATTTCGGTAAGTTTGGTTTCGAATCGATCTACTCAAGTTTCGGCGAAAAAGGTATTATCGGGGCAAGGGGATATTTTCATCCCTTCCAGTTTACGGACAAAGAAAATATACCGATAATCGGACAAATTGAAATCGGTGCAAGTTTTGTGTCAGATTTTAACGATAATGCAGGAATTGTTGCCGGTAATATTTCATTGCCTAATAAAATATTTATTCCCACAATAGATGAGGGTCCGATAAAAATAGTTGGAATTGACATCGGACTTCCCGTTATTTCGTCAAATATCTTTAACCTTACTCTTTATGCCGATTATTCTAAAATTATAAATTTCGGTCACGGAATTGCAACGGGCTTTAGTTTTAATCTGAAAAACGTGGGGTTGTTAAAATTATTCGGAAAGTTTGAACGCAGGTTTAACAGCGCACAATACATCCCGTCTTATTTTAATTCTCTTTACGAAATTGAAAGATTCAGATCAAATCCGGCAAACAATACCTTTACAAGCAAGGCAAGTTTACTGAAAGCAAGAACCGCTTCCGGTAACGGTGTATTCGGAGAAATAGGAGCAAAGGTTGCCGGGCTGTTTTACGTCCGGGGAAGTTATCAAAGATTGGATAAGATCCCTAAAAGCGGGATACTGCATTTCGGAACGGAAATAAATCCGGGGAACAGTTCGTTTGTTTTGCGTGCCGGATACGATAAAATAAATATCGGAAATGAAACCGCCATTTTCAAATTGGACGATAATTCTTATTTTTATTTTGAATACGGATATAAAGTAGCTAAGTATGTGCTTTTGTCTATGTTGTATAATTGGACTTATACCCCTGTGAGAAATGCCAACGATGATATTGTCCGCTTTAACCCTCAAAGAAGAGTTGAACCGAGAATATCGTTTATTTTTCCGGTGAATTATTAGGCAGAAGTAATTATAATTTTCTACTTGTTTTTCTTATTCTTTTATGGAGTAATTTATAACTGCGGCTGAAAATGAGAAAAAAACCTTCTGTAAAAAGAAGAAAGACAATCCCTTATAATCCGGCACTGAAAGAAAAAGCAAGATACTTGCGTAACAACAGCACACTTTCCGAGGTGTTGCTGTGGAAGTATCTTAAAGGCAAACAAATGTGCGGTTTCGATTTTCACAGGCAAAAACCACTCGATAACTATATTGTCGATTTTTTCTGCAACGAATTAATGCCCGCTATTGAGATAGACGGCAGTAGTCACGTTGGTAAAGAAAAATATGATAAGATCAGACAAAAAAGATTGGAAAATCTTGGGATAAAATTTTTAAGGTTTAATGATTCGGATGTTAAAAAGAATATGAATGGTGTGCTGAAAACAATAGAAAGTTGGATAAAGCAGCACGCTTCATTGTCGGATGGGTGTGAGTGAGCGGGCTTGTGTTTGCGTTTTCCGGTGTGCTTTGTTACTTTGTTTTATCCCTACCGCAGTGAAAACAAAACTATGTTTCCGTCAATGTTAGATACAATAAAAGTATTGTCATTTACTTTTTGTACTGAATTCAAAGCAGCATCGCCCAAGAAAAACAGCGGCTTGTATTTGTATTTTTTATCAATTAAATAAACTTTCCCTACATCAGAGGAAACAATAAAATTTCTATTCCATTCTATCGGTGTGTGTTTTACAAAGTCTTTACGTAATTTTAATTTTATGCCTCCGTACTTTTTACCTGTTTTGGAGTACAGCAAAATAATCTTACCGTCCGTTGTTTTTGTAATTACGGTTTTTCCGGTCGATGATAATCCCAATGAAAAACTTGCTTTGTATTTATCCGTTTTCCAAAGTGTTGTGCCCAATAAAAGGTCAATTTTATAAATAATTCCTTCTGATGTTGAAACAAAAATATTCCTACCGTCACTAACGGGATTAGAAAAATCAACTATTTGACTTTTCACTTTTTCAGGTTTCCATTTCCAGTAAAGCACGCCTGTTCTTTCATCAAAAGAATAAAGATAACCGTCTTTACTGCCGAAAATTATTCTGTGTTTTACGGACAAAGGCTCCGTAACAATTTTATCCTCGGAAAAAACGTTGCTCCAAACCAATTCTAATTTTTTCAAAGTATAGCAGTAAAATGTTCCGCTGCCGGAACCGACAATAACCGCGTCCGTTTCTTCTCCGTAATAATTTATTTTGGTTTTTAATACCCGAGTTGTTAATGCATCGTCAATGCCGATACTCTGTATTACTTCGCCCGTGCTTGCTCTTATGGTGAGTAAATCGCCTTCAGCCGTTGCAACTACTAAAATATCTTTTATAATTATAGGCTTGCTTATAACTATTTCATCTAAATCACGAGTCCATTTTATATTGTTTTTAAGGTCTAAATTGTAAATTACTCCGCTTCTGCTTACAACAAACAAATTATCTTTTGAAATCAAAACGTTATTTGGTGTTTCTGTTTCCAAATTATTTTGCCATATAACGTTTGCCTTTAATTTCAATATTTTTTCATCTTCTAAATCGGAATAATCAATAAATCCGGTTGAATCTATAGGTTCAAAGATTTTCTCTTCTATTTGTAAATTAACCGATGATGAGTCCAATAAATTATTCGCGGAATAAACCGAATCGTTTTGTATTGTTAAAATATAGCTGTTTGATTCTTTCGTAGGTTCGATAATAAACAATTTTCTTCCGGCAAAAATGTTTTTAATTTGCCGGCCGTTGTCAGCTTGCTGAAGGGGATAGTTAGGATATAATAAAATCAATTTGTTTGTCGGAATATTATCTCTGACTTTTTTTAATCTCTTAATTTCTTCCGGCGGTAAGTGAAAACCGTTGCCTAACTCGTATTCGATTCCTCTAATTCCTATGTGAAAAATACTGTCCTTTTCAAAAGCAAAACTCTTTTTAAGGAAATTCAATTTATAATCTGCACCGAATGACCGACTTTTTTCAATATCGTTTGAACCCGGTAAAATATAATAGGGTATTTTGCCGTTGTTAAAGATAGATTTAACAAGGTCTAATTCGTCGGCGTAACCGTGCGAAGTTAAATTACCGCGGATTATGATGAATTCAAACTCGGGATTATCGTTTAGTGATTTAATTTTTTCCTTGAGTAAATTAGCAGAACTATCCGTGCTTATTTTAATGTTATTAAAGAGAGCAAATTTGTAACTTTGCGAATGGAGATTAAAGACAGTTGTTATAATTAATATTAAAATTGTAAATATTCTTTTCATAAGAGATAATATATTTTATCAAATGCTTTATAAATATATAAAATTGATATAGTTCCAAAAAGTTTTTATTAAATAATCTGAATGACAAAAGCATTTTGATATGAATCGGAAACATTTTTAAGCTTTACATTGTCTAATCTTATTATTTTTCAATAAGTAATCGCATTAAAAAATTAAATATGAGGTTCAATTGTGGATATTAGTGTAATTAATGAAAAAATCAAACAAGAGAGTGCTTTCATTGAGTCGCTGAAACAAGAAATAGGCAAAGCCATTATAGGGCAGTTCGACATGATTGAAAAACTAATAATCGGACTTCTTAGCAACGGGCATGTACTATTGGAAGGAGTGCCCGGGCTTGCAAAAACTCTTGCGATAAAATCTCTTTCTTCCGCAATGGAGGCAAAATTTCAAAGAATACAATTCACCCCCGACCTTTTACCTGCGGATTTAATCGGTACAATGATTTACAACCAAAAGGACGGAGAATTTAAAATTAAAAAGGGTCCGATATTCGCCAATTTCATTTTAGCCGATGAAATAAACAGAGCGCCGGCAAAAGTACAGAGTGCTTTGTTGGAAGCAATGCAGGAAAAACAAATTACAATCGGCCAAGAAACCTTTAAACTTGAGGAACCGTTTTTGGTTTTGGCAACTCAAAATCCTATTGAACAGGAAGGAACATATCCCCTACCCGAAGCTCAGGTAGACAGATTCATGTTAAAAGTTAAAATAACTTATCCCAATAAAGATGAAGAACTGAGTATTTTAAGACAAAACGTATCGGCCGAAACACCGCAAATAAATCCGGTTGTAAAAACCGAAGATATATTAAACGCACGAAAAGTTTTGCACCAAGTGTACACCGACGAAAAAATCGAACGCTACATTTTAGATATAGTTTTTGCCTCGCGTAATCCGAAAGAATACGGATTGGATAATTTAGCCGAGTTAATAAACTACGGAGCTTCTCCGAGAGCATCGATAAACCTTGCTTTGGGGGCAAAAGCCATGGCATTTATTAAAAGAAGAGGTTATGTAATTCCCGAAGATGTAAGAGGAATTTGTCAGGATGTACTGAGACACAGAATTGCGGTTACATACGAAGCGGAAGCCGAAGAAATAACTTCCGAAAATGTAATCGAAGAAATATTGAATAAAGTGGAAGTGCCGTAATAGTTGAATATTTGCCTTTTGAAAATATTACAATCTATTTCTTCAACATTAAAAAATCTATTTTAAGTATAAATGGAAACACGAGAACTTTTAAAACAAGTTAGACAAATAGAAATAAAAACGAAGGGTTTGGTTAACCACGTATTTTCCGGAGAGTACCATTCCGTTTTTAAAGGAAGAGGAATGGAGTTCTCGGAAGTCCGCGAGTATCAAATAGGCGACGATATAAGAAGCATAGACTGGAATGTAACTGCCCGTTTCGGACACCCGTACATTAAAGTTTTTGAAGAGGAAAGAGAACTTACGGTTATGCTGATTATTGATTTAAGCGGTTCTTTGAGTTTTGGTACTATCAACAAAACCAAACAGCAAATTGCCGCCGAACTAAGTTCGATCCTCGCCTTTTCGGCTTTGAAAAACAACGATAAAGTAGGACTGATTTTATTTACGGATAAAATAGAAAAATTTGTTCCTCCGAGAAAAGGAAGAAAACACGTGCTTAGAATAATCCGCGAAGTACTTTCTTTTGAACCCGAAGGCAAAACAACAGACATTGATACGGCTCTTCAATATTTTAATAATTCGATAAAGAAAAGAAGCATTGCTTTCTTAATCTCGGATTTTATGGATGAAGGCTACGAAAAGATTTTAAAAATTGTAGGCAAAAAACACGATTTAATAGGAGTCGTTTTATCCGACAGAAGAGAAAAAGAAATTCCCCGAATGGGACTTGTTAAATTGTTTGATGCCGAAACAGGGCAGCAAAGATGGTTGGATACAAGCAGTAAAGTAGTGCACGAATTAATTAAAAAATTAAATAAAGATTACGAAACTAAACGAAAAAACTTGTTTCTTTCAAGCCGGTTGGACAGCAT
Organism: uncultured Ignavibacteriaceae bacterium; assembly: GCA_964486645.1. Lineage (GTDB taxonomy): Bacteria > Bacteroidota > Ignavibacteria > Ignavibacteriales > Ignavibacteriaceae. The sequence goes on along the minus strand of CAZAOG010000017.1, from coordinate 11,613 downwards.
TGAAATAGATACCGGCGAAGACTATGTAAAACCCCTTGTTCAGTTTTTTAAAATGCGAGGGAACAGACTGTGAAAAAAATTATCGTATTATTCTTTATTTATTTTTCATCCGTATCAACTCTTGTAAATGCACAAACTATTTCCGTTGATGCAAAAGTTGATTCTTCTCAATATTTAATCGGCGATTTAATTCATTTCACAATTTCCGCCGAATATTCCAAAGACATAAAGTTGCTCCGACCATCTGTTACCGACAGTTTGAAAGGTTTGGAAATACTTGGGAGTGAAGAACCGACTCTTATGGAAAAAGACGGAAAAAAAATAAGTAAATTTAATTTCACATTTGCAAAGTATGACTCCGGCAGCGTTACAATACCCTCAATTAATCTTTTTTATTTAATAGGCAAAGATACTTCCGATTCAAAATTATCAAACTTGAGTGAAGGAGAGTTATTAAAAAATCCCAAAGTACGAGTTTTAAAAACTAATCCCGTAAGCTTCAGAGTTAATCTTGTTGAAGTGGATTTGAAGAAAGATATAAAAGACGTAAAAGACCCGCTGAAAATTCCGTACAATTGGAAAGAATTGTTGCTTTGGATTTTGATTGCGCTTGTTGTAATAGGAACGATAATTTATTTTTATTTGAGATACAAAAAGAAAAAATCGGGATTGGCGGATGAGGAAAAAATAATTAAACTTCCCCCTCATATAACGGCATTAAACCGGTTAAGGAAGTTAAGAGAAGAACAATTATGGCAGCAGGGTTTGGTAAAGGAATATCACTCCAGAATTACGGAAATAATAAGAGTCTATTTTGAAGAAAGATTTAACCTGCCCGCTTTGGAAATGACTACCGCCGAAACATTGAGCAAATTAAACAAGAACAAAGAAGCGGAAGTTATTTTAACCACGGTAAAAAACTTTTTAACGAACGCCGACTTGGTAAAATTTGCCAAATTTGTTCCGTTAAAATCCGTTAACGAAGAAATGATGATGCAGGCGGAAGAGATTGTAAATAAAACAAAAATTATAAATGAGGTGAAAGCAGAGGAGACCGGCCATGTTTAAGGAAGTAACTTTTGCCTATCCGTGGATTTTGTATTTTTTAATTTTAATACCATTTATGATTTACTGGTATTTTAAAAAAGGTAAAAAAGAACAGCCTTCGATTGTATATTCCTCTCTGAAAATTGTGAACGGAATTCCGAAAAACTGGAAAGAAAAATTCAGACATTTACCCCTTATACTTCGCGTGCTGTCAATAGCTGCGCTAATAATTGCTTTGGCAAGACCGCAAACATTTTCAAGCGGACAAAATGTTTACACCGAAGGAATTGATATTGTTATGGATTTGGACATTTCCGGCAGTATGCTTGCCCAAGACTTAAAACCCAATAGATTGGAAGCGGCTAAAAATGTTATTAAAAATTTTATAAATGAAAGAACTTCCGACAGAATAGGTCTTGTTATTTTCTCCCGCGATGCTTTTACTCAAGGTCCGCTTACTATTGATTATAACGTTCTTAAAAATCTTTTAAGCCAAGTTAAAACCGGAATGATTGAAGACGGAACCGCTATAGGAAATGCTATTGCTAACGGCGTCAATAGGCTGAGAAACAGTAAGTCGAAAAGTAAAATTATTATTTTGCTTACGGACGGGATGAACAACGCCGGAGAGGTCGATCCGATGTCGGCGGCTCAAATTGCAAAAACATTCGGAATTAGAATTTATACTGTTGGTGTGGGTACAAGAGGAGAAGCGCCTTATCCGGTACAAACGCCGTTCGGCATAAGAACGCAAATGGTGCCTGTAAACATTGATGAAAATATGCTTCGAAAAATAGCTGAGGAAACGGGCGGACAGTACTTTAGAGCAACAAGCACGAGAGCATTAAAAAATATTTATAACCAAATTGACAAATTGGAAAAAACAAAAATAGAAGTGACGTCTTACCGTAATGCAAAGGAGATGTTCGGTAGTTGGTTGAGTATTGGTCTGATATTCCTTTTGCTTGATGTAGGGCTGTCACGTTCGGTATTCAGACCGATACCGTAATAAATTGTGGCTGTAAAATTTAAAATAATGCGTAACATAAGTAAATTATTCAGAAACTTAGCGGAATACATTAAAGTATAAAAACATATGTTTAGATTTGAAAATGTAGAATATTTATACGGTTTATTTGCAATTCCTGTTTTAATTGCTGCGTTTTGGTATGCAGGCAGAAGGAGAAAGGAAGCTGTAAATAATTTCGCTGATTCTGCTTTGCAAAAGGTTATTCTGCCTACATACAGCAAAGCAAAGAACAGGATTAAGTTGACTTTAATAATTTCCGCATTCACTTTTCTAATTATTGCTGCCGCAAATCCTCAAATTGGAACGAGAGTGCAGGAAGTTAAACAAGCCGGAATAGATGTTTATATTGCTTTGGATGTTTCGCTGAGTATGATGGCTGAGGATATTAAGCCGAACAGATTGGAAAGGGCCAAGTTCCAAATATCTAACCTTATAAATAAATTAAAGGGAGACAGAATCGGACTTATTGTTTTTTCGGGTGCTGCATACGTGCAATTTCCTCTAACCACAGACTATTCGGCGGCTAATTTGTTTTTATCTGCCGTTGACGTAAGCTCTGTTCCTCAACCCGGCACCGCAATAGCCGATGCAATAAATTTATCCGTAAAGTCCTTTGACTTAAAATCCGCCACCAAAAAAGCAATTGTAATTATAACCGATGGAGAAGACCACGAAGGAGATTTGAACAAAGCGATCGAAAATGCCGTTTCTTATAAAATAAAAATTTATACAATCGGTCTCGGCTCGCCCGACGGTGTTTTGATACCGATTTATAATTCTGCCGGAAACAGAATAGGCTTTAAAAAAGACAGAAACGGAAATCCCGTTCTAACTAAATTAGATGAAGCTACTTTAAAAAATATTGCAGAAAAAGCAAACGGTAAATATTATTTGGGTTCAAATAATCAAAACGAATTGGACGATATTTACAAAGACCTGGCATCAATTGAAAAAACAGAATTCGGTGTAAGAAAAGTAACTGATTACGAAGACCGTTTTTATTATTTTTTGGCTCCGGCTATTTTACTTCTTTTAATCGAATTTTTTATGACAAATAAAACATCTAAGTTATTTGCCGGTTTAACCAAAAAATTGAATTTAGGAAACGAATAAAAGATGAGTGCCAAAATTCAAAATATAATTTATGCCGCAATCCTTTTGATTGCATTTAACACTACGCTAAATGCTCAAAGTACAAGATCGCTTGTAAATGAAGGAGTCGATTTATACAAAAAGGGCAAGATGAACGACGCTGAAGTCAATTTCAAAAAAGGTGTCAGCAAATCTCCTAAAAATTTACAGGCTAATTTTAACCTTGGTGATGCATATTATAAGAATAAAAGATTTAAAGAGGCAATCAACGCTTTTAATAAAGCTTTGTTAACAAGCAAAGATAAAATATTTAAGTCAAAAGTTTACCATAACATCGGTAACTCTTATTTAAAACAAAAAAAATTAAAAGAAAGTATCGAAGCATATAAGAATGCACTGAAATTAAATCCAAATGACAAAGAGACAAAGTACAATCTTTCCTATGCTTTGCAGCAGATGAAAAATAATAAAAGCAAAAAGAACAAAAACGATAAAAACAACAAGAACAAGGATAAAAACAAAAAAGATAAGAAAAAGAAAAACGATAAAAACAAGGACAAAGATCAGCAGAATAAAGACCAAAAGAACAATCAAGATAAAAAAAGTAATCCTAAACAGAATCCTGCACAGCAAAAGAAAAACAAAATTTCTAAAGAGCAGGCAAAACAAATACTTAACGCTTTAATGAATAACGAAAAGAAATTACAAAAAAAGTTAAGGAAACGTAAAGCAAAAGTGGTTAAAACAGAGAAGGATTGGTGAACAGGTAAATGGTAAAACTCATTAAAAAAATATCGTTAGTTGTTTTACTTTTAAGCTTCAATATTATTGCTCAGCAATTAACTGCTTCGGTCAGCAGTAACAAAGTCGGGCTAAACGATCAATTCCAATTAACATTTACATTCGAAGGTAAAGATATCAACGGGGTAAGAAATTTCTCACCTCCTTCACTTTCTAATTTTTATGTTTTATCCGGGCCAAACCAATCTACCAGTGTGCAGATAATAAACGGTGTGGTTTCGGGTTCGTTATCTTATTCCTATTATTTAAAGCCTAAAAAGACAGGTACATTTACAATCGGAGTAGGGTCCGTAAATTATGAGGGAAGCACTTACAGAAGCAGTCCGTTAAAAATTGAAATAGTTAAAGGTACAACACAACGGAGAAGAAACGGCAATAACGGAGGGGCTACGGTTTCAAATGAAGATATCGCCAAAAATTTATTTATCAGAGCAACCGTTAATAAAAGAAAGGTATATATAGGCGAGCAGGTAACCGTGGTTTATAAACTTTACACAAGGGTTTCCATTGCCGCTCAAATGTCTATTTCAAAACTTCCGCAGTACAAAGGCTTCTGGTCGGAAGAGCTGAATACGTCAAACAACATCTCGTTTTCAACCGAAGTTGTAGACGGTAAAAGGTACAGGGTAGGCATATTAAAGAAAGCCGCTTTGTTTCCCTCCGAAATTGGTAAGCTTACAATTACACCGTTTGAGTTGAAAGTACCGATAAGAATAAAAAGCAGACGCCGCACCGGAAATATTTTTGATGATTTCTTTAATGATCCGTTTGACCAGGGGCAGATGATAAATTACGATGCAAAATCGAACGCGATTAGGATTACCGTACTGCCTTTACCGGATAAAAATGTACCGGCTTCGTTCAAAGGTGCTGTCGGCAGCTTTACGATGAAGACTTCACTTGACAGAACAGACATAAAAACTAACGAAACCGCGACACTGAAAATTGATATTAATGGAAGCGGAAACATAAAACTGTTAAACATTCCCGAGATTAAAATACCCAACGGAATAGATAAGTATGAACCTAAAATAACGGAAAAAATACACAGAACGGGAATTATTTCCGGATTGAAAAAAGCCGAATACGTTATAATTCCAAGGACACCCGGGAAGAAAGAAATTGCCCCGATCAGATTTACATATTTTAATCCGGCAAAGAAAAAATACATTACTTTATCTTCAAAGAAATTCATACTTAACGTTACACCCGGAAAGAATATTACATCTTCCGCAATTGCGGGAATTTCAAAAGAAAATATCAAACTTTTAGGCGAAGACATCCATTTTATTAAAACCGATGTAAATGATTTATTCAAAAGACAGGGTATTTTACTCCTTTCTTACAAGTTTTGGCTGATGACGGGCATTCCAATAATATTACTTATTGCCGTGTTGGGCTGGCAGAAAAAACAAAATAAACTTGCGGGAGATGTTCGTTCTCTTCGTTTCAACAAAGCACAAAAGATTGCCAAAGCAAGACTTAAAAAAGCTAAAAAATTACTAAATACCAAAAATGAATTGGAATTTTATTCGGAAATTTCTCTGGCGTTATTCGGTTATTTGGAAGATAAACTTCACCTTTCAAAAGCGGAATTTTCTCTTGAGCGTGCCGAACAGTTGCTGAAAGAAAAAGGCATTAATGAAGCATTGATAACCGAACTGAAAAAATGTGCGGAAAAATGTGAGTTTATAAGATTTGCTCCCGAAAAAGGAGGAGCCGAGGCAATGAATGATATGTTCAAAAAATCAACCGAAGTAATAATCAACATTGAAAGAAATCTTTCTCAAAGAAACGGCAGGTAATTAAGTTGAAAACTTATAACACAAAAAATATTATCATTTTAATTATTTTGTTATTTGCTGCTAATATTGCGGGACAAACATCCGCCCCCAAAATTATGAAACAGGCGGAAGATTTTTATAAGGCAAAAAAATATGAGCAGGCGGAAAAACTGTATTTGAATTTAGCGGATTCCGGCTTCGAAGGCGCTTCTTTATTCTATAATTTAGGGAACACTTATTTTAGAGAAGGCAAGCTTGGTTATGCAATTTTGTATTACAACAAAGCTTTAAAGCTTTCTCCCGGCGACGAAGACATCCTTTATAATCTTGATATTGCCAACGCAAGAACTATTGATAAAATTAATACCCTGCCCAAGTTTTTCCTATTTCAATGGTGGGAATCTATTTTGGCAACATTAAATTTAAGAGGCTGGACGTATCTTACTTACTTCATTTTTATAATGCTTTTAATTTGTATTGCTCTCTATTTCCTGATAAAAAAACAGAAGGTTCAAAGAATATCTTTTTTTACAGGTTCGGCAGTGTTAGTGTTTTTAATTTTATCTGTTATATTTACAGGAGTAAAACTTAACAGAGAGTTAAATATACGTAACGGAATTGTAATTACGGATGTTGTAACCGTTAAACTTTCTCCGGATGAAAACAGTAACGATGCATTTGTTATTCACGAAGGCTTGAAAGTTAAACTTGAAGATAAAGTGGACAACTGGGTTAAAATTCGTCTCCACGACGGTAAGGTCGGTTGGATTACGGAGAGTAACGTGGGAATAATATAAAATTCAGATGTTAAAAACCAAAGCAAAGCCGAGATTCCCGATATCTTTCTTAAATGAAACGGGGAACTAAAAAGTAGGATAATATTTGAAATGCGGGGAATGTTGTAATTACAGATATCGGGAATCGTTCTTTAATCCATGATTATAATGGAAAGAATCCGAAGTTAAAAACACAACTTCGGGTTTTTTATTTTAAACCTTTATATTTTAAAGTATGGATTCAAAGAAATATAACAATACAAAATTAGCCTTAAGTATTTTCAAAGGTATTCTTACTTTCGTTCTGCTGCTTTTGTTAGTCTCTACAAATATCAGCGAAAATATTGAAAGCTATTTTAACGGCTTTTCGTCGAACAACTATGTTGTATTTTTACTCTTTGTATTATCCATCGGCATTCTGTTCAGCATTATTTTCTTTCCGTTAAATTATTACACTGATTTTTACTTGGAACATAAATATAATCTTTCAAATCAAACTTTTCTAAAATGGATACGGGAAGGAACCAAAGCAATATTGGTCTCATCCGTAATAGGTATACCCATTTTGCTTTTTCTATTTTATTCTTTAAATAAATATGAAGCGTTGTGGTGGCTGCCGTTTGCTGTTTTACTTTTTCTTGTTTCCGTAATACTTGCCAGAATAGTTCCTACAATTATTCTCCCTTTGTTTTATAAAGTTATTCCCCTTGAAAATGAAGAGTTGAAGGAAAGAATAAAATTACTTGCCGAAGATGCCGGAATAAAAGTTGAAAATGTTTATTCTTTTGATATGAGCAAAAATACAAAGAAGGCTAACGCAGCTTTTACGGGATTAGGAAAGTCAAAAAGAATAATTTTAGGCGATACTCTTTTGGAAAATTTTTCCATAGATGAAATAGAGACCGTAATTGCTCATGAACTCGGTCATTATAAAAAAAGGCATATTTTAAAGAATATTGTTATCGGCACATTATCCAGTTTTCTTACACTGTTTTTAATTGCCCTTTTATACGATAACACACTCGGGTTTTTTGATTTTAATGATCGAACCACAATCGCCGCCATTCCTCTGCTTTCGCTTTGGGCAATGATAATAGGACTAATCCAGGCACCGTTAACAAACATGCTCTCCAGAAAGTATGAATATGAAGCTGATAATTATTCGGTAACCACCACGAAAAAACCTGAAGTATTTTCCGGAGCTTTGGAAAAATTAAACAAACAAAATTTAGGCGATGACAATCCTCATCCGTTTGTGGAATGGTATTTTTACAGTCATCCGTCTATCAAAAAGAGAATTAAAAAAATAAAAGTGAATATATAATTATGTTGTTAAGTTATCTGAAAGTTATTGTTGTTGCGGTTTATTTGATATTAGTTTCAACATTTGCTTTGTTTTTTGCTTTCGTTGATAAAAGCTATACGCTATACTTAAAATTAAACAGAGTATTATCATCCGGAGTTTTGAAGGTTACGGGTGTAAGTCTGAATATTACCGGACTTGAAAACATAGATAGAAAAAAAACTTATGTTTACGTTTCAAATCACAGCAGCCAGTTTGATATTGCCGCGCTTCAGTATTCCATACCTCAAAAATTTTCTATGTTTTATAAGAAAGAGCTTTCAAGCATTCCTATTTTCGGATGGGCTTTGTGGGCGGGTCCGTATATTGCCATTGACAGAAAAAGTGCCGAGAAAGCCAGAAGAAGTCTTGAGTACGCCAAACAACTGATGGATAAAAAACATATATCGGTTTTGCTTTTTGCAGAGGGAACAAGGAGCAGAACAGGTGAGATTTTACCCTTTAAAAGAGGGGCGTTTCATTTAGCTGCAACATCCGGTCATCCGATTGTACCGGTTACCATCAGTAAGTCGCAGCAGATTATGCCCAAAGGAAAATTTTATATTAAAAGAGGAACTATTAAAATTCATTTTGATAAACCTGTAGATACAAGCGGAGTAAAAAATCGCAAAGAACAGATCGAATTAATGGAAAGAGTTAGAAATATTATAGTTAAAAATCATATTACTTAAATTATGGCTGTTACAAAAGAACAAGTAAAACACATTGCCAAGCTGGCTCGTTTAAAGCTGAACAACGAGGAATTGGAAAGTTATACAAAAGAATTAAGCTCTATATTAGATTATATTGAAAAACTTGATGAACTGGATACTTCAAAAGTTGAACCTTTAACTCATCCCGTAGAAAACGAAAATGTTTTTAGAAACGATGAACCCGGAGTATCGATTCAAACGGAAGAGGCGCTTAAAAATGCACCCCAAAAAGATGATAAATACTTTAAAGTTCCGAAAGTAATTAAGAGTAATAAAAAATAATGGTAATAGGTGTTATTCCCGCTCGTTTTGCGTCCTCAAGATTACTTGGTAAACCTCTTGCCAATATTGGCGGTAAACCAATGCTTCGGCACACATTTGAAAGTGCATCAAAATCTAAATTTATAGATAAAATTATTATCGCCGTTGACGATGAAAAAGTCTGCGAAGTTGCCGGTGAATTTTGCAGCGATGTTGTGCTTACTCCCAAATCAATTAACACCGGTTCCGACAGAATAGCTTATGTGGTTGATAAATTACCGCAAGCGAAAATAATAGTTAATATTCAAGGCGATGAGCCCTTTATAAACGGAAAAATGATTGACGAAGCGATTGAACCCTTGTTGTTTGATAGAAAAATAATGGTTTCTACTCTTGCAAAACGGATAGTCAGTGTAGACGAATTAAAGTCTCCTTCAATTCCCAAATTGGTTTTTGATTACGAAAACTTCGCTCTTTATTTTTCTCGTTCGCCGATTCCGTTCGTAAGAGGCGTAAAGTCCAATTTGGATAAATTGGAAAGAGCGGAAATTTATAAGCACATCGGACTTTATGTTTTCAGGCGGAATGCTCTTTTAAAATTCACCAAACTTGAACAAACGGATTTGGAAAAAGCCGAAAGTCTGGAACAGTTGAGAATGCTTGAAAACGGAATAAAAATAAAAATAGTAGTAACCGAATATGATACTCTTTCCGTGGATACTCCCGAGGACTTGGAAAGAGCAAGAAGATTTTACAGCAAACTTATTAAAAGCAGAAAATAAATATGAAAATTAATTATCCGTCAAAATTTAATTTAGCAAACATTCCCACACCTATTCAAAAAATAAAATTCGAGAATAGAAATTTCTTGATAAAAAGAGATGACTTAACCGGTTCAATTTTAAGCGGGAACAAAATCAGAAAACTTGAATATCTTTTAAAAGATGCAAAAAAAAAGAGAGCAGAATATATATTTACCTGCGGCGGTGAACAATCGAATCACTCCAGAGCAGTGGTTATTGCGGCTAAAAAATTAGGATTTAAAGTAAAATTATTTTTGTGGGGAAGGGACTCGAAGGAAGCAAAAGGTAATCTGTTTTTGGATAAATTTTTCGGCGCCGAAATTTCTTATCTGAACAAAGAGAATTATTTTAACATAAACAATATTATGCAGGAAGAAGCGGAAGCGCTAAAGGAAAAAGGCAAAAAAGTTTATGTTATTCCTGAAGGCGGCTCCAATGCACTCGGAATTTGGGGCTATATAGAATTTATTGATGAATTAAAAAAACAAGTAGACTTTAAAAAGGTAAGCGGAATTCTTTCTGCCTCCGGTTCGGGGGGAACTGCGGCGGGAATGCTGGTCGGTGCTTCTTTATTAAATTTACCCGTTAAAATTTTTGCCGTAAATGTTCTTTATTCGAATGAAGATATAAGAAAAAAGATACTGCACTCTGCCGAAGGATGTATCTACGAATATGACCTTCCCTGCAAAATAGATGAAAATAAATTAGAGATAATTGACGGATATTCAAAAGAAGGTTATAAAAATATTGAAAAGAAAAAATTAAAACTTATCAAGGGTTTTGCACAATCCACGGGGATTTTATTAGACCCTGCATACACAGGGAAAGCATTTGCTGCTTATTATGAGAATTTCTTGTTGAAAGGAAAAGGAATGAAAACAATTTTTGTACAAACAGGCGGTATATTTGGAGTATTTGCAAAAAACAAAGAGTATTTATCAATTTAGTTTACTTTGCCTTAGTAAGTTTTTAGATTTATTTTAATAAAGTTGATTTTAATTAGTTTGGAGTTATACTGAAATGGAAGAACAAAAAATAAGAGTTCTGGTTGCTAAAGCCGGCTTGGACGGACACGACAGGGGAGCGAAAGTAATAGCTTCCGCCCTTAGAGACGCAGGAATGGAAGTAATTTATACCGGCTTAAGACAAACTCCGGAAATGATAGTTGAAGCTGCACTGCAGGAAGACGTGGATGTAATAGGAGTAAGTATCTTGTCGGGTGCCCATTTAACGATACTCCCCAAAATCTTAAACTTAATGAAAGCAAAGGGATTAGACGATGTTCTTTTAACCGGAGGCGGAATTATTCCCGAAGAGGATATTATTAAATTAAAAGAAATGGGCGTCGGTAAGTTGTTTACGCCGGGAGCGTCTACCACACAAATTGCAGAATATATAAAAACTTGGAGAAAGGAAAATCCAAGGAAGTAATATACATGAAATGTAAGACGAAAGATCCGTCAAAGCCTGGTAAGTGTGAAACGGTAATTCGTGTTTGCCCATAAATACCGGGCTAAATGGAAATGATAAAATTGTAAAATTAAGACATAAAATTTTGAACTTAGAACACGGAACGCCCAACTCTGATTTTTGAACTTTATAATTATTAAATCATTCAATTTGCCAATCATCAAATCTTACAATTACTTAAAAACAACTGCAAAAAATTTTTACAACAGGTAATATTTGCCCGTAAAAAAAGGTAACTTTTACCGATAGGAAAACGACTCCCTCTAAATTTAGAGCGGAATAAGTGTTTTTGTTTTAGCATAATTTTTTATTTTAAGTAAAAAAACTATTTTCTATTATCTACGTTTAAAAAAGATTCCCGATATCTTTATAAAGACTATTTAATAATTGTAGATTGATGTAGAGATATCGGGAATCTTAAAAAGCAATAGAGTGAAAAAAATGAAAACAAAAATTAAACTATTTCTCTTCCTACTCCTCTTTACCTCTGCCTT
>CAZAOG010000016.1:0-30181 GCA_964486645.1 uncultured Ignavibacteriaceae bacterium | reverse complement strand
TATAAAAACCTTCAAGGTTTTAAAAACATCGAAGGTTTGAAAAGATAGAGAGAAAAATTTAAATTATAAAAAAATGAAAACCCGGGTTAAAACAACACTGGCAATAGCTATAAGTATCTCCGTAATAATAATAGTCGGCGGAGTTATATTTTACAATATGCTCAAGTCCTCTTTACCCGAATACAGCGGCGAAATAACGGTAAAAGGAATTGACAATAATATTGAAATTTACAGGGACTCGTTAGCCGTTCCGTATATTGTTGCTTCCACCGAAAGCGATGCAGCCTTTGCATTGGGTTACGTTCACGCGCAGGAAAGATTATTTACCATGGATATTGCACGAAGAGCAGGTGCAGGGAAACTGAGCGAAATATTCGGCGAAAAGGCGATTCCTTTTGATAAAATGTTTTTAACCGTGGGAATAAAAAGAAACATTCTTAAAAATTATTCAAAGTTTAGCGGCAACGATATTAAACTTCTTAAAGCTTATTCACGCGGCGTAAATTTTTACATTAAAAATGCAAATGGAAATCTGCCGGTTGAATTTAGTGTGTTGGGTTACGAACCGGAAGAATGGAAACCGGTTCACAGTCTTATAATAATGAGAATGATGGCTTGGGAACTTAACATCGGGTGGTGGACCGACTTTGCTTACACCGAGCTGATTCAAAAAGTAGGAGAAAATAAAGCAAAAGAAATACTCCCGGATTATCCGAAAAATGCACCGGTTATAATTCCCAAAGGGATAGCAAAATTTCAAAATTTCAACAAAAATTTTGTAAATGTTGAAAAACAATTCAGAAGATTTATCGGACTCCGCGGCACGCACATCGGTTCGAACAGTTGGGTGGTTGACGCGAACATGTCCGCAAGCGGAAAACCGATAATTGCAAACGATACCCACCTTGCTTTCAGCGCACCTTCTAAATGGTTTGTAAGCGTGATTAATACCGGCAATTGGAACGCTGCCGGCTTTACTCTGCCCGGCGTACCCGGAATTGTAATAGGAAAGAACAACTCTATTGCCTGGACAATGACAAACGTAATGGCTGACGATGCGGATTTTTACAGCGAGAAAATTGACAGCTCGGGCAAGAAATATTTACTCGACGGAAAATGGAAAAATCTGGAAATTGTTAAAGACACCATAAAAGTGAGAAATTCTACCCCGGTTGTCAACATTACAAAAATCACACACAACGGACCGATAATTTCAGATATTCATCCGCTTTCGTTTCTGTATAAAAACGAACCGAAAACCTTTTCACCTATATCAATGCGTTGGCTGGGCAGCGAATTCAGCGATGAACTCAACGCAATTTATAATGTTAACAAAGCGGAGAACTTTAGTCAATTTAAAAAAGCATTAAATGACTTTGCCGTGCCCGGACAGAATTTTATTTATGCGGATAAAAACGGAAATATAGGCTACGTCTTCGGGGCAAGTCTGCCCGTTAGAAATTATAGTAATGCAAGTTTTATTATTGACGGAACAACATCAAAAAATTCTTGGAAGGGAATATTCCGCAGAAATAGAACGCCGTTTTTGTTTAACCCGAAATCCCATTACATAGCTTCGGCTAATAACAAAACATTAAAGAATTTTAAACAATATATTTCAAATCTGTGGGAACCCTCATCACGAATTGACAGGATAACCCAATTGTTAAAGTCGAAGAAGAAACATTCTTACAAAGACTTTCAAAAATATCAAATGGACTTTGTTTCTCCTTACGCAAAAAAAATAACGGCTCATTTGCTTTCGGCATTTGAAAATATAAAAGTTATAGATGAAAACCTGAAAAAATCTTTAAGCTTGCTAAAACAGTGGGATTACAATTTTGACAAATACAGTCAAACACCATTAATTTATGCCGAATTTTTCAAACATTTACTGAGCAATATTTACAAGGACGAAATGGGCGAGGAACTGTTTAATGATTTCGTATTTGTGGCTAATGTGCCCTACAGAAGCGTTCGGCAATTATTGGATCAAAAATACAATAGCTGGTTCGACAACATTAAAACGGACGAAATTGAAACAAAAGAAACAATTATTAGAAAAAGTCTTACCGATGCACTGGACGAATTGGAGAACAAATTGGGCAAAAATATGGAGACTTGGCAGTGGGGTAATTTACATAAAGTTACTTTCAAACATATGTTCAGCGGGAATTCCAAATTGGTTGATAAATTAATTAATATCGGACCTTTTAAAATAGGCGGCGACGGAACCACAATATTTAACACCGAATATTCTTTTGCAAAAAGTATAGATAAATATCCGAGATTCAAACACGATGAATTTGAAAACAACCTCGGACCAGCGATGAGATTTATTTACGATTTCAATAATCCGGACCAATTTTTAATGGTACTGACAACCGGACAGTCGGGACAAATTTTAAGCGATCATTATAAAGATATGACAGACTTGTGGCTGAACGGCAAATATGTAAAAGTAAGAACGGATACGACCTCAATATTTAAGAACAAAAATCTGCTTAAATTTACAAAGCAAAATTAATGTTGGAACATACTTTACATACATTAAAGATTTATTCATATTGCATTTTATCTAAAAATTAACAAGTGAATTATGAAGGTTGTTGAACACATCAAAAAATCGGAAAAACCGTTTATAAGTTTTGAACTTATTCCTCCCAAACGGGGCGGGGATATTATGGGACTGCTGAATGTTCTTGAAGATATCGTAAAATATAAACCGCCGTTTATTGACATAACATCTCACTCCGCCGAAGTTGTATATGACGAAACAAAAGACGGGATTAAAAAGAAAGTAAAAAGGAAAAGACCGGGTACTTTAGGAATCTGCGCTTTGATTCAACATAAATATAACATCGACGCCGTGCCGCACATACTTACAAACGGGTTTACCCGCGAAGAAACGGAAGACTTTATGATTGAACTCAGCTATTTGGGTATTGATAATGTCTTGGCAATTAGAGGAGATGACCATGGATTTCAAAAACCCATTCCTAAAGGAAGAAGCGTCAATCACTATGCCGTTGACTTGGTAAAACAAATAAATGATATGAATCACGGAAAATACTTGGAAGAAAATCTTTTGGATGCCCAGCCTTCAAATTTTTGTATCGGCGTTGGCGGATATCCCGAGAAACATTTTGAAGCGCCGAATTTGCTTACCGATATTAAATATGCAAAACAGAAAGTTGACGCAGGCGCTGAATATATAGTAACACAAATGTTTTACGATAACGAGGTGTATTATAATTACGTAGACCTTTGCAGGGAACACGGGATAAATGTGCCCATAATTCCCGGACTTAAAATAATTACCGCCAAATCTAATCTTACTTCAATACCCAAGAACTTTTATATAAATATCCCCGAAGAACTTTCCGAAAAGGTTATGAGCGTTGAAAACGATAAAGTTCACCAGGTAGGTGTTGAATGGACAGCCGCACAAATAAAAGACCTGGTTAAAAAAGGTGTTCCCAGTATTCATTTTTATATTATGCTTAATTCAAAACCCATTAGCATGTTGATGGACAAAATAGATTTTTTTTAATGTTTAATCCGGATTTATAATTGGACAAGAAAATATTAAATAAGAAAATAAAATCACCCATTAAAAAATTGAAATGGGGTGTTGCAGGCTGCGGACATTTTGCCGAACATTCTTTTTTGCCGGCGGTACTTATTTCAAGAAGAGGTAGGGTAACGTCGATTTTCTCAAACAATGAAAATAGAGCCGAACAACTTGCAAATAAATTTTCAATTTCAAATTATTTTTCGGATTACGATAAATTTTTAGACTCCGATTTTGATGCCCTTTACATTTCAAGTGCAAATTATCACCATTACGAACAAACGTTAAAAGCCGCCGAAGCAGGCAAACATATTCTTTGCGAAAAACCAATGGCAACCACATCGGAACAGGCAGAAGAAATGATTGAAGTCTGCAAAAAGAATAACGTTTTGTTATCAATTAATTATGTAATGCGCTACCATCCTATTGTTATAAAAGCAAAAGAAATTATTGAATCAAGAATGATAGGAAAACTAACTTCTATTAATATAAGCTTTAACATCAATCTACCTCCGAGCGAAAATTTCAGATACAATAAAAAACAAAGCGGAGGCGGAGCTTTAAGGGATTTGGGTACGCACTTGATTGATCTGCTTCTGTATTTCGGCGGTGAAATTGAATGGATAAAAGGCGGGATGGATAATCTTGTATATAATGAAGATATCGAAGATTATGCTTTTGCATCCGTTAAATTCGGCAATTCGGGTTACGGTCATTTCAATGTTTCCTACTGTAATAAAAGAGCGATAAATAAAATTGAAATTCTCGGAAGTAAAGGCGCAATAGCAATTGATAATTTTATCGGCGTAAAAAGTGAATCTGCCAAAATATCCATAATGTTGGACGATGAAGCAAAAAGGGTCTTCAGAAAACGCGGCAACAAAATTTTATATATGCTTCGTTCGGTTCAGAAATCTTTTTTGAAGAACGAAATGCCCCTTGCTGCGGGTGAAGACGGTTATATCAACTTGAAATTGATGGAAGAATTGGAGAGACAATGCTCCTAATCGAACAGATGATTGATGTTTGTCATCGAGTTTATGAAAAAGGTTTCGTCTCTGCATTTGATGGGAATTTGTCGGTTTTTACTCCGGAAAATACAATCCTAATTACGCGTTCGAACGTTTGTAAAGGGGCGGTAGGATTAGAGGATATTTTAGAAATCGATTCTTACGGGAATGTAATTAGCGGCAGCGGCAAAGTATCAACCGAATTAAAGTTACATCAATTCGCTTATGCTTACAGACCGGATGTATTTGCCGTAATTCACACGCACTCGGCATATGCTACCGCATTTGCCAGCAGTAAAAACGAAATTGTAAACGATGTGTTCCCCGAAGTGATTCTGTCGCTCGGTAAAATTCCTCTGTGTAAATATGCAACGCCGTCGACCGACGATTTACCCAAAAGTCTGCAGGAATATATATCGGAAGGCTGGGCTTACCTGCTTGAAAACCATGGAGCCGTTACCTTGGGCACCGATATTTACGATGCTTATTATAAAATGGAAAAACTTGAGCACACGGCAAAAATTATCTCTATTGCTCGCTGCTTGGGCGGGGTTAACAAATTACCCGAAGAAAAAATTGAAGAATTGAAAAATATTTCGGAAAAAGTGTACGGAATAAAACAGAATTAAATTTATGGAAAAAAACAAACTAAATATTTCGCTTCTTGTCGGCGGTTACTCGCCCGAAAGAGAAGTTTCAAAAGATTCGAGCCGAGCTATTTACAATGCATTGATAAATCTCGGTTATAACGTAAAACTTATAGACCCTGCTTACGGAAAAAATCAGCCAAATGAAATTGAAGATTTTTTTACAAAGGAAGATTACTCGGAGATTTCATCCGGCAACTACGTTGACGCCGTTAATTCAAATTTGTTTAACGCAACCGATATTGCCTTTTTGGGTCTGCACGGAAAATACGGCGAAGACGGTTTAATACAAGCATTACTTGAATTGCGCGGAATTAAATATACCGGCTCAAACGTTAATGCAAGCTCCATTGCAATGAACAAAGAAATGTCAAAAAATTTATTCAATCATTTTAATGTTAACACACCAAAATGGCTTTCGGTAAATAATAATTTTGACATTAAAGAAATAATTACGAAAATAGAAAACCAAATCGGATTTCCCTGTGTTGTAAAGCCTAACGACCAAGGCTCAACGGTAGGACTGACAATATGCAAAGATGAAAATAGTGTTAAAGAAGCGCTGCTGCTTGCTTTAAATTTCTCAGATAAAGCATTGATAGAAGAATATATCTCCGGAAGGGAATTAACGGTTGCGGTATTGGAAGACCAAGCATTGCCCGTTCTTGAAATTCAGCCGGAACACGGATTGTATGATTACGAATGTAAATATACGCACGGAAAAAGCAAGTATACCGTACCCGCGGAAATTCCCAAAGAAGTCTCCAAATTAATGCGGAAGGAAGCTCTAACCGCCTTTAACGCTTTGGGCTGCTCGGTATACGGAAGAATGGATTTTAGATTGTCCGAAAGTAATGTACCGTATTGTTTAGAGGTAAATACACTGCCCGGAATGACACCCACAAGTCTCGTACCCAAAATGGCAAAAGCAGTGGGCATATCTTTCGACGAATTGATAGACAAAATAGTTAAACTTAGCTTGTGATTTAATTTGTGCAAAAAAACAAGATTAAATACATAATTTACTTCTTAATAATTCTCATCGGCTTGGCATACGTACTTTTTAATAGATACGGAATATTAAAATATTGGAAACTTGAAAATCAGTACAACGAACTGAAGGAAAAAATATCGTCAATTGAAAAACAAAATAAAATACTTGAATCCGAAATTGATTCGTTAAAAAAAGAAATACCCGCCAAAATTGAAAAGATTGCAAGAGAAAAATATAATATGAAAAGAAAGAACGAACAGGTAATTAAAGTTAAAAGAAAGTGAAAGATAAAAGGATTGAAATACCAAGAATTCCCCTTGCAGAAAGAGTAAGACCGAAAACGTTGAATGATTTTGTCGGACAAAACTCTCTTCTCTCCGAAGGTTCTCCTATAAATTTAATGATAACCAACGATACGCTGAGTTCTTTCATTTTGTGGGGACCGCCGGGAACGGGTAAAACTACAATCGCAAAAATTATTGCCGGGCAGACTTTATCCGAGTTTTTTCAACTCAATGCCGTTTCTTCAGGTGTTAAAGATGTAAGAAAAGTTATTGAATTAGCCGAAGAAAACAAAAAATTAAATAAAAGAACTATCCTTTTTATTGATGAGATACACAGGTTTAATAAATCGCAGCAGGATGTTCTTCTTAACTCTGTCGAATCGGGGACAATTATTTTAATAGGAGCAACAACGGAAAATCCTTCGTTCGAAGTTATTCCGGCTTTGAGATCACGGGTAAGGATTTTTATCCTTGATTCATTAAGCGCTGAGGAATTGAAAACCATACTGCATTCGGCGTTAGAAAAAGATGAGTTCCTCTCATCCGTAAAAATCAATTCCATTGACGAAGATTTTTTAATTTATCTCTCCGGAGGAGATGCCCGCAGTTTATTGAATATTTTGGAAACGGCTGTTGTTCACGAAATTAACAGCGATGAAATAAACATAAGCAAAAAAATACTGGAGACGGTTGTTCAACAGAAAAACATAATATACGATAAAAGCGGAGAAGAGCACTATAACGTAATTTCCGCATTTATAAAAAGCATTAGGGGAAGCGACCCCGATGCGGCTCTTTACTGGATGGCAAGAATGCTGGAAGGAGGCGAAGACCCTTTATTCATAGCAAGAAGGATGGTAATTCTTGCTTCCGAAGATATCGGTAATGCCTCGCCAAACGCGCTCGTTTTGGCTGAATCCACATTCAGTGCGGTTAATAAAATAGGCTTGCCCGAAGCAAGGATAATACTGGCTCAATGTGCAACTTATCTTGCCTCGTCACCCAAAAGCAATGCCGCATACAAAGGTATTAGCGATGCTGTAAGAGAAGTGAAAAGCAACAAACTTTTTCCCGTTCCTATTCATCTGCGTAATGCACCGACTAAATTAATGAAGGAAATAGGTTACGGCAAAGAATATAAATATGCCCACGATTACAAAGGAAATTTCGTCCAAGATAATTATCTTCCCCAAGAGATTTCCAATAAACAGTTCTATTTCCCGACCGAAAACGGGCAGGAAAAAAAGTTGCTCGACAGGTTGAAAACAATTTGGAAAGGAAAGAAAAAGTATTGATAATTTTCTTCCGTCTGAATTGCCGGCGTACAAAACAAATATAACATTAAGATTCCCGATATCTTTCTCAAATGAAATCGGAATCTAAAAAATAAGACAATATTTGAAATACGGGGAATGTTATAATAACAGATATCGGGAATCTTCAAAAAGCCACGGAACAAAAGCAGAGTCCTCTTGTACCCATAAAGAAGCTGTATGAAAATTCATAAATTAAATTAACCCACAGACCTGCCTACCGTACAGGCAGGTTTATCTGTGGGATTATGACGTAGAAACAAAATAATCACAACCGGTTTTAACCGGTTTTTCTAATTTTCACACAGTCTCTAAACCTGCCTGCCGGCAGGCAGGATCGTGGGGTTAACTAAAATTTACACTTTTGAGACAGCCTCTTAAAGAAAGAAATATTTACAAATTTAACCGTTTTAACGGTTTATCAAAACGACCGGTCAACTTGTGATATTAAGTTATTCTATTTCACCATCTAAAGTAAAGAAAAAGTTTTTCCGGGCAGTTGTTTTACCAATCCCCTAAACTCCAAAGATAATAAATGAACAAGACAATCCGAGGTGCTGAGTTTAGTTAACTCGGCTATCTTGTCTATTTGGGTAGGATCTTCGTTCAGAACATTTATTATTTTAGCTTCAAAAATATTAAGGTTAATATGTTCGGCAGACTTTTTAATTTTTTTATGAGAATCAATTTTCAAATTCAATTCCGATAAAATATCATCTACATTGGTTATAAGTTTGGCTTCACCTTTTTGAATCAGCCTATTCGTGCCTTCGGATGTTTGAGCGTTTACGTTGCCCGGAATTGCAAATACTTCTCTGCCTTGATCGAGAGCAAAAGAAGCCGTATGCAATGCACCGCCGGTTACTCCCGTTTCAATTATAACAGTGCCGGCAGACAAACCCGAGATTATCCTGTTTCTTTTGGGGAAGTTCATCGCATCCGGTTTTGTTCCGAGTGAATACTCGGAGAGCACAACCCCGTTTTTTTGTATTTCCGAAAAAAGCTTTTTATTCTCGGGCGGGTAAATCACATCAAGTCCCGAGCCTATAACGGCAACAGTCCTGCCGCTGTTTTTCAAAGCAACTCTATGAGAGATTGAATCAATTCCTCTTGCCAAACCGCTTACTATTGTCAGGTTCCTTTCGACCAACTCTTTACATAATTTTTCGGCTTGTTTTCTTCCGTAATCGCTCGGTCGTCTCGTACCGACAACGGCAATTGAATTTTCGTCTTCTTTTTTAAATTGACCTAATTTGTATAAAATTATGGGAGGGTCATAAATCTTTTTTAAAAGAAAAGGGTAACGTTCGTTTAATATCGTAATTATTTCACCGCCGATTTTTTCAAGTTTGTCCACCTCCATTAAAAGCGATTCTTCAACTTCTTTTCTTTTTCTGTTGGCGTTTTGAATTCTTTTTGCAAGGTTATCGCTGATGCCTTCGGTTTTAATAAGCTGATGAAAATCCGAAGATAAAATATTTTGGGGATTATAAAATTTGGAAAGAAGGTTTTTTATTCTGTTGGGACCTAATTGCGCTACATTGAGAAGCAGCTTAAGACTGGTAAGTTCGTTTAAATCTAAGTCAGGCAACTTATTTTTCTAATAAAATTAAGTTTATTTTTTAACATTAATTTTATCGACAACCGCAACGATTATTGAGTGAACGGGAGCTTTTCTGTGGCCCAATATTTGTTTAACGGCGGCGCCTTCTTGAACAACGAGCACCGTATCGCCGATGCCGGAGTCAACAAAGTCCAATGCAATTACGTCTTTTTTGCCGATAAAATTTCCTTCCAAATCAATGTTTTGTATAATTAGAAGTTTATGACCTTCCAAATAAGAATTTTTTTGGGTTGCAACAATATTACCGGTAACCTTTGCTAAAAGCAATTATTTATCCTGAGTGTTTTGTTCTTTATCTTTTTTAAGGTACAGAATAGATGCCGGAACTACAAGCAAATAGCCAATCATAAGGACAAACGGTGAAACATAAAGTGAAACGGTGCTGTCCCAATTACCAATCGACATCAAGAAAAAACCGATAATCAATATAATAATACCGAGAGCAAGTAGGTAATAGTTTTTCTTGCCCCAATAAATTTTAAACGGAGAAGCAATTTTTACCGAGTGAGGGGATTTTTTTCTTTTAACTTTTTTAGCCATTATACAAATCCTTATATAAAATAAAGCCCAATGATAAAGATATCACTGGGCCCGACCCATTCATTTTAAAGGGCAGGGGAGAACCCTTTAAAAGAGTCGTTGGAAATATAATTTGCTCAAACGAAATAGTCAAGTTAGTAAAGGTGTCTTAGACCGACGAAATTTACTTATTAATTTGGTAGACTATTTTTCTAATAGTATCAAATTGCAAATAAGGATAATCTTCTCTAATAACGTCAATAGCGTCACCTGCGCTTATTTTTGTTGACCGTAATTGTTTGAATTTCTTCCTTATTTGATAATCACGAACGGATTTTTCGTCAATCAGACCATGAGCATTCAGAAGCTCATAAATTTCATCACTAATCAGATCGTTCAATGGGTTATCTATTTTTGCTTTAATTGTTTTCATAGGCTAATCCGGTGATTAATTTTATGTTTTTTCCGTAAATGTTATTGTAAGATAGTAGACTAATTTGACGATTTTTTTGTTCCTTAATACCAAAACAAAAAACTCATTAAATAAATTCCCGATAAATACCAATATTGTAATCAGGTTTTTATATTGAATTTATGTTTCTTGAAAAATAAATAAAGAAAGAATTATATAGTCAATATTAATATTTTATTTGGATTTGGTATGAGATTTAAATCACACGCAGCGGGGTGTGCGGGATTCAATTGATTAAATTTATTGCTAAATAATATTTAAAAATGACAACTGAATTTATTAACTTAAAGCATTATTTATAAATAATTAAAAAAATTAAATGGAAAAAAGAAAATTAGAGATTATAGACTATTTGTTAATTATTTTAAAATGGAAAAAGTTTTTAATAATTTTTGGTTTTTTAACATTAATTTTTTCATATATAGCCATCTATTTTTTAGTTACACCCAAATTTGATTCTAAGGCTCTTATAATTGCTACCCAAAATAATGATGTTGGGGGTATGTCTTCTCTTTTAAGGAGTTTCTCTGATTTCCCAATTAGTATCCCGGGCCTTTCTGCCGGTAATGATATGGATATATTTACTACTATTATTTATAGTCGAACTACACTTATAAAAGTAATCAAACGATTCGATTTGTATAATTATTATAATTTAAAATCGATGGATAAAACGATTGAGATTTTAGAAAATAGTATTACGGCGGAAGAAACGAAAGAAGGTGCTTATCAGATAATTGTTAGAGACGAAAAGAAGGAAAGAGCAGCAGATATTGCAAATTATTTAATTGAATTATTGAATAATACTCTAATCGATATTAATATTGCAAAAGCTCACGAGAACAGTGTATTTATTGCTAAAAGATACGAAGCAATTAGAACGAACCTAAAAAATGCAGAAGATTCACTTGTATATTATCAGAATAAGAGTGGAATTTATTTGGCTGACGAACAGGCAAAATTAAGCATTGATTCTTATGCAAAACTAGAAGCTGAACTTGCTGTGAAACAGATTGAACTTTCTACGTTAATAAGAATTTATGGGAAAAATTCTCCACTTATTAATAATGTAAAAATTGCTATTGAAGAATTCAAAAATAAATATGATGAATTAAAAAGTGGTAGAGGTAGCGGTGGATTGTTGCTTTCTTTAAAGGGATTACCTCAAAATGCTATGCAATATTACCGATTTTTTAGAGAAGTTAAAATACAGACAAAAATGTTGGAATTTATTATTCCTTTATTTGAGCAAACAAAGTTTGAAGAACAAAAAAAGATTCCACTAATAAAAATAATTGATACAGCTGTCCCTGCTGAAAAAAAAGCATTTCCTCCAAGAGTTTTGTTCTCATTAATATTTACAATTATAATTTTAGGAACCGTATTGTTCTTTATAATTTTAAAAGAGATTGTTAATAATTCAAATAATCCAAAAGTTAAATTATTAGCGAATAACTTATTCTTTCTTAAGACAAAAAGTAAATAGAAAGAGTGAAATTTGGAAAATGTATTTTTTGATAAATTCGTTGCAAAAAATAATAAAACGAAAATTATTTTTTTTGTTATTGGTCTTATTTTTGTATTATTCCTGGCATTAATCTTAGATTCACATTTTAGTATAAATGGGATATTAATAATTCTTGTTTTAGTTCTTTCATTTCTTACAGTTTTTAATATCTATTTTTCGTATACAATTCTTCTTTTATTATTATTTACGCCACATTTACTTTCTCTGCATAATTCAATTCTGTTTACATTTTTTGTAGCAATAACATTAATTTTTACTTATTCAGGTAATTTTATTTATCGATTAGACAAAAAAGTTTTATATTCTTTCCTTATATATTTTTTAAGCACTATTCCATCATTGTTTGTTACCGCAAAGCCTCTAAATAGTCTTTTTGAAGCAACTAACTTATTTGCTTTCTTGGTAGTAATGATTACAACTATGTTGGTTATTGATACATCAAAGATGATAATGAGAATATTGTATTTCTTTATATTCGCTGTTTTCATCCATAGTATAATCGTAATTTACCAAGGAATTACTACCGGTGACCGTGTATTTGGCTTGCTCGGAGTCTTTTTTGTTGATTTAGCCGGACTTGGAACTCTTTTATCAATTATTTTATTTTTCCAAACTGATGGGGTAAAAAAACTTTTTTTTGGAATAATATCATTAATAATACTTCTTGCTCTTATTTTTACTCAAACAAGAAATGCTTGGCTTTCACTTGCAGTTTCATTTGTATTATTAATAATATATTTAGTTATTCATAGAAAGAAATATAAAATGAATGCTTTATATATTTCTTTGGTTATAGTCGTTTTGTCTTTGGGTACGTATTTTTCGTTTTCAGTTGTTAGTAAATCTAATTATAGTGTAGAGAAAAGACTGGATGTTGGAAGCCAGACATTACAATTATCTAAAAACACACCAAAAGGAGGGATAAATTCTTTTATATCAAGAATATTAATTTGGCATACAGCTTTTGAAGCTTTTTTAGAATACCCGATAACGGGAATAGGATTATATTCTTTTAAATATACTTCTGGAGAATATTATAAAATTCCCAAAAATTTTTATGAAGAGTTTGTTGAAGGCAGAACTCCGCATGTCACTTATATTGAAGTATTAGCTGAAACCGGGGTAATTGGCTTTATTGGGTTTTCGTTTTTTATATTTACAATAATCAGATTAATAGTATCATCTCTTAAATATTCTGGGAGTAAGGAGGATATTAAAAGAACATTATTGATTTGTTGGTCCTTTGTTTATATAATATTTTCTATGGCAATGACTGAAGCCTGGTTATATGGTCAATACTTAATCTGGTTTGGAATATTGATTGGCTTATTGAGTAACAATCAAAAATTATTGAAGAAAGGGAATAAATCTTTTGATTTCATCGGATAAACATAATTCATTTTGGCTGTCACTCCAATTTATTATAAGTTTACTTTTTTCATTAATTACACTAAAATTAAATATTAGTCATTACGGAAAATTTTTTTTTGGTATTTGGCTTGCTTTAGCATCTATATGGGGACTGGGCTCTTCTTTGGATTTCGGTTTTGGTACTACTCTTCTTAAGTATGTTGCCGAATATCATAATCATAATAAAAGTAAAATGAATGTATTATTATCCACTAGCTATGTTATGTTTTTAGTGAATGGATTATTTATTCTTTTATTGGGAATGGTATTAGGGTATATTTTTTATTTATCTAACGATAAGATAATCCCATCTAACTCTGTCGATAAGTTTTGGAAAGTATTTTTAATATTAGGCGGAGCATTCTATATAAAATATTTCACATTGTTTTTTAAGGCTGTTGTTGAAGGATTAAGTAATTTTATTATTACAAGCAAATTTATGATTATTAATAGTGCAATTGTGCTTATAGGTGTAATAATAGTAACCACATTAAAATTAAATATCATTTATTTAGCCGTTGTATATTTTATTTCATCGCTTGTTTTATTATTGCTTTTTATTTTATACTTCAAAAAATATGTTGAAACGTATAAATTTTCATTTAAATATTTTAGTTTTAAACAAGTAAAAGAAATTATAGGCTTTAGTTTTTCAATTCAATTGATGTCAATATTTGGTGCTTTACTAGACCCAATTATTAAGTACTCGTTAGGTAGGTTTTATAACATCGGTTCCGTTTCGGCATATGAAATAGCCAGGAAGTTTGCCATTTCTATTTCGGGACTATTTTTCAATGCTTTCAAAATTATTTTACCTAAAGCCAGCATTCTTAAAAACAGTAATGATATCAATCATTTTATCAATACCGATATAATAAAATATTGCAAAATTGGTATTACTTATTCCGGTCTGGCTTTTGGTGTATTGGCGCTTCCTATTGCTTATTTTATAAAATTCTTTTTTGGAATCGATGAAGCTATAATAATATTTATGATTCTTGCATTACCAGAATCAATAAATAATTTTGGTTATAGCATATATAATTTTTTAATTGGTGTTGGTAAAGTATTCTTTTTAGCAATTCTTCAATTTGTAAACTTAATCTTTGTTGTAGGTGGTTTAGTTATTGGATTTAATATATTTGGAAATTCATTAGGTCTGTTAGGATATTTCTTCTCTGTCTTATTTGGTAATTTTATGATGGTTATATACTTAAAAAAAGAGTGGAGAGTGTCTCTACAAAAATTATTATTTTCTGTGGGAATATCTAAATTGGGAGCATTAATTATTATTTTACTTACAACTATTGTGTTATTGTATAATACAATAATACCGATGATATTCATACTATTATTCAATAGCATTATTTGTTTAATAGTATTTAGAAAAGATTTATTATTATACTCTAAAATATTTTACGCTATTCTACTTAATAAATTATCAATCGAAAAAAACAATTAAAAATTATGAAAAGAGTAAAAAGGATTATCACTGTTAATATTAATAAGATTATACTTTTTTTGTATAAAATTAAAAGGAACTTTTTACCCTACAAGTATCCAACTAATCCGAATAATGAAATTTTGATTCATCTCGGATGCGGAGAAATAAATAGCCCTGAATATATTAATGTAGACTCACGTTTTTTTTCTCATATTCATCACGTTGGAAATGTCAAATTTTTACCTTTTTTTAATGATGATTTTGCAGATTTGATATATACATCACATACCCTTGAACATATCCCGATGAAAGAATTGTCTGATACTCTTTCCGAATGGAATAGAGTTTTGAAACCAGGGGGTATCTTAAGGATTTCAGTGCCTGACTTTGATAAAATTATCTCAATTTATAATGATAATGGAAATTCAATCGAATCTATTTGGCTACCATTATTAGGAGGGCAAGATTATAAAGAAAATTCACATTTTGCAGTTTTTAATGAAAAATTTTTAACAAAACTATTATTGGAAACCGGTTTTAAAGATGTTCGTATTTGGGATCCGGCACTTGTGGAGCATCATAATTTTACTGATTGGGCATCTATCTTATTAGATATCAATAACAAAAAGTATCCAATAAGTCTAAACTTAGAAGCTGTTAAATAATTAACGGGATTTAAGTGAATAATAAAAAAATACTAGTTTCTGCAATCATATCAACTTATAATTCAGAAAAATTTATTCGAGGAAAAATAGAAGATCTATTAGCGCAGACTATTGTAGATGAATTAGAAATCATCATTGTAAACAGTGGTTCAGAACAAAATGAAGATGTTATAATTAAAGAATATTTAGGTAATTATGATAATATTAAATATATCAAAACAGAGAAAAGGGAGACTGTCTATCGGGCTTGGAATAGAGGAATAAAAATATCCAGTGGAATATTTATTACGAATGCAAATACTGATGATAGATTAAAACACGACGCATATGAGATTCTTAGTAATTACTTAGTTGAACACCCTGATGTGGGACTAGTTTATGCTGATCAATATCTGTCAACTTGTGATAATCAATTATTTGAAGATGCAATATCAAATAAAATCATTAATTTTCCTGATTATAATCGTCTTTATTTAATGGATAAATGTATAATTGGTTCACAGCCAATGTGGAGATCTTCAATTCATTTTACTAATCAAATTTGGTTTTCGGAAAATTTTGAAGTTTGTGGTGATCATGATTTTGCTATAAAAGTTTCAAACGTTGGAAGAATTTACCATATTCAAAAACCTTTAGGAACTTTTTTTAAATCTCTATCTAACTTGAATAAGGAGTACGAAAACAAAGAAAGGAATAGATTAGAAGTTAGGAGCATCTATAAAAATTCAATTAATACTTATTTGAAGAGTTTGAATAAGGCAGATCTTTTACTTATTCATAAAAGATTTAGTTTACATCTTAAGACCCCGATAATTTTATATACTTTATTGATTAGACTAGAAAGAGCAATAGTAAAAAATTATTATCCGATACTTTTTTTTCATTCAATTGAGTTTGTTTATTATCTCAATATTGAAATACTTAGAAAACTAAATAAATTAGTAAGAGCCAAAAAATTATGCAGGAAGTTTTTACGTTTTAAAAAATCAACATTAATAGAAGAAGTTAATAACTTTTTAAATCAATAAACATAAAATTTTTTATGAAAAGCAATAAAATAGGTCTTGGTATAATTACGTGTAATAGACAAGATTACTTTATAAAGTTATTATCTTCATTACCTGATGTTGATAAAATAATAACTATAAATGATGGCGATGAATATGACTCAGATATTTACAACTCAAAAATAAACGAAATAATTCAACATAAAAAAAGAAAAGGTGTTGGTAAATCAAAAAATGATGCATTGAAGTATTTATTGTCACATAATTGCAACCATATATTTTTAATTGAAGATGATATTTTATTAAAAGATTCTTCGATTATTGATAAATATATTGAAGCAAGCAAAGAGACAGGAATTCTACATTTTAATTATGCTTACCATGGAGCATTGAATAGAAAAGATGATGGGACACCTAATCCGTTAAAAATAGTAGAATATAATAATAACATAAAAATTGCATTTCACTATCATGTTACAGGGGCGTTATCCTATTATAGAGATGAAGTTTTATATAGCGTGGGATTATTAGATGAAAAATATAAGAATATTTTGGAACATGTTGAGCATACATATAGAATTATCAAAGGTGGATTTCATCCACCTTTTAGGTGGTTTGCCGATTTAGCAAATAGTTATTATTTAATTGATGAATTAGATCCACAGCATTCAAATAGTATTATAAATTCACAAACCGGCGTAGTGCAAAAAATTAAAACTTATATTTATTATCTTTTATTTTTAGTTCAGCATGGATATACACCTGGTAAAATACCTATTGAAGATGAATTAGGGTTGATGGCATCATTGGATAAACTAAAAAAGTCATTTTCTGAGAAAATAATTGAACAAGCCCCAAGGAAATAATTTAATTTATTTTAACTTGTATTTTTGTATGCTTCATATTTACATTATATAGTCTGTTACCGATTTGATTCAAAATATATTAAATAAAACCCCAAAATTAATTTCTATAGATATCGTAATTGTAAATTGGAATTCCGGTGATCTTATTTCCGAGTGTATAGAATCTATTTCGTGCGCCGTAAACGATAATTTTAAATTAAACCGACTTGTTGTTGTTGATAACGCATCCGCAGATAATTCGCTAGAAAAAATAAAAATAAAAGAATTCCCCGTTGAGGTAATTAAAAACACTGAAAATTTGGGCTTTGCCAAAGCCTGCAACCAGGGAGCAAAAGGAAGCGATGCCGATTATTTGTTAATGCTTAATCCGGATACGCGGCTTTTTGAAAACTCCTTATCCGTACCGATAAAGTTTATGGAAAAAGAAGAAAATGAAAATGTTGGAATTGTCGGAATTCAAATACTAAACGATAAAAATGAAATCAGTCGTAATTGCGCAAGATTTCCCACTCCAATTGGAATGATTTGCAGATCCTTGGGTATTGATAAATTATTTCCCCAAATACTCCCCGGTCATTTTATGACGGAATGGGACCATAAAGATAGCAGAGTAGTCGATCAGGTAATGGGTTCTTTTTTCTTGATTCGAAGAAAACTATTTGATGAGCTAAAAGGTTATGACGAAAGATTTTTTGTCTATTATGAAGATTTGGATTTGGCATTAAGAGCAAGAAAAAAAGAATACTTAAGCTATTACTTGGCCGGCGCTCAAGTATATCATAAAGGGGGTGGCGTTACGGAAAAAGTTAAAGCCAAAAGAATGTTTATCAATCTACAGAGTAAAATTCTTTTTGCACAGAAACATTTTAGCAACAGATCATATATTGTAATTTATCTGGTTATTCTTGTGTTGGAACCGATTGCAAGAATTTTAGGTGCTGTTTTAACAGGTTCTTTTAACACTGTAGTTGAAATTTCCAAGGCTTATAAGAAACTTTATAAGTCAATTTTTTTAAATAAGTTTTCTAAAAAATCCGTGTAAATGAAAATACTAATCTTACCGAGATATGAACCTCAAGCAGCAAGCAGCCGTTATCGTTTTTATCAATATATTCCATTACTTAAAGCACAAGGATGGGAGGTAACCGTAAAGCCGCTTCTAAGTAAAAATTATATAAGATTTTTATATGATAAAACACCTTTGCCCGTAGGTGAAATTATTGAAGGATATTTTAAAAGAATAATTCAAATTTTGCACAAAGAAAATTTTGATCTTATATGGCTGCAGCAAGAATTATTACCTTGGATACCTCCTTTATTTGAAAAAATTTTTGTAGGTGGAAAGACTAAAATAGTGGCTGATTATGACGATGCTTTTTTCCATAGATATGATCAAAATAAAAATATTTTAGTAAGGAGTATCTTAAAAAATAAAATTGACTCGGTAATGAAATATGCAAATATGGTCTTAGCAGGAAATGAATATTTGTTAAAGCGAGCAAAATTGAATAATGAAAATGTTAAATTATTTCCGACAGTTGTTGATGTAAACAAATTTAAAAATACAAAACCGATTAAAGATAATGTTTTTACCGTGGGCTGGATTGGTTCGCCCGGCACGGAAAAATATATTAAGTTAATAGAAGACGCATTAAAAAAAGTATCTTTGGAAAACGATATTAGAGTAAATTTGATTGGTGCTAATAAAATTAAAGGTGCGTTTGTAAATTGTATAAAATGGGATGAAAATACAGAAGTAGAAGAAATATCAAAATTTGATGTTGGTATTATGCCTCTGCCGGATAATCCTTGGGAAAGAGGCAAATGCGGATTCAAATTAATTCAATATTTATCTTGTAATCTGCCGGTTATAGGGTCGCCTGTTGGTGCTAACAAAGAAATAATTGTAAATGGTGTAAACGGCTTTCAAGCAAACAATACTGACGAATGGGTAAAATATATTAGATTATTAAAAGACAATAAAGAATTAAGGTTAAAAATGGGGAAAAATGGGAGAAAAATTATTGAAGAAAAATATTCTTTACAAAAAAATGTTGTTAAATTAATAGATTATTTTAAAGAACTTTTGCAGGTATAAGATTGGAGAATAACAGTACAGGGAAAAAAGTTTTACATATTATTACTTTGTTCAGCATTGGCGGAGCAACTGAAAATACAATATATACAGTCGATGGTTTAATTAAGAAGGGGTATTACGTTGATATAGTTACCGGTCCAAATATTTCTTCCGAAGGAAGTATGTACAGCATATGCAAAAAATTAAATATACCGGTATTCACTTTCAATAATCTTAAACGTGCTATTTCGCCGCTCAGCGATATATTGGTGATTTTTCAATTGTATCTTTTCATAAAAAAAAATAATTATGATATCGTTCATACACACAGCTCAAAAGCCGGTGTGGTCGGCAGAATTGC
Source organism: uncultured Ignavibacteriaceae bacterium (assembly GCA_964486645.1). Classification (GTDB taxonomy): domain Bacteria; phylum Bacteroidota; class Ignavibacteria; order Ignavibacteriales; family Ignavibacteriaceae. Next base: position 10,386 of record CAZAOG010000016.1, on the reverse strand, counting down.
TGCTTGGCTGGCAAAAACCCCTATCATAATTCATCACAATCATGCCAAGCCGTATCACCGGTTTCAAAACCGGTTTATTCGAATATTTTATAAAGGTATTGAAAAGTTTGCATCAATTTTTTGTAATAAGATTGTTTCAGTAACTCATACAATCGTGGATGAAATGGTACAAGATAAGATTGCCCCAAGAGAAAAATTTGTTGTAATAAGAAGCGGTTTTAATATAGAAAATTTTAAAAACTTTAATTCAGCCGATAATTATAATCTAAAAAATAAATTTGGCTTAACCGATGATGATATAGTTATAGGTAAAATTGCGCGTTTATCCGTAATAAAAGGACATATTTATTTACTTCAAGCTTTTGAAAAAGTATGCAGGCAAATACCTAATGTTAAACTTTTATTTGTCGGCAATGGCGAGAATAAAAACGAACTGCTGAAATTTATCGATAAAAAAAGATTAACCGATAAAATTATTTTTACCGGGCTGATTCCGACGAAAGAAATGCCTTCTGTTATTTCATTAATTGATATTGTTGTACACACTTCCTTATTAGAAGGTTTGCCGAGAGTTTTTACTCAATCAATGTTAATGGGTAAACCCGTAATCTCTTTCGATCTTGACGGAGCACACGAAGTTATAGAAAACGGAAAAAACGGTTATCTAATCGAACCGCTGAATATTGAAATGTTAACTGAAAAAATAATTGATTTGGCATCAAATATTTCTAAGGCAAGAAATTTTGGTAGTTATGCCAAAAATAATATAAAAGATGATTTTTCAATAGATGCAATGGTAGAGAACAATCATAATCTGTACCAAGAATTGTTAAAAAAATCTAATACTATATCATAAAAATTTTTAACTTAAACCCGAGTTAGTATTTGAAAATCTATTTTAAAAATTTCTTTTACAGATAACACGATTTTGACTAATAACCTAATGATATTAACAGTGAATATAATATTTTAGAGCAATTCAAAAGATGTTTTTTTAAAAAACAACATAGTATAAATGGAAAAAAAAATATTAGTTACGGGTTCAGCCGGATTTATTGGCTATCATCTTGTAAAGGAATTACTTTTATACGGAAATGATGTTATTGGCTTGGATAACTTAAATGATTATTACGATGTAGAGTTAAAGACGGGCAGATTAAAAGAGTTGGGAATTAGTTCTGAAAAGATTAAGTATAACCGGTATATAAGTAGTGAATTATTTGATTCCTTCAAGTTTATTAAAGTCGATTTAAACGATAAAGAGAGTATAAAAAAATTATTTTCGGATAATAATATTAAAATAGTCATAAATCTTGCCGCACAAACAGGTGTAAGGTTTTCTTTGGTTAATCCTTACGCGTACACCGAAAGTAATATTTCCGGTTTTTTAAATATATTGGAAAATTGCAGGAATTATAAAATAGAGCATCTAATTTTTGCAAGTAGTTCTTCGGTTTACGGATTAAACAAAACGATGCCTTATTCCGTTAATTCAAACGTTGACCACCCGGTTAGTTTATACGCTGCAACAAAAAAAGCAAATGAGTTAATGGCTCATTCTTACAGCTACCTGTTTAATGTACCCGTAACAGGTTTGCGTTTCTTTACGGTATACGGAGAATGGGGCAGACCGGATATGTCTTATTTCCTTTTTACAAAGTCTATATATGAAGGCAAAGCCCTCGATGTATTTAATAATGGTCGGATGGAAAGAGATTTTACATATGTAGGTGACATAGTTAAAGGTGTTGTGCAAGTTATAGATAATCCTCCTGCAAATAATAATTGTACCGGCAATACCTTGGAGCCATCTTCTTCAATTGCCCCGTATAAGCTTTATAATTTAGGAAACAGCAATCCTGTAAAACTTCTTGATTTTATTAGAGAAATTGAAAAATCAATCGGAATTAAAGCAGATATAAATTACTTACCCATGCAGCCAGGAGATGTGGTTAAAACTTGGGCTGATATAACCGAATTTAAAATTAAATTTAATTATCAACCGAAAACTACCATTGATATAGGAATCCCGAAATTTGTTAATTGGTTTAAAAAGTTTTACAATTATTAGATTTTTTTAATGAATAAAAAACTTGAAAAAATTTTAATCATTACGGTAGATTTTATTACAATCTATACTGCCGGGTATCTGTACTTTGTTTTTAGAGTGGAATCCGGTTTGTTTTCGTTTTCTATTCGTCCTGACTTTCTTATTACTTCGTACATACTTTACCTCTACTGGTTTTTTATTTTTCTGTTTGTGGGAATGTACAAAACCTGGTTCGCGGCTTCCCGCTTTGATGAACTTTCCACTCTCTTTAAGTCTTCTTTTATCGGAATTTTTATACTCTTCTTTGCGATTTACATAGACGACTCGCTGCACGGGATAAGCTCGGGCTCAAGAATCCTTATTCTTATTTATTGGGGAATGTTTTTAACGTTTGTTGGCTCCGGAAGATTATTGGTAAGATTCGTTCAAAGAAGATTGCTTATAAACGGAGTCGGAAGAAAAAATTCACTGATTGTAGGATTTAATTCTAAAGCGAAGGAAGTTTTGGAACAGATTGAAAGTCACAGAGCTTTGGGTTTTGACGTCTCCGGTTTTGTTGCTGTGGAAGAGAAGAATATTGGAAAGGAATATAAAGGCGTTAAAGTAATCGGCTCTACCGAATCATTGATTAAATATATAGACGACTATTCCATAGAAGAGGTGATTATTGCTCTGAATAAAAAGAATGACGATATATTAATTGACTTACTGGGTAAGTGTTCATCTAAAAAAGTAGGACTTAAAATTGTGCCCGGCCTTTATGAAATTCTTTCCGGGCAGGCAAGAACATCCCAGCTTTACGGAATTCCTTTAATCGATTTAATGCCCGAGATTATGCCCGAGTGGGAAAAGAAAGTTAAAAGATTGATGGATATTATTGTTTCTCTTCTTACCCTTACGGTATCTCTGCCTATTTGCGTGATATTTGGAATCGCAATTAAATTGGACAGCAAAGGACCCGTCTTTTTTAGACAGACAAGATGCGGTATTAACGGTAAGATTTTTAAAATATATAAATTCAGATCTATGTATAACGATGCGGAAAAGAAAAGCGGTCCCGTGTGGTCGCAAAAAAATGATCCGCGGATTACAAGAGTAGGTAAAATTATCCGCAAGTTACGAATAGATGAAATTCCGCAAATGATCAATGTGTTAAAAGGGCAGATGAGCATGGTAGGACCCAGACCCGAACGACCTTTCTTTGTTGAAAAACTTTCCGAAGATATTCCGTACTATAAAAGAAGATTAAAAGTAAGACCCGGAATTACAGGCTGGGCACAAATAAAACATAAATACGATGAAAACATTGAAGACGTAAAAATAAAATTGAAATATGACTTGTTTTATATCGAAAACATGTCGCTAAGAATGGACCTGAAAATATTGTTTAGAACTATTTTTGTGGTTCTATTGGGACAAAAGCATTACAGATAAAATTTAAATTAGATTTAAATAATTAATTTCACGTAATTTATTGTCAGTAATTTTATATTAATAAAATGTCAGAAAAATCATTAGTCATAATACCAACTTATAACGAAGTAAAGAACGTTCGGAAACTTATTCCCGAAATTCTTTCCCGTTGTGAAAAATTAGATTTGGACGTGCTGGTTGTTGACGATAACTCACCCGACGGTACAAGCATATTCGTAAAAGAATTTATGAAGACCACGGATAGAGTAAAACTTATTACAAGAAAAAGCAAGTTGGGTTTAGGAACCGCGTATATTGAAGGATTTAAATTTGCATTAAAAAATCATTACGACCTTATTTTTGAAATGGATGCCGATTATTCGCACCACCCCAAAGAAATAAAAAACTTTTTGATTGCAATTAAAAATTGTGATTTGGTAATAGGAAGCCGTTATAAAAAAGGTGTGAATGTTGTTAACTGGCCTATTAAAAGATTACTTTTAAGTTACTTTGCTAACGGATATACCCGTTACATAACGGGATTAAAAATTTGTGATGCAACCGGTGGTTTTAAGTGTTTTAGAAAAGAAGTAATTGAAGCTATCGATTTGGATAATGTAAAATCCAACGGCTATGCTTTTCAGATTGAAATGACGTTCAAAGCCTGGAAAAAAGGGTTTAAAATTTGTGAAATCCCAATCATATTTATTGACAGAACCCAAGGACAATCGAAGATGTCTAAAAAAATTGTACACGAAGCAATATTTATGGTTTGGAAATTAAGATTACGCAGTATCTTCGGGCGTCTCTGATGAACCGGCAAATTGATCTTTCGGTTATAATAGTTAATTATAATGTTAAAGATTTTCTGCAAAGTCTTCTTCTCTCCCTTGATAAAGCATTAAAAAACATTACTCACGAAATTATAATTGTTGACAATGCCTCCACTGACGGAAGCGTTGAACTGATAAAAAATAATTTTCCGCAAGTTACCCTCATAGTTAACGAAGAAAATTTTGGCTTCAGTAAAGCAAACAATTTGGGGTTAAAAATCTCAAAAGGTAAATATCTGCTGCTTATAAATCCCGATACAATCGTAAGCGAAAATACTCTTTCCGAAATGATAATGTTTTTTCGGAAGCACCCTGAAGTCGGTTTGGCAGGGTGTAAAATATTAAATCCCGACGGTACGCTTCAACTTGCCTGCAGAAGAAGTTTCCCGGGTCCGTGGACATCGTTTTGCAAAGTAACCGGATTGAGCAGACTTTTTCCCAAATCAAAGATATTTGCCCGTTATAACCTTACTTATCTTGATGAAAACAATTCCTGCGAAGTGGATGCCGTCTCCGGTTCTTTTATGATGTTCACAAGAGAAATTTATGAAAAAATAGGCGGACTTGATGAAGAATATTTTATGTACGGAGAAGACCTCGAGTATTGTTTTAGAATTCAGAAAGCCGGATTTAAAATATATTATGTTGCCTCAACCCGGATAATTCACTACAAAGGCGAAAGTACCAAAAGAAGCTCTATAGACGAAACAAAAATTTTTTACGACGCAATGCATCTGTTCGTTAAAAAACATTTTTCAGCTTCTTTTTTTGTCGAATTTATTTTACGCAGCGCAATTTTGGCAAGAGGGTTTATCTCATTCCTCGGCAAATATAAACTTATAATACTGGCAATATTTTTAGATTCTTTGTTTTTTGATTTATCACTTTTTACGGCGGAAAAATTTTACAAAGGTTATAAAAATTGGCTGGGGTTTCCGTCGGAAAATTTAATATTTATTTATACGATTCCCTTACTTTTACAATTAATCGTTTCTTCCTTGGCGGATGTTTATAAAAAAGATAAACTTTCAATTTTTAGAAATCTTATCAGCATATTGATAGGTTTTTTAATTTTAACTTCCCTTACCTTTTTCTTCAAACAATTTGCCTACAGCAGGGCTGTTGTTCTGATAGCTTATTCGATGTTTTCTCTTTTAATAATTTTTTGGAGACTTATTTTCAGAGTCTTTTCAAAAGCCGGTTTGCTTACGGAAGAAATAAAACAGAGAAGAACTTTGGTAATAGGTATTGATGATTTTTCCATAAACGTTGCCAAAAAACTGGAAGGCAACTCCATAAAACTTTATTCTGTTGTCGGTTTGATAAGCCAATCCTTCGGCAAGGTAGGCGAAACCATAGACGGATATAAAGTAATAGGAAGTGTGGAAAATATTACTAAAGTTATAAGGGATAATAAAATTATTGAAGTTGTATTTTCCGCTTCGGATTTGCCCTATTCGCAGATAATGAAAATTGTTTCGGATTGTAAAAATTTGGGAGCGGAGTTCAAATTAGTCGGAAAAAATTTAAATTACATTGTCGGTAAAACTTCGGTAGACATGCTTGACGATGTGCCCGTGATAGAACTAAGTTACAACATAAACAATTTTCCCCACAAACAAATTAAATTTATGTTTGATTATTTATTGGGATTTATAATTTTGTTTTTCATTTATCCTTTTATATATTTAATTTTCAATCGCAAAAAACAGAAAACTGATTTATTAAAAATAATATTAAATGTTCCTTCTATTTTTACGGGTAAAGTAAGTTTTGTAGGTCCCAAAGTTACGTCCGAAAGTAATTCGGGTTTTTATAAAGGCAAAAAAGGATTAACCGGTTTGTGGTACACGGAAGGCGAGGAAAAAAATAAGGACGAAAAATTGGATATCTTTTATGCCCGCAATCAAAATATCTGGCTTGACCTGGATATAATTAGAAGAACATTGTTAAAGATGAGGAAGAAAAAACATAATGGCTAAAACAGTTTTGGATTTTGAAAAACCAATCTACGAATTGGAAGCTAAAATAGAGGAGATGAGAAAATATGCCGATAATCTCGACATTGCCTCTGAAATAAAAAAAATTGAAGATAAAGTTAATACCTTGAAAGAATCTATCTATAAAGATTTAACAAGGTGGCAGCGCGTTCAACTTGCAAGGCATCCCGACCGCCCTTACACGCTCGATTATATTTACGCAATGACCAACAATTTTGTTGAACTGCACGGCGACAGACAATTCAAAGATGACAAAGCAATAGTCGGCGGATTTGCCGAACTCGACGAATACAAAGTTATGATTATCGGGCATCAAAAAGGCAGAGACACAAAATCCAATCTTTACAGAAATTTCGGAATGGCAAATCCCGAAGGATACAGGAAAGCATTAAGGTTGATGAAGCTTGCCGAAAAATTTAACAAACCGATTATTACAATGCTGGATACTCCGGGGGCGTATCCCGGACTGGAAGCGGAAGAAAGAGGACAAGCCGAAGCAATTGCAAGAAACCTCTTTGAAATGACTAAGTTGAAAGTGCCCGTAATAGTAGTAATTATAGGCGAAGGAGCAAGCGGCGGCGCCCTGGGAATTGGAGTCGGCAACAGAATTTTAATGCTTGAAAATTGCTGGTACTCGGTTATCAGTCCGGAATCTTGTTCAAGTATTTTATGGAGAAGCTGGGATTATAAAGAACAAGCCGCCGAAGCGCTTAAACTTACCGCGCCTGACTTAATGGAACAGGGAATAATCGACAGAATCGTACCCGAACCTATGGGCGGCGCACATAAAGACCATAAGGGTGCTGCAGCCATACTTAAAAATGTGTTAAAGGAAGAAATAGAAAATCTGATAAAGATTAAACCCGAAAAACTGATAGAAGACAGAATAGAAAAGTTCGGCAAGATGGGGGCTTTTGAAGAATAAAATTTCTTTACGTGGCTATCCGTTCCAAAGGAATGCCTTCGGCAAAGGACGTGGCTATAAATTTAGTCGACTCCGTCGCTTAAACGAGCGTAAAATAAAATATAACTTAAATTAAAATTTATGCTGATTCACAAAACAAATATTAGAGTTCGCTATGCCGATACGGACCAGATGCAGTTTGTTTATAACGGAAAATATGCCGAGTATTTTGAAGTAGGCAGAACGGAAATGATGCGCGAGCTTGGACTTCCTTATAAAGTAATTGAAGGAAACGGTTACCAGATGCCTCTAATAAGAATTCATATCGAATATAAAAACCCCGCTTTTTATGACGAATTATTGGAGATTGAAACAAGAGTTGAAAAACTTCCGGCTGTTAAGGTTCATATCGACTATACAATCAGATGCAGAGAAAGAAACGTTGAAATTGCCAACGGTTATACGGAACTGGTTTTTATAAAAAGTAAAACAAAAAAAATTTCAAGAGCACCCGAATTTTTTCTGGAAAAATTCAGACCAATCTTTGAATAATAAAATTAATATTCCTAATATGTTGTCCAAACAAAACAACTGTCAGTATACATGTTTCAAAAACTAAAAGAGCTTTCTAAAGACACGGCTATTTACGGGGTCAGCACAATGGTTGGCAGATTCCTAACATTTCTTTTGGTACCCCTTTACACAAATGTATTCATCGAAAGCGACTACGGTGTTGTTTCAAATATCTACTTCTTCATAGCGATAATGAATGTGGTATTTATTTACGGGATGGATTCGGCATTCCTAAAGTATTCTTCCAAAATTAAAATAGGAGATAAAAAAGATAATTTTTCAACGCCGTATATATCGGTTATTATTGTAGGAATAATTTTAGTTGCAACTATTTTACTTACAAAATCTAAGCTGGCGGTAATTTTAGGTGTACCGGCCAATTTTATTTACCTGCTGAATTACGCAGCATTAATTTTGTTTATTGATGTTCTGGCTGTAATTCCGTTTATAAAATTAAGGTTGGAAAGAAAAGCGAAAAAGTTTGCGGCATTTAAAATTATTAACATCAGTGTAAGTCTTATATTAAACCTGTACCTTATATTAGTGCTGAAATTTGGAATTGAAGCTATTTTAATCGCTAATTTAATCGCTTCAATTTTAACTTATTTACTCCTTTTCCCTTCGGTTATTAAAAATCTAAGATTTAAAATTAACATTGAACTTTTAAAAAGTTTGCTGAAATTCGGTCTCCCGTATTTCCCCGCCGGGTTGGGTGCTATGTTAATACAAGGTGTTGACCGCCCTATTCTCGGGCATCTTACGGATTTAAGTACGGTCGGTGTTTATTCGGCAAATTATAAACTCGGTATTTTTATGATGCTGTTCGTAAGTATGTTCCAATTTGCCTGGCAGCCGTTTTTTTTGCAGAATGAAGATGAAAAAAATGCAAAGGATATTTTTTCAAAAGTTTTTACGTACTTTGCTTTAGTCGGAAGTTTTGTCCTTGTTACAATCTCCATTTTCATTTCCGATATTGTAAAATTTAATATTTCGGGGTACTCTATTATCGGTTCTAATTATTGGGGTGGGCTGAACATTGTACCGATAATTCTACTCGGTTATCTCTTTTACGGATTCTATATTGTCTTTACCGCGGGAATATATATAAAAGAAAAAAGTATTTATATTCCTTTTATTACTTTGGGCGGAGCTTTAATAAATATTTTATCGAATTATATTTTAATTCCAATTTACGGTATGATTGGCGCTGCGTTATCCACACTTGTAAGTTATTTATTTATGGCTGCAGCTTTATTAATAGTTACCCAAAAATTTTATAGAATAGAGTACGAGTTTTTTAGAATAGGTAAAATATTTTTCGGGATTTTTATAATCGGCGTTTTATACTATTGGCTGTTAAATTCAGACAGCTTATTTTTGGTCTACAAAATTTTGCTTACACTTCTTTTTATAATATATATTTTAATTTTTGTTATTAATAAGCAGGAGATAAGAGTTTTAAAAGAAAAGCTTTTTAAATCTGTTTAAAGGAATTTTATTAGTGGAAAAAATCGAATTAAAAATTAAAAGATTATCCGAAGAATTTTCGGATATTGCACTCCCTTCATATTCAACCGAAGGAAGTTCAGGTATGGACATTAGAGCGGCTGTTGAGAATGAAGAAATTATTCCCGCAGGTAAAGTTAAGATGATACCCACCAATATTGCGGTAGAAATTCCGAAAGGATTTGAAATACAAGTAAGACCGAGAAGCGGTCTTGCTGCAAAGCACGGGATAGGTATTTTAAATTCACCCGGAACTATTGACTCCGATTACAGAGGCGAGGTAAAAATCATTCTTTTTAATTTCAGCGATGAGGACTTTATAATAAAACGCGGCGACAGAATTGCACAATTAGTACTTGCAAAAACTTATTCTGCAAATATCATTGAATCAACCGAATTAGTTGAAACGGAAAGAGGAACAGGGGGTTTTGGACATACGGGGAAAAAGTGAAGCAAAGAGTAAAAAAAGAGGCTATCTCAAAAGGGTAATTTTTGGTTAACCCACGATTTCAGAGGTTGTGTGAAAATTCATAAATTAAATTAACCCACAGATTTATCTGTGGGATTATGAAGTAAAAACAAATTTTTCTGAACTGCTTCAGCAGTTTTTTTTTATTTTTCACACAGTTTCTTCAATCGTGGGATTTTAAGCAAATAACGAGATTTATTTTAATCGTTTCACTTGTGCGCCTTTGGTGTAACGGTTTTCCGTACTTTTGAGACAACCTCTTTTGGTATCCTTAAAATTTATACCGAAATACCCTTTTTTGTTTTAGCATAATTTTTGTGGTTATTCTAACTAAAAAACAATTATTTTTTATTATTTGCGTTTATAAAAGATTCCCGAAATCTCTTTCCGAATTCCGTAAAAATGAAGATGATAAAGATTTTGGGAATTTTCAAAAAGCGGAAAAATGAGATGACAACAATAAAACGAACAAAACCTAAATTAAAATTATTTCTCCTCTTTGCCTCTGCCTTAACCTTTACCTTGCTGTCTTGCAGCAGCCCGACAAACCCGGACTTACTTCCCTCACTAAAATTAACCGTTGACGGAGTAACCTCTACCGAAGTATTTATTAAACTAAGCACAAGCAATGTAACTCT
>CAZAOG010000015.1:0-30865 GCA_964486645.1 uncultured Ignavibacteriaceae bacterium | reverse complement strand
AAAAGCGGGAGTAACTCAGTTGGCTAGAGTCACAGCCTTCCAAGCTGTTGGTCGCGGGTTCGAGTCCCGTCTCCCGCTCGAGAAGGATTTAATGCTGACGTAGCTCAGTCGGTAGAGCACATCCTTGGTAAGGATGAGGTCACCGGTTCAATCCCGGTCGTCAGCTCACTGATAAAAAGAATACCGGCAAATGAGCTCAGTCAGTTTGATAATGTATTAAAGAGAAATTTTATTATAGAGAAAAATTATGAGAGATATAATAACCTTAGAATGCACAGAGTGTAAAAGAAGAAATTATACCACAACAAAAAATAAAAGATTGCACGCTGGAAGGGTAGAATATAAAAAATATTGCCGTTGGGATAAGAAACATACTATCCATAAGGAAACAAAATAATTTTTTTAGCTACGTCAGTAGCTCAATTGGCTAGAGCAGCGGTCTCCAAAACCGCAGGTTGGGGGTTCGAGTCCTCCCTGACGTGCTGCTTAAAAAGGATATTATGACATGAAAGAAAAAATAATAAAATTTTTTGACGATGTTGTTAAGGAAATGAAAAAAGTTACTTGGCCTACCAAGGAGGAATTAAAAGAATCCACAACCGTTGTAATTGTTGTTTGTCTTTTAATTGCCGCATTTACATATGCAATTGATATGGCAGTAACACAACTCTTTAAAGGGCTTTTTTAAGTTGGGAGAAGTAATGGAAGGAAAATGGTACGTTGTAAGAACTTTTTCGGGTCACGAAAGTAAAGTGAAAAACTTTATTGATGCCGAGCTTGAAGAAAACGAAGCTTTAAAGGCGAAAATTCACGAAGTTCTTGTTCCGATGGAAAAGGTGTTTGAAGTAAAAGACGGTAAGAAAAAAAGCAAAACAAAAAACTTCTTCCCCGGTTATATTCTTGTTCAAGCTGATTTAGATAATCAGGTTAAAGAGTTTATTCTTAATACTCAGTCGGTTATGGGATTTTTAGGCTCGGGTAAAAACCCGAATGCGCTTCAGCCGGATGAAGTAAAAAGAATTATCGGTCGTCTGACCCAGGATGAAACTACGGAAAGAATGGAAACAATTTTCCAGAAAGGCGATCTTGTAAAAATTATTGATGGTCCGTTTAATAACTTCAGCGGAACCATCGAAGAAGTAAATGAAGAAAAGATGAAGATCAAAGTTATGGTTTCAATATTCGGTCGTAAAACCCCGGTTGAAATCGATTTTGTTCAAGCAGAAATAGAAAAGTAATTTAGAATTTATTTTTAAAAGGTACATAAAATGGCAAAGAAAATATCTGGTTATATAAAACTTCAAATCCCTGCCGGAAAAGCAAATCCTTCACCGCCTGTGGGTCCTGCATTAGGACAAAAAGGTGTAAATATTATGGAGTTTTGTAAGCAGTTTAACGCTAAAACTGCCGATAAAAACGGATTGATTATTCCTGTTGTAATTACTGTTTATGCCGATAAATCATTTTCGTTTATTACAAAAACACCGCCCGCATCCGTTTTATTAAAAAAAGCTGCCAAGCTTGAAAAAGCATCACCCGAACCGAACAGAACAAAGGTAGCTGCGGTATCGAAAGAACAGGTTAAAGAAATTGCTGAAGTTAAAATGCCCGATTTGAATGCTTACGATATTGAACACGCGATGAGTATGGTTGCCGGTACGGCAAGAAGTATGGGCATTACAATAAAAAAATAATAATTTTTTGTTTATAAGTTTATGGTGCAACAATGCAAAAAACTAAAAGAAATAAAACGATAGTTGAAAAAGTAGATTTAACTAAAGAGTATTCGATAGTTGATGCAATTAACGTTTTAAAAGAAAATTCAAATGTAAAATTTGTAGAATCGCTTGACTGCGCTATGAGACTTGGTGTTGACCCAAGACACGCAGACCAAATGATAAGAGGTACCGTTTCTTTACCTAACGGAACCGGTAAAGATGTTAAAGTTCTTGTAATTGCCAAAGATGCCAAAGCTAAAGAAGCACTTGATGCCGGAGCTGATTATGCAGGCTTGGAAGAATACCTTGAAAAAATTAAAGGCGGTTGGGCTGATGTTGACGTAATTATTGCAACACCCGATACGATGGCTAATTTAGGTAAATTAGGCAGAATACTCGGTCCAAAAGGTTTAATGCCGAATCCCAAAAGCGGTACCGTAACTATGGATGTTGCAAAAGCCGTTAAGGAAGTTAAAGCCGGAAAAATAGAATTCCGTGTCGAAAAAGCCGGAATTGTTCATTCATCTTTGGGCAAATTAAATTTTGAAACGGATAAGTTAGCGGAAAATGTTGAAACATTTATTAATACTTTAATAAAAATGAGACCTTCTTCCGCAAAGGGCCAATACGTAAAAAGTGTTTATCTTTCAAGCACAATGGGACCGGGATTAAAAATATCAAAAGATGAATTGGCTAATTAAAAAAGTTTACGCACTCGTAAAATGCTTCAAAATAAATAAATATGATTAACTTAGAATCTTGAATGGAAAAGTTATGAATAAAAACGAAAAAGAGGAAATTGTATCTAAAGTTAAGGATATTCTTAACAATTCCAATGCGGTTTATTTAACCGATTACAGCGGAATTGCTGTTGAAGAAATCAATGACTTAAGAAATGATTTCCGAAAAGAAGGTGTTAATTACAAAGTTATTAAAAACACTTTGTTTAAAAGAGCGCTTTCTGAAGTCGGAAAGTTTGAAAAACTTTCAGAACATTTGGAAGGAATGACCGGTTATGCTTTTACAACGGAAGACCCGGTTGTCCCGGCAAAAATTATCAAAAAGTTCTTTGATAATACAAAAAAAATGTCATTAAAGGCTTGCTATATTGAAGGTCAATATTATGACGGCGGACAACTTGCCACTTTGGCATCGTTACCAACAAAAACGGAAGTGGTTGCTTCTATTTTAAGTAGTATAAACGCACCGATTTCCGGTATAGTAGGTTCCATAAACGCTGTAATGAGAGATCTTGTAAATGTAGTAGACCAGATTTCGCAAAGAAGTGAATAAATTTTAAAATAATTTAATTATTAGGAGAAAATAAAATGGCTGATAAAATAGCTGAAATTGTTGAAAAAATAAAACAATTATCACTTGTTGAAGCTTCTGAATTAAAAACCGCACTCGAAGACGAGTTCGGAGTAACCGCTGCTGCACCTGTGATGGTAGCAGGCGGAGTTCCAAACGGAGGCGCTGCACCTGCTGAAGAAAAAACAGAATTTGATGTAATTCTGCTTGGTGCCGGTGACAAAAAAATTAATGTTATCAAGGTTGTTAGAGCTCATACCGGTTTAGGTTTGAAAGAAGCCAAAGACCTTGTAGATTCCGCTCCGAATCCTGTTAAAGAAGGAATTCCTAAAGAAGAAGCTGAAAAGCTTAAAAAAGAATTCGAAGAAGCAGGCGCAAAAGTAGAATTAAAATAATTAATACTGATATATCGTTATTATTCAAAAAGTGGTAAGTCGGAAAAATCCGTCTTATCGCTTTTTGTATTTATTGATATCGTTGTAAAATGCAAAGATAAATTAGAAAATGAAAAAAAATTGGAGGTTAACAATTGGATAATAAAAGAATTTCCTTTGGAAAAATATCCTCTGTAATAGATGCTCCGGATTTATTAGATATTCAAACAGGAACATTTGAAGATTTTGTTCAATCCAAAGTTTCGATTGATAAAAGAGAAAACAAAGGCTTGCAAGCCGTTTTTACTTCAAATTTTCCGATATTTGATAATAAAGAGAATTATAGATTAGATTTTATAAATTACTTTTTTGAAAAACCTCGTTTCACGGTAAGTGAATGCATGGAAAGAGGATTGACTTATGCCGTTCCGCTTAAGGCTAAACTTCGCCTTTCCACTAAAGACAGGGAAACGGAAGAATTTGTCAATAGTGTTGAACAGGAAGTGTATCTCGGCAATCTGCCGTTTATGACCGAAAAAGGAACTTTTGTTGTTAACGGTGCAGAAAGAGTGGTCGTTTCGCAGCTACACCGTTCTCCCGGTGTTGCTTTTTCTCAAACTGTCCATCCAAATGGTACTCCAATTTATTCTGCAAGAATTATTCCTCTTAGAGGTTCGTGGGTAGAATTTGCTACAAATATTAGCTATGTAATGTTTGTTTATATAGACAGAAGGAAAAAATTCCCCGCAACTACTTTATTAAGAGCTTTGGGTTTTGAAACCGACGAAGAGATTTTGGAGCTTTTCAATTTAATTGAAGAGATAGATACTAAAAAAGTAAAGCTTGAAAATTTTATAGGCAGAACTATTGCAAGCGATGTATTTGATATGTCCACCGGTGAAATATTTTTAGCCAAAGACTCTATTTTTAGCGAAGAAGATATTGACAGGGTAAACGAGGCGGAAATAGACAAACTGAAGTTTATTCATTCCGAAACTTCCCCCGATTTGGATTTAATTGTAAATACTCTGAAAAAAGATACTTCACATTCACGCGAAGAAGCATTATACGCAATTTACAGACAATTACGTTCGGGCGAAGCCCCGGATATCGAAACGGCGGAAGCTTTAATAGAAAAATTGTTCTTTAATGATAAAAGATATGATTTAGGCGACGTCGGCAGACACAGAATGAACGACAGACTAAACCTGAACGTTGATGAAAACACTACAATTCTTACCATTGAAGATATTATTGCTATTATGAAATATATCATAAAACTAAGAGTCGGAAACGAACATGTAGATGATATAGATCATTTAGGAAACAGAAGAGTTAAAACTGTCGGCGAACAATTGGGACAGCAATTTAACATCGGCATGGCAAGAATGGCAAGGACAATTAAAGAAAGAATGAATCTTCGCGATACCGAAAATTTTACTCCTCAAGATTTGGTAAACGCAAGAACAATCAGCAGTGTAATAAATGCATTCTTCGGAACAAATCAGCTTTCGCAGTTTATGGATCAAACCAATCCTCTTGCCGAAATGACCCATAAAAGAAGAATGTCTGCTTTGGGACCGGGCGGACTTACCAGAGAAAGAGCGGGATTTGAAGTCAGAGACGTTCATTACACACATTACGGTCGTCTCTGTCCTATTGAAACTCCCGAAGGACCGAACATCGGTCTTATTTCCTCTTTAACAATTTACGCACGGGTAAACAGATATGGATTTTTAGAAACACCCTACAGAAAAGTTGAAAAAGGCAAAGTAACGGGTGAAGTTGAATACTTAACTGCCGAGCAAGAAGATTTGTATACCATTGCACAGGCAAACGCTTTGCTGGATAACAAAAACAGATTTGTCCATGAAAGAGTTAAATCAAGAAATAAAGGTGAATTCCCTATAGCTCATGGATCGGATGTTCAATATATGGATGTAGCTCCTGCTCAGTTGGTAAGTGCAGCTGCCGCTATGATTCCTTTCTTAGAGCATGATGATGCTAACAGAGCCTTGATGGGTTCAAATATGCAGAGACAGGCGGTTCCGTTGCTAAAACCCGAAGCACCTATAGTCGGAACGGGAATGGAAAGAAAATTAGCGCGTGATTCAAGAGCGGTTATTGTAGCCGAGGGAAACGGAAAAGTAGAATATGTAGATGCAAATAAAATAATTGTAAATTATGATGTTAACCCCAACAGCGTTGAATCATTAACAAGTTTCGACGATTCTCATTCTGTAGAGTACGAGTTAGTTAAATTTAGAGGTACAAACCAGGAAACTTGTACCAATCAAATTCCGATAGTAAAAGAAGGACAAAGAGTAACGGAAGGCGATGTACTTGCCGACGGCTGTGCAACCGACGGCGGCGAAATTGCACTCGGCAGGAACGTACTGGTTGCCTTTATGCCCTGGCGCGGTTACAACTTTGAAGATGCAATTATCATAAATGAAAAAATAGTAGCAAACGATGTTTATACCTCAATTCACGTTGAAGAGTTTGAATTACAAGTAAGGGAAACCAAACGTGGCGAAGAAGAACTTACCAGAGAGATACCAAACGTAAGCGAAGAAGCCGTTAAGGATCTGGATGAAAACGGAATAATAAGAGAAGGCGCCCAAGTAAAAGAAGGTGACATTCTTATCGGTAAAATTACACCGAAGGGTGAAACCGACCCTACTCCCGAAGAAAAACTTTTAAGGGCTATCTTCGGCGACAAAGCAGGTGATGTTAAAGATTCATCCTTAAAAGCGCCTCCGGGATTGAAAGGTACCATAATTAAAACAAGACTTTTCAGCAGAAAAAGAAGAGATGCCGAAGCTAAAAGAGAAGAGAAAAAATTACTTGAAGATCTTGAAAACGAACATAAACAAAGGTTAAAAATTCATTACGAAAAGCTTGTTGCTAAGTTGACCAAACTTACTGAAAATGAAACTACTTCGGGAATAAGAGACCTTGACGGAAGTGTTGTTTTAAGAAGCGGTACTACAATTAAAGATACTACTTTTAGTTCTTTGGATGATGTTACAAAATTAGATTATACTTTGGACTGGTTTAGTCAAAAAAAATTAAACAGTCATATTCAAAAATTATATGTTAACTACTTTGATGTTCTTTCCGACTTTGAAGAAGAATACAAGAAAGAAAGAATTAAAGTAACAAGCGGTGACGAACTACCTCCGGGAATTATTCAGCTTGCAAAAGTTTACGTTGCAATTAAACGTAAATTATCCGTGGGTGATAAAATGGCAGGCAGACACGGAAACAAAGGTGTTGTTGCTAAAATTGTACCTCCTGAAGATATGCCGTTCTTACCCAACGGTCAGCAGGTAGATATTATATTAAATCCGCTTGGCGTACCTTCAAGAATGAACCTTGGGCAGCTCTATGAAACAGCTTTGGGCTGGGCAGGTAAGTTGCTGGGAGTTAAATTTGCAACCCCTATTTTTGACGGTGCCAAAATTGAAGATATAGATGAATGGTTGGATAAAGCGGGCATACAACGAGGAAGCAAGACAACACTTTACGATGGACGTTCCGGCGAGAAATTCCATCAAGAAGTAACTTGCGGATATATTTATATGCTTAAACTCCATCATCTTGTTGATGATAAAATTCACGCAAGGTCAATAGGGCCATACTCGTTAATTACTCAGCAGCCCCTCGGAGGTAAAGCTCAGTTTGGTGGTCAGAGGTTCGGAGAAATGGAAGTTTGGGCATTAGAAGGATACGGCGCTGCAAATATTTTGCAGGAAATCTTAACAGTAAAAAGTGATGACGTGGCAGGAAGGTCTAAGGTTTACGAAGCTATAGTTAAGGGTGATAATTTACCCGAGCCGAACATTCCTGAGTCGTTCAACGTACTTATTAAAGAACTCCAAGGTTTAGGCTTGGACATTAAAATAAATTAGTACGATGAACCAACTTTATTACTTAGAAATTAGGAGATAGAAAATGGCTTATAGAGTTCAAGAAAATGCAATGAGAAATATTAGTAAGATAACAATATCGTTGGCTAGCCCCGACGATATTTTATCAAGGTCTCACGGTGAAGTAACGAAACCGGAAACAATAAACTACAGATCATTTCGCCCTGAAAAAGACGGTCTTTTTTGTGAAAAAATATTCGGTCCTACCCGAGATTGGGAATGTTATTGCGGTAAATACAAAAGGATAAGATACAGAGGTATAATTTGCGACCGATGCGGTGTGGAAGTAACACAAAAAAGTGTTCGTAGAGAAAGAATGGGACATATCGCACTCGCAGTTCCCGTTGTACATATCTGGTTTTTCCGCGCTCAACCTTCAAAAATAGGAAATATTATCGGTATCAGCTTAAAAGAATTGGAAAAAATTATATATTATGAATCTTACGCTGTTATTAATCCCGGACCTACCGGTTTGAGCAGAATGGATTTAATATCCGAAGACCAATATTTCGAAGTACTTGATTCTTTACCCGATGAAAACGATAAATTGGAAGACGATGATCCGAATAAATTTGTTGCCAAAATTGGCGGCGAAGCGGTTAAGGAAATTTTGTCAAATACAAACGTTGGTCAACTTGCAAAAGAACTGAGAGATCAGCTTAAAGTTGAAACATCGCAGCAGAAAAAAACCGATCTTTTAAAAAGGCTGAGAGTATTGGAAGCTTTCAAAGAAGAAGAAGGTAAAGTACAAAATAAACCCGAATGGATGGTGCTCGATTATATTCAGGTTATACCGCCCGAATTAAGACCGCTTGTACCTTTGGAAGGCGGCAGATTTGCAACAAGCGATCTTAACGATTTGTATAGAAGAGTTATTATTAGAAATAACAGGCTTAAAAGACTTATTGATATTAAAGCTCCGGAAGTAATTCTTAGAAACGAAAAAAGAATGCTTCAGGAAGCCGTGGATGCTTTATTCGATAACTCAAGAAGAGGAAGCGCGGTAAGAAGCGATAACAACAGACCGTTGAAATCCTTAAGCGATATGCTGAAAGGTAAACAAGGAAGATTTCGCCAGAACCTCCTCGGTAAGCGTGTTGACTACTCCGGGCGTTCCGTAATTGTTGTCGGACCGGAGCTAAAACTTCATCAATGCGGTTTACCAAAAGATATGGCGGTCGAACTTTTCAAACCGTTCATAATAAGACAGTTGATCAGCAGAGGTTATAATAAAACTGTAAAAAGTGCAAGAAAGGTTGTAGACAGAAAAGACGAAATTATTTGGGATATTTTAGCAAAGATTATTGACAGTCACCCTATTTTGTTAAACCGTGCACCTACGCTTCACAGACTCGGTATTCAGGCGTTTCAGCCCGTTCTTATAGACGGCAGGGCAATACAGCTACACCCGATGGTATGTACCGCGTTCAACGCCGACTTTGACGGTGACCAAATGGCTGTCCATGTACCACTTTCATTTGAAGCTCAATTGGAAGCATCGTTGCTAATGTTAAGTAGTCATAATATTCTCTCACCCCAGAACGGAAGTCCTATTGTTGTTCCTACACAGGATATTGTACTTGGTTGTTATTACATAACCAAATCCAAAGACGGTGAAAAAGGCGAGGGAATGACATTTTCTTCGCCGAAAGAAGTATTGATTGCTTATAATAATAAAGTAATAAATCTTCACACCAAAATTAAAGTTAGAATTGACGGCGAATTGATAGATACAACCACCGGACGAATAATCTTCAATCAGATTGTTCCCAAAGAAATGGGTTTCTACAATCAATTGCTGATTAAAAAAACATTCGGCGGGTTTATCGGGCAGATGTTTATGAAGCTCGGAAACAAAGTAACCGCTAAATTTTTGGATGACCTTAAAGAATTAGGCTTTAGATATTCAACTGCGGGCGGGCTTTCCGTAAGTTATGCGGATATGATTATTCCCGAAGAAAAAGCCGAAATGATTTCCAGCGCAAATGATAAAGTAAATGCTATTTTAAATGAACACGAACAGGGCGTAATTACCGACGCAGAAAGATATAATAAAATAATAGATGTTTGGACTCACACAACTAACGATGTTGCCCGCGCTCTGATGGACAAAATTAAAAAACATAAAAACGGATTCAACTCTCTGCACATGATGGTTGATTCCGGCGCCAGAGGCTCTCAGGAGCAGGTCAGACAGTTAGCCGGTATGCGCGGACTGATGATGAAACCTCAAAAATCTTTATCAGGTCAAGCAGGTGAAATTATCGAGAACCCGATTGTTGCAAACTTCAAAGAAGGCTTATCCGTACTTGAATATTTTATTTCAACTCACGGTGCAAGAAAAGGTCTTGCCGATACGGCTCTTAAAACGGCGGATGCCGGTTATTTAACAAGGCGTCTGGTGGATGTTGCCCAGGATGTAATTATTACGGAAAACGATTGCGGAACTATCTTGGGAATAGAAGTTAAAGCTATTAAAGATGTAGAACAGGAAAGAGAACCTCTTGCCGAAAGAATAACCGGACGAATTGTTCAAGAAGACGTGTACGATCCGAGAACCGATGAATTAATTATTGAAACCGGCGAAACTATCACGGAAGAATTGGCCGATAAAATTGAAGATGCAAATATTGATTCCGTATATATCCGTACGGTACTAACCTGCGAATCCAAACACGGTGTATGTGCTAAATGCTACGGTAGAAATCTTACAAACGGTAAACTTGTTGAAATAGGTGAAGCGGTAGGTATTGTTGCTGCTCAGTCAATCGGTGAACCCGGTACACAGTTAACCCTTAGAACTTTCCACTTAGGCGGTACGGCTTCAAGAATTGCAAGTCAATCTCAAGTTGAAACCACAACGGAAGGTAAAGTAAGATTCGAACACATAAATTTTGTTGAAAAAACAGACTTTATGGGAACGACAAAAGTTGTAACCGGAAGAAGAGGCTCCATCGGAATATATGACGAGAATAACAGACAGGTTAAAAACTTTGATGTTCCATACGGTTCTGAATTAATTGTAAACGACGGAGATATGGTTAAAAAAGGACAGCCACTGTTCACACACGATCCTTACAATGCTGTTATTTTATCCGATATTTCCGGTATGATAAGTTTTATTGATATGCAAGACGGTGTTACAATTAAACACGTAACCGACGAGCAAACCGGACACGTGCAGAAAGTTGTTATCGAATCAAAAGATAAAACTTTAACACCAAGCATTGCAGTTGAATCGGAAGACGGAACAAGAAAAACATTTAACATTCCAAACGGTGCTTATTTATCCGTAGAAGAAGGCGAAGATATTGTGGGCGGAACTATTCTTGCCAAAATATCTAAATCCGCAACAAAAAGCAGGGATATTACAGGCGGACTTCCGAGAGTAACCGAACTTTTTGAAGCCAGAAGCCCGCAAGAATCCGCAATAGTAAGTGAAATTGAAGGAAATGTTAAATTCGGTGCAAGGAAAAAAGGATCGAGAGAAATTTTTGTTATAGCGCCCGATAAATCTGATGAGAAAAAATATAATGTTCCGCTTGGAAAACACATTCTTGTTCAGGACGGAGATGAAATTCCCGCCGGTGAAAAAATTACAGACGGCCCGACCGATCCGCACGATATTCTGAAAATTAAAGGAACAAGCGCAGTTCAGGAGTACCTTGTTAACGAAACACAGGATGTTTACAGACTTCAAGGCGTAAAAATTAATGACAAACATATTGAAGTAATTGTACGTCAGATGCTGCAGAAAATAAGAATTGTTCATCCCGGCGATACTAAATTTTTGCAAGAAGATTTGGTCGGTAAAATTGAATTTTTGGAAGAAAACCAAAAAATTATGTCTATGGTATTTATCGAAGATAAAGGAGATTCCAAATTTAGCGAGGGACAGTTGGTCCCGAAAAGTCAGTTTAGAAAAATCGTAACCGAACTGAAAGGCAGGGATAAAAATCCACCGATTGGCAGAGATGCCGAACCTGCAACATTTGAAAATGTTTTACTGGGTATCACTCAAGCAGCATTATCTACCGAAAGTTTCATTTCCGCTGCTTCATTCCAGGAAACAACCAAGGTTCTTACTAACGCAGCAATTGCCGCAAAAGTTGATAACCTGTTCGGCTTGAAAGAAAATGTTGTAATGGGTCATTTAATACCGGCAGGAACCGGAATTAAAAAGTACAAAAGCATCATTTTTCCTTCAGATGAAATAGTTGAAGAAGAAGAAACAGAAGAAAAAATTAAAGCGTAAAAAAACATAAATTAAAAATTCCGGCTCGGTAAATTCGGGTCGGTTTTTTATCTTTAAACATAAAAAAACGATAAAAAACTTAATAAAATATCTTGACTAAATTTTTAAATAACGGTATATTAAGAGTCTGAAATTTTTTTGAAATGACATATAATTTTAAGGAGTAATTAGTGCCGACAATAAATCAGTTAGTTAGAAAAGGGCGTGTTCAAATATTTGCCAAAAAGAAAGCCCCTGCACTTGAATCTTGTCCGCAGAAACGCGGTGTTTGTACTCGAGTTTACACAACAACACCTAAAAAACCTAACTCTGCTTTAAGAAAAGTTGCAAGGGTAAGATTAACTAACGGTATGGAAGTAACTGCATATATACCCGGAGAAGGACACAATCTGCAAGAACACTCGATCGTTCTTATTAGAGGCGGAAGAATAAAAGATTTACCGGGTGTTCGTTATCATATTATAAGAGGCACATTAGATACAAGCGGTGTTGAGGATAGAAAAAAAGGACGTTCAAAATACGGCGCAAAAAAACCTAAGGCGAAATAACAAATGAGAAAGAAAAGAGCAGAAAAAAGATATTTAAAACCTGATCCGAAATTTGAGGATTTGATGGTTGCAAAATTTGTTAACACAATTATGCTTGACGGTAAAAAGGCTATTGCAAGAAATATTGTATACGAAGCATTCGATATTATAGAGAAAAGAACAAAACAACCCGGCATAGATGTATTTAAAAAAGCGTTGAACAATGCTCAGCCTCTTATTGAAGTTAGAAGCAGAAGAGTAGGCGGTGCAACATATCAAGTACCTACGGAAGTAAGACCGGAAAGAAGACTGGCACTTGCAATGCGTTGGTTAAAAAATTATGCCAGAGCCAGAAATGATAAATCCTCCGCATTAAAATTTGCTGCAGAATTAATAGCAGCTTCAAATAACGAAGGTCAAACAGTTAAGAAAAAAGAAGACGTGCACAGAATGGCCGAAGCTAATAAAGCTTTTGCTCATTTTAAATGGTAAGAAAAATATTAAGAAGGTTGATTAGATAAATTAAATGGCATCAAAAGTAACTAAAATAGAAAAAGTAAGAAACATTGGCATTATGGCTCATATTGATGCCGGTAAAACAACTACTACGGAACGTATATTGTTTTACACCGGTAAGGTGCACAGATTAGGTGAAGTACACGATGGCGCAGCCGTGATGGATTGGATGGATCAGGAAAAAGAACGCGGTATTACAATTACAAGTGCCGCTACAACCTGTTATTGGAACGAACATCAGATAAACATTATTGATACACCGGGACACGTTGATTTTACGGTTGAAGTTGAAAGATCCTTAAGAGTTTTAGACGGAGCCGTAGCTTTGTTCTGTGCTGTCGGCGGCGTTGAACCCCAATCGGAAACAGTTTGGCGTCAGGCAGATAAATATCAAGTTCCGCGTATTGCGTTTGTAAATAAAATGGACAGAACCGGCGCAGATTTTTATGCTGCCGTTCAAATGATGAGAGACAGACTTGGCGCAAATGCAATTCCCCTGTATCTTCCAATCGGCGAAGGCGATATGTTCAGCGGTATAATCGATCTTGTTACGCTTAAAGCAAGAATGTATCACGATGAAACCTTTGGCGCAACATACGATGAGATTGAAATACCTGAAGATTTAAAAGAACTGACAAACAAATACAGAACCGAAATGCTTGAAGCCGTTTCTGATGTTGACGATTCACTCCTGGAAAAATATTTAGAGGGTGATGAAATAACACCGGATGAAATAATGAAAGTATTAAGACAGGCAACTATAGAATTAAAAATAATCCCCGTTATTTGCGGTTCGGCATTTAAAAATAAAGGTGTTCAAAAACTCCTTGATGCGGTTGTTGATTTTCTTCCTTCTCCGGTGGATACCCCAGCAATTGAAGCTCGTCATGTTCATACAAAAGATATTATTGAAAGAAAAATTGACAAAGATGAAAAGTTTACGGCACTTGCATTCAAAATTATGACAGATCCGTTTGTAGGAAAATTAACTTTCTTCAGAGTATACAGCGGAACGCTTAAGGCGGGTTCATATATTTATAATTCCGTTAGCGGCAAAAAAGAAAGGATCAGCAGAATACTTTTGATGCATGCTAATCACAGACAAGAAATGGACGAAGTAAGAGCGGGAGATATTGCCGCAGCAGTTGGACTGAAACATACAAAAACAGGCGATACGCTCTGTACGGAAGATCAACCGGTTATGCTGGAACAAATCGTGTTTCCCGAACCTGTTATTCAGATTGCCATTGAACCCAAGACCAAAGCGGATCAGGATAAGCTTTCTGAAGCACTTGTAAAATTATCGGATGAAGATCCGACATTTAAAATTAAAATTGATGATGAAACCGGTCAAACCCTTATTAGCGGAATGGGCGAACTTCACCTTGAAATTCTTGTTGACAGAATGAAAAGAGAATTTAAGGTAGATGCAAACGTCGGTAAACCTCAGGTTGCATACAGAGAAACCATTACGGAAACTGTTAACTCTGAAGGTAAATTTGTTAAACAATCAGGCGGTAGGGGTAAATACGGACACGTTTGGATTGAACTTGGACCGAACGAACCCGGTAAAGGATTTGAATTTGAGAATGCCATTGTCGGCGGTGCAGTTCCAAGAGAATACATACCCGCGGTTTCTAAAGGTATTGAAGAAGCGATGAGAAACGGTGTTGTTGCCGGTTTCCCCGTAGTAGATATTAAAGCAAAATTATATGACGGTTCATATCACGATGTTGATTCTGATGAACTGTCTTTCAAGGTTGCCGGTTCTATAGCATTTAAAGACGGTGCAAGAAAAGCAAAACCGGCTTTACTGGAACCTATAATGTCGGTTGAAGTGGTAACCCCCGAAGAATATTTGGGTGATGTTATGGGCGATCTAAACTCGCGCAGAGGAAAAATTGAAGGTTTTACCGCACGTAAAGATGCTCAGGTAATTAAAGCCGAAGTTCCTCTTTCCGAAATGTTCGGTTACGCAACGGTATTAAGATCGATGACTCAGGGAAGAGCTATTTATTCGATGCAGTTTTTACACTATCTAAGGGTTCCAAAATCAATAGCTGATGAAATTGCAGAAAAAACTATGGGTAAGAAAACTGAAACAACAGTATAAAGAATTAAAAAAAGCATTAACATTTAAAGGAGATTAAGATGGCTAAAGAAAAATTTGATAGGAGTAAACCTCACGTTAACGTAGGTACAATTGGTCACGTAGACCATGGTAAAACCACATTAACGGCTGCCATCACTATGGCTCTCGCAAACAAGGGCTTATCAGAAACTAGAACTTTTGATAGTATTGATAATGCTCCTGAAGAAAGAGAAAGAGGTATTACAATTGCAACCGCTCACGTTGAGTATTCTACCGAGACAAGACACTATGCTCACGTTGACTGTCCCGGTCACGCTGATTATGTTAAAAACATGATCACCGGTGCAGCTCAGATGGACGGTGCTATTTTGGTTGTTGCAGCAACTGACGGACCTATGCCTCAAACAAGAGAGCATATCCTTTTAGCTCGCCAGGTTGGTGTACCAAGAATTGTAGTTTTTATGAACAAAGTTGATATGGTAGACGACGAAGAATTAATTGAGTTGGTTGAAGTTGAACTAAGAGACTTATTAAACGAATATGAATTTCCCGGAGATGAAATTCCTATCATCAAAGGTTCTGCTCTTAAAGCTTTAGAAGCAGCAACTTCGGGAGCTGCTGCCGATGACGAAAGATTTAATTGTATTTGGGAACTTTTGGACGCCGTTGATTCATACATCCCTGTTCCCGAAAGAGATACCGACAAACCTTTCTTGATGCCCGTAGAGGACGTTTTCTCTATCACAGGCAGAGGAACTGTTGCAACAGGCAGAGTTGAAAGAGGTCAAGTTAAAATTCAGGAAGAAGTTGAACTTATCGGTTTAGGCTTGCACAAAAAAACAGTTGTAACAGGTGTGGAAATGTTCAGAAAAGAACTTGATTCTGCTATGGCCGGTGATAATGCAGGTATTCTTTTACGCGGTATTGATAAAAAAGAAATTCAAAGAGGAATGGTTTTGGCTAAAACCGGCTCTATTACACCTCATCACAAATTTGAAGGTGAAGTATACATCTTATCAAAAGATGAAGGCGGAAGACACACACCGTTCTTTAACGGTTACAGACCACAGTTCTATTTTAGAACAACCGATGTAACAGGTGTTGCTACCTTGCCTTCGGGAACCGAAATGGTTATGCCTGGCGATAACGTAAAATTAAGCGTTGAGCTTATAACCGATATTGCTATGGAAGAAGGTTTGCGTTTTGCTATCCGTGAAGGAGGCAGAACAGTTGGTGCCGGAGTTGTAACTAAAATTATTGAATAATAAATAATTCTAATTAGAAAAGGGAGTTGTTCTCCCTTTTCTGTTGTAAAAAATGTTTACTCAAAGGAGACTTTAATTGGCTGGACAGAAAATAAGAATAAAATTGAAATCTTATGATCACATATTGATTGACAAATCAACCGAAAAGATTATAAAAACGGTAAGAAGTACGGGTGCGGTAGTATCGGGCCCAATTCCGTTACCGACAAAAAGAACTTTGTACACCGTGCTTAAGTCTCCGCATGTTGACAAAAAATCGCGCGAACAATTTGAAACGCGTTCGCATAAAAGAATTATTGATATACATAATTCAAATAATAAAACCGTCGATTCTCTCAGTAAGTTAGATATTCCGGCGGGTGTAGATATTGAGATAAAGCTTTAAAGAATTTGGAGAAATGATGTCTGGTTTATTAGGAAGGAAAATAGGAATGTCAAGTATATTTGGCGAAGACGGTCAAATGATACCTGTTACTGCCATTCAGGCAGGTCCTTGTAAAATAGTGGCTATTAAAACAAAAGAAAAAGACGGTTATGAAGCTTTACAAATTGGTTTTGGTAAAATAAAAGAAAAAAACGTTAACAAACCTCTTTTAGGTCACTTTAAAAAGAATAATGTAGAACCTGCTGCTTATTTGAAAGAATTTCGCTTTGACGATATTTCCGAATACAAGGTTGGTGACGAATTAAAAGCCGACATTTTTGAAGAAGGCGAGAAAATAAAGGTTAGGTCAAAAGGTAAAGGTAAAGGATTCCAGGGTGTTATGAAAAGACATGGCTTCAGCGGTGTTGGCGGTACTACTCACGGACAAAGCGACAGATTAAGAGCACCCGGTTCAATTGGTCAGAGTTCCGACCCTTCAAGAGTTCTGAAAGGAATGAGAATGGGCGGAAGAACGGGCGGTAAATACGTTTCCGTTACAAATTTGAAAGTAGTAAAAATAATACCCGGAGAAAATTTAATTTTAGTCAACGGAACGGTTCCCGGGTCGATAAACTCAATTGTGGAATTGTTTAAGTCATAGCTTGCCTGCCGGCAGGAAAGGCTTATAAAAAAGAAGTAAGAATATATTATGAAATTACAAGTATATAAAACCGACGGAAAAACAGCTGCTGAAAAAATAGAGCTTGCAGATGATATTTTTGGTATTGAGCCGAACGATCATGCAATTTACCTTTCGGTAAAGTCTTATTTGGCAAACCAAAGACAGGGTACGCACAAAGCCAAAGAAAGAAGTGAAGTACGCGGCGGCGGTAAAAAACCTTTTAAACAAAAAGGAAGAGGCGGCGCAAGAGCAGGTACAATAAGATCTCCGTTATGGGTAGGCGGCGGAACAATTTTTGGCCCTCGCCCAAGAAATTACAGACAAGATCTTCCTAAAAAGGTAAGCAGACTTGCAAGAAAATCAGCTTTAAGCTACAAAGTTAAAGATGAACAATTGATGATTGTTGAAGATTTTAACTTTGACGAACCTAAAACCAAACAACTTTTAAGAATATTAAAGGCTTTAAAAGTTCAGGACAAAAAGGTTCTTATTCTTACAAAAGGAAATCTTACACACGTTTATAAGTCAGGTAAAAATATACCAAAACTAAAAATATTAGAAGCTGAAAAAGCATCTACTTACGATATTGTAAATAATCAGATGACGATAATTCAAAAAAGTGCTGTAGAAGATATTGTAAATACTTTTAGAACTAAAGCAGAGGCGGTTAACTGATATGCATCAAATATTAATAAAACCTTTGATAACTGAAAAAATGAACAATCTGTCTGTGGATGAAGGCAAATACGGTTTTATTGTTAACCCTAAATCCAATAAGATTGAAATTGCAAAGGCAATCGAAGAGAAATTTCAAGTAAAAGTAGTTGATGTTAAAACATTAAACTATTCCGGTAAAACTAAAACTCAGTTCAGAAAAAGCGGAAGATATACCGGCAAAACAGCAAAATATAAAAAAGCAATAATTACCCTACAAGAAGGGGATACAATAGAACTTTTTGAACAAGTATAGATATTGTTATTAGGATAGATAAATGGCTATTAAAAAATTAAGACCAAGAACACCGGGAACAAGATTTATGTCTCGCTCATCTTTTGATGAGATAACTAAAACTACACCCGAAAAATCGTTAACCGTTTCTCTAAAAAAATCGGGCGGACGTAATAATAAAGGACGTATTACTTCAAGACATATCGGTGGCGGTCATAAAAGAAAATATAGAATAATAGATTTTAAAAGAGATAAACATGGCGTACCGGCTACAGTTCATTCAATTGAATATGACCCGAACCGAACATGTAGAATTGCTCTATTGCACTATGCAGACGGAGAGAAAAGATATATCCTTGCCCCGGAAGGACTAAAGGTCGGTGCTAAAATTATGTCGGGAAGCGGAAGTGAAATAAGTGTCGGCAATGCAATGTATTTGAAAGATATGCCCTTGGGCTCGATGATTCACAATGTGGAAATGAGACCCGGTAAAGGCGGACAATTAGGAAGAAGCGCCGGAACCGCTATTCAGGTGATGGCTAAAGAAGGCAAGTATGCACAGTTAAAAATGCCTTCGGGTGAAGTAAGATTAATTTCTTTAGAATGTATGGCAACATACGGATCAGTCGGCAACGCGGAACAGGAAAATATTGATTGGGGGAAAGCCGGTAGAATGAGATGGAAAGGAAGAAGACCAAAGGTTAGAGGTGTTGCTATGAATCCGGTCGATCACCCTATGGGCGGCGGCGAAGGAAAATCATCGGGCGGCGGACACCCTGTCTCTCCTTGGGGTCAGGCTGCCAAAGGTTTGAAAACAAGAAAACACAAAAAAGAATCAAATAAATATATTGTTAAAAAAAGGACTAAAAAGTAGAGAAAATTTATGCCACGTTCAGTTAAAAAAGGACCGTTTGTAGACTATAAACTTGATGCTAAGATTCGAAAACTAAACGAATCCAATCAGAAAAAAATTGTAAAAACATGGTCTCGTGCATCAACCATTACGCCTGACTTTGTCGGTCACACTATTGCCGTACACAACGGTAACAAAATGATACCGGTTTATATTACTGAAAATATGGTTGGACATAAACTCGGAGAGTTTTCTCCTACAAGAATTTTTAGAGGACATCCGGGAACAAAAGCAGAAAAAGCTGCAAGAGGTAAATAAAGATTTAAAGGAATTTTGAATAATATGGAAGCAAGAGCAATAAATAAATATATACCGTCTTCACCAAGAAAAATGAGATTGGTTGTAGACCTTATAAGAGGAATGTCTGTAGAAAAAGCGATTGAAGTTCTTCATTTTCATCCAAAACACGCTTCGGAAGATGTTGAAACCACTTTAAGGTCGGCTGTGGCAAATTTATTGAATAGTGAAGAAACTACTAGAACTGACCCTGCGGACTTGTATGTTAAAGAAGCTTTTGTTGATCAGGGACCTACAATTAAAAGAATTATGCCGAGAGCAATGGGAAGAGCTTACAGAATTAGAAAAAGATCTTGTCATTTAACAATAGTTGTTGCTAATAAGGCAGAAAATTAGGAGGATAATTTTTGGGACAGAAAACACATCCAATAGGTTTTAGAGTTGGCATTATTAGAGGTTGGGAGTCTAACTGGTTTGAAAAAAACAGCTATGCACCAAAATTAAAAGAAGATTCGAAAATAAGAGAATATGTTAGAAACAGATTAAAAAAAGCAGGTATATCTAAATTAATTATTGACAGAACTTCTAAAAAAATATTGTTGACAATTCATACATCAAGACCAGGTGTGGTGATAGGTAAAAGCGGTAAAGAAATTACCCAATTAGAACAAGAATTAAAAAGTATTACAAATAAAGAAGTTAAAGTTCAAATTACTGAAATTAAAAGACCGGAACTGGATGCTTATTTAGTAGCTGAAAATCTGGCTCATCAATTAGCAGGAAGAATGTCTTTTAGAAGAGCAATGAAAATGGCAATTACAGCCGGCATGAGAATGGGCGCCGAGGGAATAAGAATTATGTGTTCGGGCAGATTGGGCGGAGCCGAAATGGCTCGTACTGAGCAGTACAAAAAAGGAAGAATCCCTCTGCATACAATTAGAGCCGACATTGATTACGCCTGCGGAAGAGCCGAAACAATTTATGGTTCAATCGGCATTAAAGTTTGGATATGCCGCGGAGAAATTTTAGACAAAAGAGTTACAGATTAATTATTTGGAGAATTTTAAATTATGTTAATGCCGAAGAGAGTAAAATTCAGAAAATCGCAAAGAGGTAGAATGACCGGTAAGGCTTACCGTGGAAGCACCGTTACATTCGGTGATTTCGGACTTAAAGCTTTGGAACCTCATTGGATTACAAGCAGACAAATTGAAGCTTGTCGTGTTTCTCTCTCAAGAAAAATGAAAAGAGACGGTAAAGTTTGGATAAGAATATTTCCCGATAAACCTGTCTCTAAAAAACCTTTGGAAACAAGAATGGGTAAAGGTAAAGGTGCACCTGAGTTTTGGGTAGCCGTTGTAAAACCCGGAAGAATAATGTTTGAAGTATCCGGCGTTTCTAAAGAATTGGCTCACGCTGCATTAAAGAGCTGTTCTTATAAACTGCCGATTAAAACAAAAATTGTACAAAGACCCGACTTATAATAGAGGAATTAAATATGAAAGCCCACGAAATAAGAGAAATGAAAAAAGAAGAGCTTATTAAAAGAATAGCCGAAGAAGAAAAAAACATTATCGATTTACGGTTTGCTCATCAGCTAAAGCAGCTTACAAACACAGCAAAGTTGAAAATAGCAAAAAAAGATATTGCACGTATGAAAACTTTATTAAAAGAAATGGAATCAACAGAAAATTTAACGGTTGATACTAAAGAAGGAGTTACAGCTTAACTATGGAACAAAGGGCTTTAAGAAAAACAAGAATCGGAACCGTTGTAAGTGATAAAATGGATAAGACAATAACAGTGTCAATAGTAAGAAAGGTTCCGCATCCAATTTATAAGAAGTATTTTAAGAAAACTACAAAGCTGATGGCACACGATGAAAAAGGTGAGTGCAGAATTGGCGATAAAGTTAAAATTATGGAAACACGTCCTCTGAGTGCTAAAAAAAGATGGCGTTTGGTTGAAATTATTGAAAAAGCTAAGTAGTTAATAAGGAGTAGTATAAAATGATTCAGGAAGAAACGAATTTAGTTGTTGCCGATAATTCCGGAGCCAAAAAAGTTAGATGCATTCGTGTACTTGGCGGAAGCGGTAGAAGATATGCAAGCATCGGCGATTTAATAGTTGTATCTGTTAAAGCTGCTATTCCTAACAGTAACGTTAAAAAAGGCGAAGTTTCAAGGGCAGTAATTGTAAGAACAAAAAAAGAAGTTAAACGCAAGGACGGTTCGTATATCAGGTTTGATGAAAACGCAGCAGTGCTGTTAAATAATCAAAATGAGCCGAGAGGAACTCGTATTTTCGGACCTGTTGCAAGAGAATTAAGAGAAAAGCAGTATATGAAAATTGTATCTCTTGCACCGGAAGTTATATAAGGATTACAAATGAAAATTAAAATTCACAAAAATGATAACGTAGTGGTAATTGCCGGAAACGATAAGGGAAAAACAGGCAAGGTGTTGAAAGTTTTCCCCAAACAGTCCAGGGTAATTATTGAAGGAATTAATATTAGAAAAAGACATACAAAACCGACTCAAAATAATCCGCAGGGAGGAATAATTGAGAAGGAATCACCTATTCATATTTCAAATGTTATGTTGCTGGATCCAAAATCCAACGAACCAACAAGAATAGGTGCACAAATTATACTGGATGAAAAAACCGGTAAAAAGAAAAGAGCGCGCGTTAGCAAAATAAGTGGAGAAATGATCTAAATTCAAAAAGGTTTTTATCTAAAAATGGCTGAAAAAAAAGAACAAAAAAATAAAGAAGTAAAAGCACCTAAGGCTAAAAAAGCTAAGCCAAAGGAAGTAATTGCAGAAACAAAAATTCCTGTAAGACTTGAAGTGATATATAAAAAAGAAATAGTGCCCGCTCTTATGAAAAAATTTAATTATAAGAGCGTTATGCAGGTACCCAAGCTTTCAAAAATTGTTGTAAATATGGGTGTCGGCGCTGCTGTTGCAGATTCAAAAATTCTTGATGAAGCAATTAAAAGCATAGAAACAATAACCGGACAAAAATCCAGCGTTAGAACCGCTAAGAAAGCTATTTCTAATTTTAAACTTCGTGCCGGAATGAAAATTGGCACAATGGTTACTTTAAGAAGCAATAAAATGTATGAATTTTTGGATAGAGTTATAAATATTGCTCTACCCAGGGTTAGAGATTTCAGAGGTCTTTCCGATAAATCATTTGACGGAAGAGGTAATTATACTTTAGGTATAAAAGAACATATTATCTTTCCCGAAATTGATATAGACAAAGTAAACAAAATTTTAGGAATGGATATTACCTTTGTAACAACGGCAAAAACCGACGCAGAAGCTTTTGAACTGTTATCCGCTTTCGGCGTTCCGTTTGTAAAAAAAGAAGTTAAATCAGCTTAAGTAGGAGATTAAATGGCTCGTAAATGTTTAATAGCAAGACAGGAAAAAAGAGTAAGACTTGTTAACAAGTACGCTAAATTAAGAAAAGAATTGAAAGAAAAAGGCGATTACGAAGGTTTGCAGAAATTGCCGAAAAATTCTTCTCCTGTTAGATTAAATAACAGATGTATGTTTACCGGTAGAGCAAGATCATATTATAGAAAATTTGGTATTTCAAGACTCGTTCTTAGAGAAATGGCTTTAAGAGGAGAAATACCCGGATTAAAAAAATCAAGTTGGTAGAAGGAGAAATATATGCCAGTAACAGATCCTATTGCGGATTTATTAACAAGAATTAGAAATGCTAGTAAAGCTAAAAAAAGAAGAGTGGAAATACCTTCTTCTAAAATAAAATTAAGTTTGGTTGAAATATTAAAACAGCAGAGTTTTATTGAAGATTATAATTTAATCGAAGACAACAAGCAAAACATAATAGATGTTAAATTAAAATATATTGATGGCAAATCTGCCATTAGCGGTTTGAAAAAAATAAGCAAACCCGGATTAAGAGTTTATGAAGGTGCCGATACTTTACCGAGAGTGTTAAACGGTTTAGGTATTGCTGTTATTTCCACATCAAGAGGATTGATGACAGAAAAACAAGCACGTAAGGAATCAATTGGTGGCGAAGTAATTTGCCATGTATGGTAATTTATTAACGGAGTTTTAAAAGTGTCGAGAATTGGTAAAAAACCTATAGAAATACCTGAAGGAGTTACTATTAGTAAAGAAGGAAATTCTATAATAGTAAAAGGTCCTAAAGGTGAATTAAAGAGTTCATTTAATTCGGATCTTTCTATAGACGTAAAAGACGGTGAAATTATAGTTACAAGACCTGATGATACGAAAGAGCACAGAGCATTGCACGGATTAACTCGTGCTCTCATTCAAAACATGGTTACGGGTGTTCATACATCCTATTCAAAAACATTAGATATAGTCGGCGTAGGTTACCGGGCAGAGATGAAAGGTAAAAATTTACTTTTGAATATCGGATATTCGCATCCGATATATTTTATGCCTCCTGAAGAAATAACACTTCAGACACCGACACAAACGCAGATAGTTGTTTCCGGGATTGATAAGCAATTGGTCGGGCAGGTTGCTGCAAAATTAAGATCAATTAGAAAACCGGAACCGTATAAAGGTAAAGGCATTAAATACTCTGATGAACAAATTCAAAGAAAAGCCGGTAAAACTGCGGGTGCTTAAATAAAGTGGAGTAATCTAAAAAAGATGAAAAAGAAAAATACAAGAATACGTTCTAAAATTAAAATAAGAAAACATTTGTCGGGTACCTCAGAGGTTCCAAGATTAACGGTGTACCGCAGTTTAACAAATGTTTATGCACAATTAATTGATGATTCGGATGGAAAAACATTAGCTTCCGCTTCTTCTCTTTCTAAAGAAATAAGCGCCGAATTAAAAGGAGCTAAAAGTAAGGTTGAAAAAAGTAAAATAGTCGGAAATTTACTTGCTAAAAAAGCTTTAGAGAAAAAAATAACCACTGTTGTTTTTGACAGAAACGGTTATAAATATCACGGACGAGTTCAAGCGTTAGCAGACGGCGCCCGCGAGGGAGGTCTAAAGTTTTAATGAGTGTTATTTTCAGTTTTGCCGGGTCGTCTAATGGCAGGACTACGCCCTTTGGAGGCGTCTGTAGAGGTTCGAATCCTCTCCCGGCAGCATTTAACTTTCAGGGTATTAATTAAATAGAAATTAAATTAAAATTTATCAGAGAGAAAAATTGAAACCGATTAAAGCAGCAGATATAGAGAACTTAAAAGAAAAAGTTGTTGAAATAAACAGAGTAGCTAAAGTTGTAAAAGGCGGAAGAAGATTCAGCTTTAACGCTATTGTTGTTATAGGCAACGGCGAAGGTGTATTGGGCGTCGGGCTTGGTAAAGCAAACGAAGTGACCGATGCAATTTCCAAAGGGATTGATGATGCAAAGAAAAATCTTGTAAAAATATCACTTCATAAAGGTACAATACCGCATCAAATAATTGGAAAATACGGAGCGGGTAAAGTTTTGTTGAAACCGGCTTCACCGGGTACGGGACTCATAGCCGGAGGCGGTGTTCGTGCCGTATTAGAGGCTGCAGGTGTCCAGGATATACTTACAAAATCGCTTGGATCAAGTAATTCCCACAATCAAGTTAAAGCTACTTTGAGCGGTTTGCTTGGTTTAACCGATGCTAAAAAGATGGCAGCTAAAAGAGGTATCAGTGTAAGTGATTTATTCACTGCTTAATTGAGGACGAAATGAGTAAAATTAAAGTAAAACAAATAAAAAGTGTAATAGACAGACCCAAAGATCAAAAACTTACTATAGAAGCTTTAGGTTTAGGTAGACCGAACTGGGAAAAAATCCACAACGACACGCCTCAAATTAGAGGTATGATAAGAAAAGTAAGTCATCTGGTTACTGTTGAAGAAATAAAAAAGACAAGTAAAGGTTAATTATGGATGTTTTAAGTAATCTTAAATACGCTAAAGGTTCAAGAAGAAATAGAAAAAGAGTTGCCAGAGGTGCCGGCTCCGGTAGAGGCAAAACAGCTACAAGAGGCAGCAACGGACAGATGTCACGCTCGGGTGCCAAGCATAAAGCCTGGTTCGAAGGCGGTCAAATGCCCCTGCAGAGACGCGTACCCAAATTCGGTTTTACAAATATTTTTAAAGTTTATTATCAGCCCGTAAATATTGGCTCGCTTCAAAAATTGGTTGAAGATAAAAAGATAAAAGAAGGTTTGGTTAATATTGAAACTTTAAAAAACGTCGGACTTATTTCACATAAAAAGAAGCCCGTAAAAATTTTAGGCAAAGGAAAAATAAACAGTAAACTTCAGCTTGAAGTAAATGCATTTAGCAAAACAGCAAAAGAAAAAATTGAAGCCGCCGGCGGAACAATAAAAAAAGTATAATTCGGTAGAATATGTCAAAATTTACAGAATCATTCAGAAACGTCTTTAAAATACATGAGCTTCGCCAAAGAATTATTTACACTTTGGCTCTTTTGGTTGTAGTAAGAATCGGGGCACATATCACCCTTCCGGGTGTTGATGCATCATTGCTTGCGGCAAGCACTGCTAACCAAACTTCCGATAATCTTTTCGGATTATACGATTTATTTGTGGGCGGCGCTTTCTCAAATGCCGCAATTTTTGCTATCGGTATTATGCCTTATATCTCGGCACAAATTATTATTCAGTTGATGGGTGCAGTTGTTCCGTATTTTCAAAAGCTGCAGCAAGAAGGCGAAAACGGACAGAAGAAAATCGAACAGATTACACGCTACGGAACGGTTTTAATTTCCGCCTTGCAGGCTTGGGGCGTTACAATCAGATTGTTAAATATCAATGTTCAAGGTGTTCCTATTGTTCCTGTCGGCGTTCAGGGTATGATGTGGACGCTTTCAACCGTTATCATCCTTACTGCCGGTGCAGTTTTTGTAATGTGGCTGGGTGAACAGATAACGGATAAAGGAATCGGCAACGGTATTTCACTCATAATTTTTATTGGTATCATTGACAGGTTCCCATTTGCAATGCTTGATGAATATAGATTGATTGCTGCCGGAACAAGAAGTTTGATAATTGAGATAGTAATATTAACGTTTATGGTATTTATAATTGCAGGCGTTGTTCTGGTAACTCAAGGAACCAGGAGGATCCCTGTTCAATACGCCAAGAGGGTAGTGGGCAGAAAGGTATACGGCGGAGTAACACAGTATATTCCCCTGCGTGTAAATACGGCAGGCGTAATGCCCATAATTTTTGCACAATCAATTATGTTTATACCGAGTACGGTTTTATCATTTTATCCGAACAATGATTTCTTGCAAAGTTTGAGCAGATATTTTGTTTATACATCGCCTGTTTACTCGTTTATTTACGCATTGATGATAATATTCTTCACGTATTTTTATACGGCTATATCTTTTAACCCTAAAGATGTTGCCAGTAATATGAAAAAACAAGGGGGATTTATCCCCGGAGTCAGACCCGGTAAACAAACGTCGGAATTTATTGATAATATTTTAACAAAAATTACACTTCCGGGTTCGTTCTTTTTGGCTATTGTAGCAATTCTGCCGGCTTTTGTTTCCGCATACGGAGTCTCCGGACAGTTTGCACAGTTTTTCGGCGGAACAAGTTTGTTAATTATAGTTGGTGTTGCATTAGATACTCTTCAGCAAGTTGAATCTCACTTGCTTATGAGGCATTACGACGGATTTATGAAATCGGGTAAAGTTAAATCCCGTAGATAAAGTTTGTATTTTGATTTTAATAAAGACTAAGAAAGAAATTGATCTTATACGTGAAAGCTGCAAAATAGTAGCGGAAACACTGCAGCTGATGAAAAAAAATGTTGCACCGGGAGTAACTACCGGTGAGCTTGACAAAATAGCCGAAGATTATATTCTTTGCTGCAATGCTAAAGCAGCCTTCAAAGGATATTCTCAAGGCGGAAGCTCGATAGATTTTCCGGCTTCAATATGTGCTTCGGTTGATGATGAAGTTGTACACGGTATACCCGGAAACAGAGTTCTTAAAAGTGGTGAAATAATTGCTCTTGACGTGGGAGTTTACAAAAACGGATATTACGGAGATGCCGCTCTCTCCGTTGCAGTAGGTGAAATTTCCGACGAAAAGAAAAAACTGATGGAAGTGACCGAGAAATCTCTTTACCTGGGCATTGAACAAGCAGTTGTAGGGAATCGTGTCCACGATATTTCTTATGCGGTTCAAAGTTATGTTGAAGGTAACGGATTTTCCGTAGTAAGAGACCTCTGCGGACACGGCGTCGGTAAACATTTACACGAAGACCCTCCAGTGCCGAACTTCGGCAGAAAGGGAACGGGAGCAAAATTAAGAAAAAATATGACCATTGCTATTGAACCTATGATTAACATAGGCAAATACAATGTTATTCAAGCTGAAGACGGATGGACAATATTAACTCAAGACGGTTCGCCTTCGGCACATTTTGAACATTCTATTTTAATAACTGATAATAAAGCGGAAATATTAACTAAAATCTAATGGCAAAACAAGGACCAATAAAAGTTGACGGTGTTGTTTTAGAAACACTGCCTAATGCACATTTCAAGGTTAAACTTGATAACGGGCACGAAATATTGGCGCATATTTCAGGTAAAATGAGAATGCATTTTATAAAAATCTTGGTCGGAGATAAGGTCTCAATCGAAATGTCTCCGTATGATTTGACCAAGGGAAGAATTACTTATAGATATAAATAATGGAGACTCTATGAAAGTTAGAGCATCGGTAAAAAAAATATGTGATAACTGTAAAATTATTAAACGCAAAGGCGTTGTAAGAGTTATCTGTAAAAATAAAAAACATAAACAGCGTCAAGGCTGATAAAATTATAAGGAGATTATTTTGGCTCGTATAGCTGGTGTTGATTTACCTAAAAATAAAAAAGTACTCTATGGCTTACAGTACATTTTTGGTATCGGTAAAAGTGTATCTGCTGATATTTTAGAAAAAGCTAAAATTGATTTTGATAAAAAAGTTGCTGAATTAACCGAAGAAGAAGTCGCTCAAATAAGAGCAATACTGCAGGCGGACTACAGAGTAGAAGGTGCTCTGCGTTCCGACGTTCAGCAAAACATAAAAAGATTAATGGATATCGGTACTTACCGCGGCATAAGACATAGAAGAGGATTGCCCGTTAGAGGACAGAGAACCAGAACTAACTCTCGTACACGTAAAGGCAAGAAGAAAACGGTTGCAGGTAAAAAGAAAGCACCAAGTAAGAAATAATATTTGATTCATCGGAGGCAAGCATTTGGCTAAGATAAATAAACGAACGAAAAAGAAAGCACATGTTGATGCTAATGGAGTTGCTCATATTAAAGCAACATTCAACAATGTGATGGTTACTATAACAGATATTTACGGGAACACTATTTCGTGGTCGTCAGCAGGCAAAAACGGATTCAAGGGTTCAAGAAAAAACACACCCTTTGCCGCACAGGTATCGGCTCAGGCTGCTGCAAAAGAAGCTTATGATCTTGGACTGAGAAGAGTGGAGGTATTTGTAAAAGGTCCCGGATCCGGAAGAGAAGCCGCTATTAGAGCACTGAACACTGCAGGATTGGCTATCAGTTCTATTAAAGATATAACGCCAATCCCCCATAACGGCTGCAGACCACCTAAAAAAAGAAGAGTATAATTTATTTTTGGAGAATTAATTTAATGGCAAGATATAAAGATTCAGTATGCAAATTATGTAGAAGAGAAAAAGAAAAACTCTTTTTAAAAGGTCAAAAATGTTTTACTGAAAAATGTCCTATTGAAACAAAGAATTATCCGCCCGGAGAGCACGGTAATTCAAGAAGATCTAAAATTTCCGAATATGGTATTCAGTTGAGAGAGAAACAAAAGATTAAAAGAATTTATGGCTTGTTGGAAACACAATTCAGAAATTATTTTTATAAAGCTAATAAGCAAAAGGGCATAACGGGTGAAAACCTTGTGAAATTATTGGAAAGAAGATTGGACAACGTTGTTTACAGGTTGGGTTTTGCATCTTCAAGAAAACAGGCAAGACAGTTGATACGTCACAGGCATCTTACAGTGAACAACGGAATTGTTGATATTCCGTCGTATATTATATCACCCGGTGATGTGGTTCAAATTAGAGATAAAAGCAAAAAATTAGATGCTATTCACGATTCATTAAAAAGAATTAAAGACAACACATATTCATGGCTGTCAATAGATAAAGCAGCCTTGGCGGGAACTTTTGTTGAAATACCCGAGAGAGAAGATATTCCGTTAAATGCTAACGAGCAATTAGTAGTTGAACTTTATTCAAAATAATACAAATTTTTAAGATTATTGTTAAAGGATTAACAAATGAGCGTTACAAGTTTAAGAATGCCAGATTTAGTAGTATTAGACGAAGCAAGTTATACAAACACATACGGTAAATTTTTACTTCAACCGTTGGAAAGAGGTTACGGTGTAACCCTTGGCAATTCGTTAAGAAGAGTACTTATTTCTTCTTTACCCGGTGCTGCAATTACCTCGGTAAAGTTTTCGGGCGTACTGCACGAATTTACAACAATTGAGGGCGTTGTTGAAGATGTTTCCGAGATTATATTAAATCTGAAACAAGTTAGAATGAAATTTTTGGAAAAGAAACCGGGGACAATAAAATTTTCATTTGACGGCGAAGGTGAATTTACCGCTGCAGATATTCAAAAGAACAGCTCGGAAATAGAAATATTAAATCCGGAACTTCACATTGCTACTTTAAATAAAAAAGCAAAATTTGATGTTGAACTAACCGTAGGAAAAGGTTACGGTTATGTTCCCGCAGTACAAAATACAACTTCCGATCAAACAATAGGCGTTATTCCGATTGATTCAATATTTACACCCGTAACAAACGTAAGATATAATATTGAAAATGTTAGAATAGGCGACAGAAACGACTATGAAAAACTTATTTTGGAAGTAGAAACCGACGGTTCCATAACTCCCGAAGATGCTCTTACCGAAGCCGCTAAAGTTCTGCGGGATCACATTCAGTTGTTTATTAATTTTGATATTGATCAGGAAGAAGAACAGGCGGTAAGTCAGAAAGACAGCGAAAGAGAAAGAATTAAAAAAATACTTCTAACAAGCGTTGACGATTTAGAGTTAAGCGTACGTTCGCATAATTGCTTAAAATCCGCCGATATAAACATACTCGGCGATTTAGTAAGAAAAGACGAAAGCGAAATGTTGAAGTTTAGAAATTTCGGAAGGAAATCGTTGGCCGAATTAACTGAAATAGTAGAAAATTTCGGATTGGAATTCGGAATGGACGTTGACAGTTATATCAACGATGAAGTTGAATCAAATTAAATATTGTTAAAGGTTGATTAATGAGACACAGAGTAAAGGGAAGAAAATTAAGCAGAACGGCAAGTCACAGAGCTGCACTTTTAAGCTCGCTTGCTACTTCTTTGTTAAAGTATAAAAGAATAAAAACTACTTTAGCCAAAGCTAAAGAAACCAGAGGATACGTAGAGTCTTTGATTACAAAAGCCAGAAAAGGCGATCTTCATAACCAAAGACAGGTTATGCGTGTTCTTCACGATAAAGAAGTTGTAAAAGAACTCTTCAATGAAATAGTTCCTAAAATAGGCGACAGACCGGGCGGTTATACCAGGATTGTAAAAATAGGTTCTCGTAAAGGTGACGCCGCACGAATGGCTATTATTGAATTGGTTGATTATAACGATGTTATAAATAAAGCAGCCGAAGAGAAAAAAGAT
>CAZAOG010000014.1:0-30964 GCA_964486645.1 uncultured Ignavibacteriaceae bacterium | reverse complement strand
ATGAATTAACATAATAATTTATTATTTCAATAAAAATTTTTTAACATTTAAAGATGCTATCTCTTAAAGAGATGACATCTTTTTCAATTGTGGATTATTAGGCACAAATTTCAAGGCTTTTGTATAAGCTTCAATAGTTTAAGTTTTTTTTCTTTTGCACGTTTGCTCCTTTCAAGTAATAATGAAAGAATAATAAATTATGAAAGGTAGTTGTGTGATTTATATTTAATTTAAGAAACAAAAAAAAGTCCTTCTTCAAATAAATGAAGAAGGACTTTTGCAAGTAATGTTTTTATTTTATTCAATTAGTAACCGAACGCAGCACCGGTAAGTTTATAATTGCCGTCCCATCTGTCTTTATAAGCATCCCCTATATCGCCTCTTGATTTCATCCAATTGTAAGCTTGTTTATAATAGCCGGTACCTTTTGAAAAAATCATAAACCAAGTGCCGTCACCGTAAGTCATATCCGTAATTCTATATTTGTCATCCCAACGGTCTTTAACTTTATCAATTGCGTTATCAAAGCCTTTTTGAGTCCAGTTATAAGCTTGAGTGGAATACCCTGTTCCTTTTGAAAAAATCATAAACCAATAACCGTTGCCGTATTCGAGATCGGTTAAGTCGTAACCTTGGTCCCATCTGTCTTTAATTTTTTTTGCGGCATCTTTAACGCCTTTACTCGTCCAATTATAAGCCTGTTTTGTATAGCCTGTTCCTTTTGAAAAAATCAAGAACCAGGTACCGTTTCCATAGGCAATATCGGTAACGTCATAACCGTTGTCCCATCTGTCTTTTAATAAGTCCGATGCTCTTCGAATTCCTTTTTGAGTCCAGTTATAGGCTTGTTTGGTAAAACCGCTTTTTTTAGCAAAAGTAATAAGCCAGGTGTCGTTTCCGTAAGCTAAATCTACAACATCATAATCTGCATCCCATCTGTCTTTAATTTTATCGGATGCTTTGCTGACGCCTCTGGCGGTCCAATTGTATGCCTGAGGGCCGAAGCCCGTTCCTTTAGAAAAAGTAAGCATCCATCTTTGGGCAGAACTTTCCGTTCCCAATGCCAAGAAAGAGATTAAGAGTAAAAGTTTTAACGAATTATTTAAAAGTTTCATTATTTTTCCCTTAAATAGTTAAATGATTTGATTAATTAAAAATTAGACTTTGATCAAAAGATTACTTTTTCCGATTATTTTTATAAATATAAATAGGCTTGAAGATTATGATTTTATTATAAATAATAATTACACGCAAAGCAAGAGAAAAAATATCCTTTTATATTTTAGGTTAAAGATTGTTGTTAAACTAAAAAATTGCAATAAGGCAAATGACGTATTTTTAAACAATATAGTTTGAATAGTTATAATGAAATCAAAAACAGCAACAAGCATGCCTACCGGCAAACGGGCAATCTTCAGTAATTACCTCAATTTAAAACTTGATACCATTGTTATCCGTAAAGGGAAAGACTTATATATTTTACCGTCAATAACGTTATAACTACCTTTTATGTAATTAATCGAAATTATATGTCCTTTATTTATAATGTTTAAACGAGTCGGACTGTAATTAATACTGCTATTAAACCTGATCCGTAATTTAATTGAAAGTAACCTTTTCCAACTGTGGAAGGTCTAATAAAATACAAAATTATTTTAGGAGTTAATTATGAAAAAGAGAAGTCATTCTTTTTTGCCGTTAATATTATTTTTAGCTTTTTTTATCAGCGCAACAGCTTTTTCTTGCAGATATAATGATTACGATTATTTTAGTGATAATCCTAAATTAAAAACTTTGCACGAAAAAACTTTTAAAACAGAACCCGGCAAAAAAATAACGGTTAATGCTTCGATGGGAGATGTTGATATTTCATCGTGGAATAAAGAAGAAGTTTACGTAAAAATACTCGGCAATTCTAAAGCAGAAGATAAAATGAATTTTTATTTTGACGAAGATTCGGGAGACATAACCGTTACAGCCAAAAAGAAAGGGACGTTTATTAATTGGTTCACAAGCGGTATACGTTTAAAATTTGAGATAAAAGTACCGGGTAAATTTAATACTGAAACACACACAAGCGGCGGTGATATTTCTTTAATTGCCGTTGACGGAAACAACAAACTTAAAACATCCGGCGGAGATATAAATCTTCAGGATATTAACGGAGACATATATGTTTCAACTTCCGGGGGCGACATTAACGCAAAATATGTTAAAGGAAACATAACATTAAAGACCTCGGGAGGTGATATAAAAGCCTCAAATACAACCGGAGATTTAACTGCTAAGA
This sequence comes from uncultured Ignavibacteriaceae bacterium, assembly GCA_964486645.1. Taxonomy (GTDB): domain Bacteria; phylum Bacteroidota; class Ignavibacteria; order Ignavibacteriales; family Ignavibacteriaceae. The sequence continues at coordinate 28,674 of CAZAOG010000014.1, read as the reverse complement.
CGTCCGGCGGCGATATAACTTTTTCCGCCAATAATGCAAAAATTTATGCAAGCACTTCCGGCGGTGATATTTTGGGCAGCTATAAAGGTAAAAATATGGGAATTGAGGTTTACTCTTCGGGCGGTGATATTTTATTGAAATTACCGAGTGATTTTAATGCTTCGGCAAGATTAACAACAACCGGCGGTTATGTAAGATGTGAACTTAACCTTACAAGTATTGTAAAGAAAACAAATTCGAAAATTATTGCGGATATTAACGGCGGCGGCCCTAAAATTAAAGTCAGCACATCCGGCGGAGATATTAGCGTGCTTAAAAATTTATAGAAATATCTTTTAGAAATCCAGAAAACCGGTTTCTTAAAGAAACCGGGTTTCTTATTTTTTATTAAAACCCTTTGCAAAATGCTTTTTTCTTCTTAATTTTTCGTAAATAAAAAAAACACTTATGCAAAAGAAACTTATTTACAATTATCTTTCCGATGACGAGCTGCTGCGAATTTCCAATAAAATAAAAGAAGCCGAAAAGACTACAGCCGGAGAGATACGGGTGAGCATAAAAGAAAAAAAGCCCTTCTTACAATCTTCGTCAATTTATGAAATTGCCAAAAAAGAATTCTATAAACTCGGAGTCGACAAAACAAGGGATAAAACAGGGATACTGATATTTGTCCTTTTGGAAAAAAAACAATTCTACATTTTAGCCGATGAGGGCATCAATAAAATTGTAAATGAAAACACCTGGAACGAAATAAAAGACAAAATGCAGGATATGTTCAAAAAAGGTGATTTCTGCAAAGGAATTATTTACGGAATAAACGAAGTAGGCTCTCATTTAACCAAACACTTCCCCATCAAACCGGATGATACAAACGAACTTTCAAATAAAGTCGTACTCGATTAGTAAAACCGTATAATTCTTTTTTTTAAGGACTTGGTTACTTTATAATTCTAATTACCTTCTTCTGCCGTTTTTAACCTGTTTTTTCTTTTACCCAACACTGAGAATAAATTTTTAATTTTTTCAAGCCCGTTTTCGACCATAATATATACTACCGGAACCAGTACAAGTGTTAAAAACATGGAGCTAATTAATCCGCCGATAATTGCCCAGGCTAATCCCGATTTCCATTCTGAACCGGAATCGGTTGCAAGTGCAAGAGGAAGCATACCGAATACCATTGCGGTAGTTGTCATAACAATAGGTCTTATCCTGCTCTTGCCCGCCTCCATCAGTGCATTGAATGTATCCAAGTTTGCTTCTCGTTTCATTTGATTTGCTCTGTCCACCAGCAGTATTGCATTTTTACCGACCAAACCTATAAGCATAATTATACCGAGTATTGAAAATATACTCAATGTTTTCATTGTTAAAGCTAATGCAAGCAAGGCACCCACCATCGCAACGGGAATTGAAAACAACACTACAAAAGGATAAATATATGAGTCGTACAAAGCTACCATAACCATATAAACAAAAAGAATAGCGGCAATTAAAGACAAACCGAGACTGCTGAAAGAATCCGCCTGATTTTTAAGGTCTCCTTCAAAGGCAACATTTACGCCTTTAGGCATAATACCTTTGGCTAGTGCCTTTTTTATATCTTCACCGATACTGCCGCTTGGTCTGCCTTCTACCTGCGAGAATAATTGAACAGAATTAATTCTGTTCCGTCTTTCAAGTTTTGTGGGCCCGGCAGATTGATAAACGTCTGCGAACTGTCGAAGTTCTATTGATTGACCGAACCTGTTAACAAAGTTCAGTCTTTTAAGATCGGATATTTTTGATCTGTCAAACTCATCCAAAATAATCCTAATATCATAATCATTGTTTCCGTCTCTGAACTTGGAATCATCGTTTCCCGTTAATGCTATTTGTAATACCGTACCGACAGATGCAATTGACAAATTAAATTTTGCAAGTTTTTCCCTGTCGATGTCAATTCTTGTTTCGGGTTTTCCCTCGGTTGAAGAAAGTCTTACGTCCGTAGTTCCCGGAATTTTTTTAACTACATCCATCAATATTTTGGCACCTTTATTCACATCGTGTCTGTCAGCTCCGTTTATAAAAAGTTGAATGGGTGTTTGATTAGCCGTACCGAATAATCCTATTGGATTTACCCTGACTTTAACTCCGGGTATTTGCTGAGCAAATTCTCTTATTTTTACTCCAATTTGATCGGTAGACAGGTCTCTTTTTTCTTTATCGATTAGAGCAACATCAATTTCCGACGAATTGTTCGACGTTTGTCCAATCAGTCCCTCGTTTGACGCACCGATTGTAACGAATGTTTTTTTAACCTCGGGCAGACTCGAAATATATCGTTCAACTTTCTGCGTTATAAAATTAGTGTTCTCAACGGTTGAGCCTAAAGGTGTTTCCAAAATAACTGCGAACTCTCCTCTGTCGGATTGTGTTACAAATTCACTTCCGATAAATCCCAAAGGCACTAATGATAATGAACCTATAAAAAGTAAAGTTATTATAACTATTATTTTCCAACGATTAAATAAACTCCATTTTAACAATGATAAATAATTCTCTGTAAAATTTTTAAATGAATTTTCAAATCTGATGGTAAATCTTCCAATTAGAGTGTCTTTTGTCATTTTTTCAATCTTGCTAAATCTTGAAGCAAGCAGCGGCGTAACCGTGAATGAAACAAACAAACTCATTAGTGTAGACACCACAACAACAACAGCAAATTGTCTGATAATATTACCTACCAATCCTCCTGTTAGTGCGAGAGGAATAAAAATAACGACATCAACCATTGTAATTGCCAAGGCAGCAAAACCTATTTCATTTCTTCCTTTTACGGCGGCAACTTTTTTCTCTTCTCCGTTTTCCAAATGATGATGTATGTTTTCCAGCACAACAATAGAATCATCCACTAAAATTCCGATTACCAGGGATAAACCGAGTAACGTCATAAGATTCAAAGTAAAACCAAAAGCATACATTGCAAGTAAAGTTGAAATTAAAGATGCAGGTATGGCAAGCAGAACAATAAATGAGTTTCGTATACTGTGAAGAAATAAAAGCATGACAAGGGCAACCAAAAGCACGGCAAGTAAAAGATCAAGTTTTACGCCGTTAGCGGCATCAATTGTAAATTGAGACCCGTCCTGTGCTATATCAAACTTTACATTTTCATCCTTATAATCTTTTTCAATATTTTTTATTTCTTTCCTTACAAGCCGGCTTACTTCAACAGCGTTGGCATCGGTTTGTTTTTGGACTAAAACCCCTATGGATGTAACCCCGTTAACTCTGTTCATTGTTTGTAAATCTTTATGTCCGTCCTGTACTTCCGCAATATCCGAAAGTCTTATTTCGCCGCCGTCTTTTGTTTTGGCTACAACAAGATTTCTCAATTGATTTAATGAATTAAATTTTCCGGCAACACGGACAATTAGCTGAGTGCTGCTGTTTTTAATCTTCCCCGTGGGAAAGTCTAAATTGGAGGATACAATATTTTGCACAACCGACTGAATAGAAAGTCCGAAAGTTTTTATTTTATCCGCATTAAGATTAACTTTAATTTCTCTTTCTTCCCCTCCGACCAAGGTTACTTCTCCGACTCCCGGCAATTGAGAGATTCTCGGTTTGATTCTATCATTAAAAAACCGATAAAATTCTATGGCTTTTAAATTGCTTGTTACTCCAATTCTTAAAATAGGGATTTCATCCAGAGCAAATTTTGAAAGAGTGGGAGTTTTCGCATCATCAGGCAAAGCAGCCAAGATTTGATTTATTTTTCTTTGTGAATTTTGAAGGGCAATATCTACGTCGGTGGATTGTGTGAATTGTATAAATACAAAAGAAACCCCCTCAAACGACGTTGAGTTCACCGATTCTATACCATCGATAGATGAAATTGCATCTTCGATAGGTTTGGTTACCGAGGTCTCTACTTCATTCGGCGACGCACCGGGATAAATAGTACTGATTGTAATAACCGGCGGTGTTATTTTTGGCAGCAATTCATAGTTTAACTGTAGATAGCTGTATATTCCCAGCACCGTTAAAGCGGAAAAGATAATTACAATTAGCGTGGGTCTTTTAATTGATAATTCTGTTATTGTCATAATATAATTTCCTTAATTAAAATCTTTTTTACGGATTTTATAATTGCTCGTTTTTTGTTTTTATTATTTTAACAGGGTAGTTGTTTTTAATATTAAATTGTCCGTCCACAATTATTTCTTCACCCTCTTCCACTCCTTTTATTACTTCCAATTGATTATCAAATACACGTCCGATTGAAACAGGGCTTAATATTGCAATTCGATTTTTAACTACAAAAACCGACGGATCTTTAATGCTTCCTATTAATGCATCCCTTGGAATTAATAAAAGTTTTTCTTTAATAGACGAATTGAATATAACCCTGGCAAACATTCCTGCTTTTAACGGGCGGTCTTTTTTATTCAGTAATATTATTTCTACAGGATATTTATGAGAGATGTCGCCTTTATCGCTTATTGTTTTTATTTCACCCTTAAAGGTATAATCGGGATAAATACCGACTTTTATATTTACTTTACCACCGACTTTCAAGTCAAACACTACGGATTCCGAAACATTGATTGTAATTTTTAATTTTTTAATATTTACTACGTTAGCTACAGGTTTACCGCTTTTAATATATTCTCCGTAATCGAAATACCTTGCCGTAACCACGCCGGAAATCGGAGTTTTTATACGGGTATTTTTCAATCTTCTTTTAGCAACGATGTAATTTGCTTCGGCGGTTTTGTATACCTGCTTGGCCGCTTCCAATTGCGAGTCGGTTACGGTATTTCCTTTGTGTAAAGCGCTGAATCTTTTAAAGTCGCTTTTTGCCCTATTGTAAGCAGCTTCTGCCGCCTGCAAAGCAGCTTTTTCCAATTCATCATCAACATAAACAACTACTTCATCTTTATTAAGATAATCTCCGACATCTGCGGCTACTTTAATTACTTTTCCCTGCGTCTCGGAAATAATGTTTACGTCGTTTTCGCCCTGCAAGGTACCTACTAAAACGTAAGGGTTTGAAACATTTTCCATTTTTACTTTTGCAGTTGTAACCGGATAAGCATCTATTTTTGCTACCGCAGCGCGTGCATTTAATTTTGATTTGTTATAGAATAAAATTGCAAAAATAACTGCAAATATTATCACAACCGCCGATATAATTTTTGTCTTTTTCACTTTTTCAACTTCCTGATTTTCTTTTATTTAATTACCAATAGCTTTATTTAAATTTGCAATTGCAATTTTATTGTCAACAATTGCATTTATGTTATTTGTTTTAGCCTGTAAAAGAGCAACCTCCGCGTCCAACAACTCGGAATTGGCTACCAGACCGTTTTTAAATTTATCCTTTGTTACTCTGAAATTTTCCTCAGCTTCTTTAACGCTGTTTTGTGCTACTAATATTTTTTGTTCCGTTTTTTTCAAATTGAGATAACTGGTCGTCACTTCAAGTTTTACGGCATTTTTAAGCGATGTATAATAATCCTTTATCTGTTGATATTGTGCTTTTGCCTGTGTCGTTCTATCTCCGGTTGCTCCCCAATTCCATAAATTAAACGAAAGCGAAAGTGATACGTCCCACGTTCCTTTAAATTTATCCACGGAAGGAAGAATTCTGGGATTAGGATTAGCGTAATAATAGTTGCCGGAAATATAAATTTGCGGGAACCAATCGGATTTTGCCAAAGTTATCGCTTCACCGCCGGCATTTGTTCTGTAAGTCAGCGCCTTTAAGTCAGCTCTGTTTTTATAGGCGGATTCTAAGAGCGTTTCGAGAGATTCGATTTCAACATTATCGGTTTTTAATTTCTCGGTTATATCTACATCGGTAGTTAATGAAATTCCAATCAGATTATTTAACGCAACATTTGTAATCTGCACCGCGTTTTGTGCATCAATTTGTCTTAACTTTGCTTCGGCAAGCTGAACCTGAACTTTTAGAACATCGTTTTTGGTTGCAAGCCCCTGCTCGAACAAGTTCTTAACGTCCGTTAAATGAGAATTAATTTGTTTTACGTTTTCATCTACAACTTTTCTTATTTTGCGTGTCTTATATAAATTCCAATAGGCATTTTTAATATTATAAATTAAATCTTTTTCCGCCTTTGTATATTCCTGCTTTGAAGCAAGCGAATTATATTCTGCAATGTTTTTTGTGCTTGTAAGCCTGAAACCGGTAAATACAGGCTGCTGAAGCGAAACCTTAAAATTATATACATTTAAAAATGTTGGTGATATATTGAATTTACCGAAAGGTGTTTCTATAATAAAAGGAGCAATTTTGCTCAACCTTGTATATGCGGCGTTGAATTTTAACGAAGGAAGCAAATAGGTTTTTGCCTCGTTGTATTTTGCCTCGGATAAAGTAACGTTCATCTTTGTACCGTGTAAAGCCGGATTGTTTTTTAACCCAAGGTCAATGCTCTGCGCTAAATTTAAAGATATTTTTTCCTGTGCGTTAGATGTTCCAAGACTAATGATTGTTAAAAAAACAACAACTATTATTTTTTTAAATTGCATTTTATTGTTCTCCATTTTCATTTATTTCTTTTTCGTTTAAGGAACAATATTTCGTTCTGCCTTCCGTTGTTAAAATTCCTTCGAACAGAATTTTAATTATTGTTTCAAATACTTGATCCGCGGTAAGCGGCAATTGTGTCAACACTTCCGGATTAATAATGCCCTGTATGGCATTGATATACATCATCACAATTAACTTTTGATGAATATCATCTCTTAAAACCTTGTTCCGAACACCTTCATTTATCAAAGCCGTAAATTCCGGCTCAGCGGTTTTTATTCTCATCTTATTGATATCTTCCCACACTTCGGGTATGTTCTTTCTTAAATCTTCCAACAAAGGACCCCTTAGTTGTGCAATATGAGTCCCGCAGCAATTCATAATTTCTTTTAGCTTCACCACATAATCCAATTTTTCATCCGACCAAATACAGCAAAGCTCCGAATCGATATCCCCTTTTATACTTTTAATCAGTTCCCTTAATATCGCTTCCTTGCTCGGGAAATATTTATATAGAGTTTTTCTACTCATCCCTAAACTCGATGCAATATCACCGACATTTGCTTTTGTGTAACCGAATTGAAAAAATACCTCTTTGGCTTTCAAAAGAATTCTTTCTTTTATTTCGTTTTGTTCTGACATAATATGACTCAATTTTTTAAGAAACTTATTTTGTTTTTTAAGTTTCCATTTATTATAAAAAAAATTGACTGTTTATCGGCTATTTTAATTCATTTTATATTTAGGAAACTAATTTTGTTTTTCTGGTTTCCAAATTAATAAAATATGGTTTCCTTGTCAAATTAATTTTATCTAAGCGGTTTTTTTGTGTTATGGGTTACACGAAATTGATTTTAAGCGGCGAACCGGAAAATTAGAAACAACTTTTAAGAGTTGAATTATCTGCGGAACTTTGTAAAGTGACGAGCTTGCCCGGCGGTATGCAGGGTTCGTCTCTCATTTACCAATTCTTTTTTAAGCGAAGTTCACAAAAACAACTCACCGGATTTTAGCCGGTAATGTAATTTTTCACCAAGCCGGAGCCCAATAAAAAAGTAATAAAATAATTATTCCGAGGTGAGGCTTTTTTCGTATTGTTTTTTAAATAATTTAATTCCGTTATAAATTGCTCTGGCTATCTGTTCCTGCCCTCTTTTGCTATTTAAATACCGTGCATCATTTTTGTTGGATAAGTAACCGGTCTCAATCAATACACTCGGCATAGAAGCACCAACCAATACATAAAAACCTGCCTGTTTCAATCCTCTTGATTTTAATTTTATGGTCCTGCTCATTTCACGGTTGAGAATATCAGAAAACTTCTCGGAATATTTCATATAGGAAGACTGCGCCATACTTACAAGAATGAAGTTCTCAGCGGTCAATTTTTTATATCTGGCGGGATTTTTTTCATATTTAATTACGCTGTTTTCTCTTTCCGCAATTTTAATAGCTTGTTTTGTCTTACCCGGACGAAGGAGGTAAATCTCAAATCCGCTTGCATTACTCGGTTTTCTGGGCGTTGCGTTACCATGAATTGAAATAAATAGATTTCCCCCTTTTTCGTTTGCAAATTTTCCTCTTTCATACAAATCTACGGCTTTGTCGGTTTTTCTTGTATAGACTACTTTTACATCTCTCATATTCCTTTCGAGAAGTTTCCCTAATTTTAATGCAATGGCAAGATTGATATCCTTTTCCCTTATACCGTAAACGCCGCGCGTTCCTCCGTCAATACCGCCATGACCGGCATCAATTACAATTACGTTAAAGTTCCACTTCTGTTTGTTTTTATTAACGATACTCGGAGCAGAAGGGATTTTTTTGTGAAGCAGAATTAAAATATCGTTTCCTTTATCTGCATTAATTACATCGCTGGATATGTAATCATCTCCTACTTTAATTATAAATTCGGTGTCTTCGTTAATGTTTTCTACATCTATATCCTCAATCAACTCACTTGAGTTTTTGTAATTAATATTTCCGGTATTGGCATTTACATTTCTGAATATAATTTTCAATTCATCGTTATCAAAAGTGCTGTTATAAGTCGCTATTTTTTGTTTTGATTTAACCCTAATAAGCGCGCCGTTTGATTTATCGCTAACACTAATGCCCGTTATTCCATATTTATACTTTTTAATCAAAGGTTTTTTTGTAACAATTTTAGTTGCGGGTATATTTTTCTTTTTGCCTAATACAAGTTTGTACTTGCCTGCTAAAAATAAATTTTTCGAAAGCGATCTTTTCAGCAAAGGGAGGATATATTTTAATGAAACAAATATTTTACCTCTGCTAATAAAGGAAGAGTTCGGCAGTTGGTGTATCTCTCTTCTCTTTGTTGTTTTGGATGTAAAAATAAAGAAGGGGTTGCCTGCGGTTACTTTTAATTTATAATCGGCAAATTTTAGTTCTATTTTTTTAGTTTTGGAATTAAAGTAAGTGTTAATCGAAAGTGCTTTTGCAAAATCTTCGACCGAGAAAAAAACATTATCGCCTTTAGCAAATGCAGGGATAGAGTAAACATCCTTACCTGAATAAATCCTCAGTTCATCGAACTGGGCAAAAAGATTGTTCGATGATAGAAAAAATAGAACAAATAAAACAAACGTTGATATTTTAATAAAAGAATCTCTCATCAAAATTTGGGAAACGGAAAAATAAATCCGGTTTTGTTCTTATAATCTATATAATCTTGTTTGAAGTGTTTTTCCATTAACTTTTCTTCGAACCTTGCTCTTAAAATTAAAAGAGGAATTTGAATAAGTGCCAAAGGTAATAAAATATAACTTAGTGTTGCAAACGTGCCCGCCAAATCTATAATAATTTGAGATAAATACTGCGGATGTCGTATTGCTCTGTATAAACCTTTTTTAACAATTTTATGTGTCCTGAAAATTAAGATCTCTTGTGAATAATGCTCGCCTAAAGTTTTATACGCCCAAATTTGTATCCACGAAAAAAAGAGATAAGTAATTAAAGCGGCAATTCTTAAAACGTCAAATTCAGAAACATACTTTAATGTTCCTATCTGAAATATTGCCAAAATTAAAAATATTAAAGTAAGGGTTGAAAGTAAGATAGGTACTTTTTGCAAATATGTATCGGGTTTTTCTTTTGCGACGGTTATTTTAGATTTTAACCCTTTTTTGGCTCCCGAAGCATTTGCTCCGAGCGTTGCAAGAATATTCAGTCCGATAATTATGTTGATTGGGTCCATAATCTTATTTTGTTTGTCTGCCGTGTTTTTTCATTATGTTTTCCCATTCCTCCACGCTTAACTGCTCGGATTCTTCTATTAACATAACGGGAATATCTTCTTTAATTCTGTAACGTCTGCGTGTGTTTTTATCAACGGAAACAAGAGTGTCACCGTCGAGTACCAAATCAGCTTTGGTTTCGGGACAACATAAAATTTCCAACAAGTCTTTACTAATCATATTTACCTACTTAAATTTTTACGTTAGGCTAAATATATAAAAAATGAATAACTATTTTAAATTATATCTAAAACAGTTTGTTACGTGATCGTTTACAATTCCCACAGCCTGCATAAACGCATAACAAATTGTTGAACCGACAAACTTAAAACCCCGTTTTTTGAGATCTTTGCTTATGTCATCGGACAACGGTGATGAAGAAGGTATGTCTTTAAGTCGCTTCCATTTATTTTTGACTGTCTTACCGTTTACAAAACCCCAAATATATTTATCAAACGATCCGAATTCTTTTTGAATTTGCATAAAAGCTTTGGCATTAGTAACTGCGGAATTAACCTTGAGTCTGTTTCTTACAATTCCGGAATCTGCGAGTAATTTTTTAATTTTAGAAGATTTATATTCGGCAACTTTACCCGGTTCAAAATTATCGAACACCTTTTTGTAATTTTCCCGCTTTTTTAAAATTGTTATCCAACTTAAACCGGCTTGTGCTCCTTCGAGGATGAGCATTTCAAACAATTTTCTGTCATCGTGCACAGGTACTCCCCATTCTTTATCGTGATATTCCATATACAAAGGGTCCGTCCCCGCCCACTCACATCTAATTTTATTCATTTTCAATCCTATTTTTTAAGAATATCAGAAAATATTTACCACAGAGAACGCAGAGCTTTCGCGGAGAATTCCAAGAAAAATTACACTCCGTTTTCTCTGCGGCTACTTTGTGTCCTCTGCGGTTAAAACTCAACGCAGAAAAATGAAACACTTTTTAAAACAGAAACAAGTTATCAATTTGTTCCGCTGTAAACAGGTTTATTTCTTCAACTCACTTTCAATTTCTTCGACTGCTTTTTTAAGCTGCGGGTCTCTTCCTTCGAGTCTGTCTTTAAAATTTGTTTCAACATAAATATCCGGTGCAACGCCCGTAAACTCCAAATCTTTTCCGTCAAGCGTATAAGTACCCCAAGAAGGAAGTCTGTAAAACGAGCCGTCGACGAGTGATTTTCCCGAAGTAAAAATTATCCATCTGTAAGTTTCTGTTCCGATAATTTTACCAAGTTTTAATGCCTTGAAGCCTGCGGAAGTCATCTCTCCGTCGCTGAGAGTCTGTTCGTTCATTAAAAGAACAATCGGATTTGCCGATAAAGGAAAGTTAGGCTGAATAGTTATTTTACCCTCTCTGTATTTCCATTGCAAATATGGTTTACGACTAAGAAAATCGAGTACTTCATCGTGAACATTTCCGCCGGTGTTGTAACGCAAATCCAGAATGATCCCGTCTTTATTGAACGCGGTGGATGTCATATCGATTATAAATTTTTTCAGACTGGAGTTTGTCATATTTTTCATATAAATATAACCGATTTTATTTCCGCTTGTTTTGTCAACATATTCTTTGTTGTCTGCAATCCATTCGTCGTATAATTGCGTTGTTAACGAGCGTGAATTTTCAGGATGGATTTTGATATTAAAAGTCTGCCCGTTCCTTGAAAATGTTAAAGTCATTTCGTCTTCTATCGAAGGGTTTGAAAAATAAAATTCTCTGTTGTTATTTTTATCAATCTTATTTCCGTTTATTGCAACAAGCTCGTCGCCCGGGTGTACGTTTACATTAATTTTGTCAGCCGGTGAGTTGGCAACAATTCTTTTTATTTTGTACGGATTGTCGTTTTCAAAAATAAATCCCGTTACGGAAGTTCTGTTTCTGTAAAATGTTTTTTCTTCTTTTCCGTTGGAATAAAATCCTTGGTGCGACGAGTTAAGTTCACCCTGCAGGTCGCTTAACAACGTGCGCAAATCGGTTCTTGAATTTATGAAAGGAAGAAACTCGGCGTACTTTTTCATCATCTTTTTCCAATCGATTCCGTGGAAGTTTGAGTCGTAATAATTCTCATCCAAATTTGCCCACGTTTCGTAAAACATCTGATTAAATTCATTTCTTAAATCGCGATAAAAAGTGTAGTCCATTTTAATCTTTTTAAGTTTGTTTTGTTTAATATCCAATGTGTTTATCGTTCCGCCCGAAAGCATGTAATAGTTTTTCTTCACTTTAAAGAATTGAAAATTTTTGCCGGATGAAATTTTATTTGTTTTGTTTTTTTCAAAAGGTTTAATTGTTGTTTTATACAATGTATATCCTTTACCGTCTTGGTTTGACGAATAAAGAACGTCGGTAACTTCTTTATCTTTTACAACGCCTATTAAAAATTGATTTCCTTTTGCCGAAGTTATTTGTTCCCATCTTTCCGCAATATTTTTAAAATCGATAACTACGGAATTCTTATTGGATTTATCCTTTTTCTTTTTGATAAATAAATTTTCAAACTTATTTGATTTGAAAGCATCATCAAATTTTTGCAGAGAAATTCTGTAGATTTTACTGTCTCTGAATCCGTACGGGTAAGCCGGATGAAATCTGTCGGTTTCAAAATAAATATATTTCCCGTCGGGTGACCAGTACGGGTCTCCTTCCGAAACGCCGGTGTTTGTAATGTTGATTTTCTTTTTTGAATTTAGGTCGTAAACAAATATTTCCATTTCAAAATTTCTGTAAACTGTATAAAGTATGTATTTATCGTCGGGAGAAAAATACGGTGTGGAATTATCCATAGCCCAGAATTCATCTTTTACAATTACATTACTTTTAAATGTTTTCAAATCCAACGTTCTCATCTCGTCCCGTCCGCTTAAGTAAACAGCTTTTGTACGTTTGCTGTTAAAAGTTAAATCACGATTGTTGCGTTCGTCAAATGTAATTTGTTTTTCTTTTCCTTTACCGTCTGCTTTTATTGTAAACCAGTTCAGCCAGCCGTCAACGGTTTGGTTGAAGATAACATTTATGCTGTCAAGCCAAGCCGTTTCCATTACCCTTCCGGTGGGCAGAGTGTTTAATTGTTTTATGAATTTACCTTTTGTATCGGATATAAAAAGCTCACCTCTTGATACAAACGCTATCTTCTTATTATCCGGTGAAACACTGAAAGAAGTAATTTTTCCTTTTACGTTAAATGCTTTTTTTCTATCAAGTGTTTTATTTATCGGAAGTGAAATATCAACTTTTTTTGTTTTGCCGGTTGCAGCATTATAAATAAAAACTTGATAACCTTTTTCAAACACAACATAATTTCCGCTTGCCGAAACACGCGGGTTTTTAATTGAGTGATTAAAAGAAGTAAGCTGTTTCTTTTTGCCGTTCGCAAAAGTGTAAAGATTGTATTCGTTGTTTGCTTGGTCGGATACAAAATAAATTTTTCCGTTTTTATCGATTGTAGGCCAAAAGTCCTTACCTATCCAAGTCGTTAATTTTTTAAATTCTTTTGTCGCGGGATTGTAAGATTTCAAATCGGGATTAAAAGCGCCCTTGTATCTTTTTCTGTTTGTAAATATCGAACTTTCCCAGCTTTCGTTAAAAATGTATTCTTTGGTCTTGGGATTCACAACCAAGTTATGAGGCCAGTTGAAATAATTTTCAAAAAGTCTTTCCGGTGTTCCGCCGTTAACGGATACTTTATAAGTACTCATTCTGTTGTAACGGTTGGACGTAAAGTAAATGAATTTTGAATCCCACGACCAAGAAGAAACCGCGTCGCGGCTGTCGTAATAAGTTAGTTGTTTTATCTCACCGCCATCGACAGGCATTACATAAACATTCGAATTTCCGTCCTCTCTTCCTGTAAAAGCAATCCATTTTCCGTCGGGAGAATACAATGCGTTGGTTTCATCGCCCTGCATTGCGGTTAATCTTGCAGCCTGTCCGCCGTTACTTGGAACGGTCCACAAATCACCGTCGAAAGTAAAGATGATATTTGTACCGTCGGGTGAAAGCGAAGGGTAACTTGTAAAATAGACACCGGTTTGTGCCGGTAGAAATGCCGTTAAAAATAAAAACAACAAACTTAATTTTTTCATTTTTCAAACTCCGTTTTAAATAAAATTATAGTTCACTTACAATAAAATAAAAAATAAAAGATAAAGTATAACCGGTTGTGTAAAACTTTAAATTGGTGTTACCGCCCATATCGGTAATATTAAAAACCTCCGACGTTTTTGCCATTGTTATATAAGTATCCTTTTGTAACAAAACGTCGGAGGTTTAGGCAAATGTATAATAACACTTAGATATTCTGTCACTGAATGGTCAGTGACAACGGGACTAAAATGCTTAAGTAACAGTATTTAGAAAATACTTGCTTTTAATTTATTTTTTTTATAGCATCTTTAATATAATATGACTCTTTAAGTGTTTATCCGTAAAATCTAATTTCTGGGGCATCAAGTGAAATTAAAAATATTATTGTTTTTATTCCTCTCACAAATTTCTATATCTGCACAAGTCAATGGCGATAATTTTTGACGATACGGTAATGACACGACGAATTCAATATTTTGCAATTTTTTCTACAATAATTATAGCTGACAAATTTGGTGTTATTTGAAAAATGAATGATGGATATGTAAGATTAAGCGTTTTTAATTTATTAGGTATGGAATTAAGAACTTTGGTTAATGGGGTACAAAAAACCGGTAATTATGAAATTGTTTTCGATGGTAAAGGTTTGGCAAGTGGTGTATATATATATGTTCTAAAGAATAACGAAAAGATAATTTCAAAAAAAAAGTTACTAATAAAATAAATTTAATAATTTAGTTAAATGTTTAAACTGTTGTTAACAGTCATTCGGTAATATTGTTGTGGTGAATAATATGTTGAAATACACTTTAAGGAGATGAATTATGATTTTAAATAAATATAAAAGTACTATTCTTTTTCTAATCGTCTTATTCTTCTTGTGTGGGTTTAATGTATCAGCACAGAACAAAACAATTTTAATATTTGATCCATATCAAGTTTCTACCAATTTTCAAAACTCCTTTCACCAACTTAGCTCAGATTCAATTTATGTTGCCGATACATTGGATGTAAATATCAACAATTTCGCTGCACTATTTCTTTTTATCGGATATCCTTATGTACTTTCGGAAGAAGAAGGCAACAAGTTGATTGAATATCTGAATCTAAACAAACCAATTTATATGTTCGTACAGAATATTAAACAAGTTACGTACTGGAATTATGTAGGTGTTACCGGTTTTGCTTTTTTACCACTTTTTACTACAGTAGATCGCGTTGTGGGTGTGAATACAACATTTACTGAGAATATTGTTATAGATACAAGCTTTGTAAGCGGCAGTATTCCCGGTCTTCAGGGAAATATTTCCCCATTATTAACTGGTATTAGTGACAGCAGTATTTCGCTTACAACTACTTATATTCCTGTAGATAAATCTACAGGAGTTATTATTGATTTTTTCAATCTAATTCATCATTCAGAATTTCTTGAAAGAGTATTACTAAATTTTGGATTAGAAGAAATAACTGGTATAGATGATAATGCTGATCAGCCAAATATTTTTTATTTATATCAAAATTATCCCAATCCGTTTAACCCATCTACAGAAATTAATTATTCATTAAAAAAAGACGGAATTGTAGTAATAAAAGTTTTTGATGTGCTTGGAAAAGAAGTTGCTTTCTTAAAAAACAAATATGAAAAAGCCGGTAATTATTCTGTTAATTTTAATGCTGCTAACCTGCCAAGCGGAATATATTTTTACAGAATTACAGCAGGCAGTTTCCACCAAACTAAGAAAATGATGTTGTTAAAATAAATATTATAATTTAGTTTAATCTTTAAAACAGTTATAAAATTTAAAACATTTGTGCCCACAACTTTTCCTAAGGAATGATTATGCCAAAGTTCAATTTTATGTTACCGACCATATCGGTAATATTAAAAAACCTCCGACGTTTTTGCCATTGTTATATAGGTATCTTTTTATAACAAAACGTCGGAGGTTTAGGTAAATATATTATAACACTTAGATATGCTGTTACTGAATGGGCAGTAAAAGCGGAACGCTTCAATTTAATTAAGAAATTGAAAATAACATATTACTAAAGGGAATTTCAATAAATATTAAATTGTAAATAGAAAATAATATATTATTTGATACTTTGTTTATTTAATAAAAACTCATTATTTTCCATTTCCTTTGAATTGAAGGTTTCTTTTTTTTGAATATTTCAAGGAGTTCTATTGTATGAAATATCCGGCGGTAAATAATTTTATAAACGGGGAACTAATGTCAGGAGGCAATGGGACAATGGATATTTACTCTCCTTTGGACGGCTCCGTAATTTCGCAAGTAACAATCTCATCTGCCTCGGAATTGGATAAAGCCGTAGACGCAGCAAAACATGCTTTTAAGTCCTGGTCACAAAAACCCATAAAAGAAAGAGTGCAGGTCTTCTTCAAATACAGAAATTTACTTGAGGAAAACATCGAAGAATTGACAAACCTTGTCAGCGAAGAAAACGGTAAAACATATTCCGAAGCCAAAGCAGAGGTGTTAAAAAGTATTGAACTGACGGAGTTTGCATGCTCAATGCCCCAATTGGTCTCCGGCGAAGTGCTGGAAGTAAGCAAAGGAGTTGAATGCAGAATTGAAAAATACCCTGTCGGTGTTATTGCTTCAATTACTCCCTTTAATTTTCCAAATATGGTTCCAAATTGGACTATACCAAACACTCTCGTTCTCGGCAACACAATGATTATGAAACCTTCGGAGCAGGTTCCTTTAAGTGCAAACAGGTTAGCCGAACTTTTAAAAGAAGCCGGTTTACCGGACGGTGTTTTTAATATTGTTCACGGACAAAAAGAAATTGTAGAAGCAATTTGCGATCATCCCGGAATAGACGGAGTAACTTTTGTGGGTTCGACAAAGGTAGCTAAAATTGTTTACGCAAGGGCGACTTCTAAATTAAAAAGGGCATTGTGCCTGGGCGGTGCAAAAAATCATTTGATTGTTCTGCCTGATGCAAACGTGGAAATGACCGCTTCTAATGTTGCCGCATCAATGAGCGGCTGCGCGGGTCAGCGTTGTATGGCTGCCTCCGCGATGGTCGGTGTCGGTGCTGTTGATCATATAATAAAAAAACTTTGTGAAGAAGCAAGAAAAATTATTCCGGGCAAAAATTTGGGTGCTGTAATTTCAAAAGCGGCAAAAGAAAGAATAGAAAATTATATAACAGAAGCAGAAGAGCAGGGTGCAAAAATTTTGGTAGACGGAAGGGGCGCGGTAGTAGAAGGAAAAGAAAACGGTTTTTACGTGGGTCCCACGGTAATTGATTATGTAAAACCCGATATGAAAATAGCAAAGGAAGAGGTATTCGGTCCCGTACTCTCGATTATACGGAGCGAATCAATCGATGAAGCTTTGGAAATTGAAAACAGTTCGCAGTACGGAAACGCAGCTTCGGTATATACTCAAAGCGGCGGTGCTTCAAGGTATGTTGCCGAAAGAGCAAGCGCCGGAATGATAGGAGTGAACATCGGTGTTCCCGTTCCCCGCGAGCCTTTTTCCTTCGGCGGATGGAACGAGTCAAAATTCGGCGTAGGCGATATTACGGGTAAAAGCTCCATCGAGTTTTTAACCAAACCGAAAAAAATAACGACAAAATGGGACCCCGAATCCAAAACGAATTGGATGAGCTGAAAAAAACATACATTAACTTATCTTGCATTTAAGATATAATAGCCACGACCTTTAGGTCGTGGGATTTAATGAGAAAAACTATTAATTGGCTTTAGCCACATAATAAATAAATATGTAATTTATCATAATTAGGATTTGTTTGATTTTTTAGAAAAAAACATAAAAAAGATTACAAAAAAACAAATGTGGCTAAAGCCGTAAAGTAATTATGTCTTTTATCCACGTCCTAAAGGACGTGGCAATAAATTAGTAATATTTTGATATTATAAAGTAAATTTTAATTAAGAGGACTAACATGGCAAACATTGTAAAAGGCGGGCTTATTCAAGCCACTCTTTCGGAATCAACCGAACAGCCTATAGAAAAAATCAAACAATCGATGATTGACAAACACGTAAAAATGATTGAAGAAGCCGCACAAAAAGGCGTGCAGATTCTCTGTCTGCAGGAGCTTTTTTACGGACCTTATTTTTGTGCCGAGCAGAAAACCAAGTGGTATTCTATGGTTGAAAAAATTCCGGACGGACCAACTACAAAACTTATGCAGGAACTTGCAAAAAAACACGGTATGGCAATCGTTGTTCCCGTTTACGAGGAAGAAATTACGGGCATTTACTATAATACTGCAGCCGTGATTGATGCAGACGGAAAATATTTGGGTAAATACCGCAAGCACCATATCCCTCATTGCAAT
The DNA here is from genome assembly GCA_964486645.1 of uncultured Ignavibacteriaceae bacterium. Lineage (GTDB taxonomy): Bacteria > Bacteroidota > Ignavibacteria > Ignavibacteriales > Ignavibacteriaceae. The sequence continues at coordinate 10,442 of CAZAOG010000014.1, read as the reverse complement.
CCCGGATTTTGGGAAAAATTTTATTTCAAACCCGGCAATTTGGGCTATCCGGTATTTAGAACGGCATTTGCCGATATCGGCGTTTACATTTGCTACGACAGGCATTTTCCCGAAGGTGCCAGAGTGCTCGGCTTAAACGGCGCACAGATTGTCTTTAATCCGTCCGCTACGGTCGCGGGACTTTCGGAGTATCTGTGGGAACTCGAACAGCCCGCACACGCCGTTGCAAACGGTTATTTTATAGGCGCTATAAACCGCGTCGGAACAGAAGCTCCTTGGAATATAGGCGAATTCTACGGAAGCAGTTATTTCTGCTCGCCGAGAGGAAAACTTATTGCTCAGGCCGGCCGTGATAAAGATGAACTTGTTGTGGCGGACTTAAATCTTGACGAGATACAGGAGGTACGCGACGTTTGGCAGTTTTATCGGGACAGGAGACCGGAGACTTATGAAGCAATCACAAAAATTTAATGAGTAAATAGAACACAGGTTTCGCGGATCTGCCTCGTGGTAGGCAAGTTAAGAAGATTTAAGCGAATTAAAATTTTTAATTTGGAGTTATAATGAACAAAGACGAAATAATTCAAAAACATAAAGATTATCTTTTTCCAAGTGTTGCAAATTACTATGAAGAACCGCTTTCAATAGAAAGAGGTGAAGGTTCTTATGTATACGATGTTGAAGGTAATAAATACTTGGATTTCTTCGGAGGGATTCTTACCGTAAGTATCGGGCATTGCAATCCGAAAGTAAGCGATAAAATAGCCGAACAGGTTCATAAATTACAGCACACTTCCACCCTTTATCCGAATGAAAATATAGTAACTTTAGCGGAAAAACTTGCTCAAATTACTCCGGGTAAACTTCAAAAAAGTTTTTTTACCAACAGCGGAACCGAAGCGAACGAGACTGCAGTGTTTTTTGCTCAACAATTTACAAAGAAACAAGAGATAATAGCTTTGCGTCACAGCTACAGCGGAAGATCGATGCTGGCAATGAGTTTAACGGCGCATTCATCGTGGAGACACGGAATCTCACAAGGAGGAATTAAACACGCCGTCAGTCCTTATTGTTACAGATGTCCGTTTGGATTGGAATACCCAAACTGTGAACTTAAATGTGCAACGGATATCGAAGAACTTATTTTAACTACAACCACCGGAGAAATTGCTGCGTTTATGGCTGAACCGATTCAGGGTGTGGGAGGATTTATTACTCCGCCTAAAGAATATTTCAAAACTGTTTTGCCTATCGTTAAAAAATACGGAGGTGTTTTTATATGTGATGAAGTACAAACGGGCTTCGGTAGAACCGGACAAAGAATGTTCGGAATTCAACATTGGGAAGTTGAACCGGATATTATGACCATGGCTAAGGGAATTGCAAACGGAACACCGCTTGGCGCTACAATGGCGAGAACAGAAATTGCTGACAGCTTTACCGGACTTACAATTTCCACCTTTGGAGGCAACCCCGTTTCAATGACCGCGGCGCTTGCAACAATTCAAGTAATTGAAGAAGAGAATTTAGCCGCCAATGCATACGAAGTCGGCGGATTTTTAAGGGAAGGCTTGGAATCTTTGAAAGAAAAATATTCCGCAATCGGTGATGTAAGAGGAATGGGGTTGATGCAAGCCCTCGAGTTTGTAGGTGAAAACAAATCGCCCGACCCTGTTACCGTAAAAAAATTGTTCGAGGAAATGAAGAAAGAGAATGTGCTTATAGGCAAGGGCGGTCTTTACGGAAACGTAGTTAGGATTGCTCCCCCGCTTAACATTAGCAAAAGTGAAGTAGATGATTTTTTAAAATGCCTGGATAATTCTTTGAATAAAATAGTACCTGCTCAAAAAACAGTAACCTAAAATCGTGTAATGAATTTTATCGGGATTTTTATTAGTTTCTATTAAGTAATACTTTTGTTAATCATAAATAGGAGGCAGAGATGAAAAGATTGTTTTTTCCTTTTGCCGTTCTTCTAATTACATTGTTCTTCACTTCCCATAGTTATGCTCAGGTAACAAATCTTAACGTTCTCGGGAAAACACCAGGACAACTTTTTACAATGGAATCCGGTGGGGCTATGTCTTGGTCATTTAATGTTCCAAATCCCGGAGATACAGCACTTGTTACTGTGTACTTGGATGTGAACGGTGACAGAAGCGTAGACGCAGGCGATAAAATATGGCAGCAATTTTTTCATATTGACGGCGATACAGTGGGTCAGGATGGACCTCCTGATGTTGACGGTTTGAAAAACGGCGTTATTACTTTGGCAAATTTCCTATTGGGAATGGCACCGGCAGATTATATTTTACAAGCAACCAACAATGGAGGTGCACAAGCAGTTGCCGGAACTATTACGCCTTTAACCAGTGTTGCTTTTACAATTTCCGGTAAGGTAACGGTACCGGCAGGTTCAAGTCCGGAAAATATATTTGTTGAATTAAACAGAGGCGATCAATACATGCCTTTCTTTTGGAACGGTTTAACCGATGCACAGGGTAATTACAGAATTGCGTTGACTTCCGATACAGCCGGTAATCCTTGGGACTTAAGAGTATTGGACGGACAATTTGACGGATTTATAATTACTCCGTCTTCCTATCAAGTAACAGTTGACGGAGATAAAGCAAATATGGATTTTACCATAACCGTCTCTGATGCTAAAGTACTGGGAACCTTAAAAGTTGAAGATGGTACGCCCATACCCAGTGTGCAAGTTACATTATCGGATGAAAACAACCAAAACCGACATTTTTCAATAACCGACGTAAATGGCTCCTTTCAAATGGGATTAGCTTCAAGTGAATTAAACGGACAACGATGGATACTGCAGGCTTGGTTAAACCCTAACGATACAACGGAAAATCTGTTAAGTCCTCGGTATCAGTTCAATGTTATAAATACCGGAGACAGTCTTTATCGGGATTTAACTGCATATAGCGTGGACGGGACAATTACAGGAACTATTACTTTTGCCACAAATGCTCCTTTCAGCGTTCTTACTACCGATAATATACCGTTTTTACAATTACAGGCATTTGCCGATACTGCTTTCTCCATTACTCATCCCGATACGATAACGGGAGATTATACTTTAAGGGTGTCCAGTAAATTAGGAACTTATGACATTTTTGTAAATAATCTTCCACCGGGGTACGACGATATTCGTACAACCGGTAAAGCAGGAGATACCGGCGTTAATCTGAATTTTACCCTTACGGATGTAAAGGAAAGAACTTCCGGTATTCCCGAGTCATATTCTTTGAGCCAAAATTATCCCAATCCGTTTAATCCAAGTACAAATATTAATTACGACATTCCAAGCAGTTCGTTTGTTAATATTACTATTTACAATGAGCTGGGACAAAAAGTTGTTACGTTGGTAAATAAAGAACAGAAAGGCGGTAAGTACGTCGTTTCGTTTAATGCAAGTAATTTAAGCAGCGGTGTTTACTTCTACCAGTTAAGAGCTAATAATTTCGTTCAAATAAAGAAGATGATTTTACTCAAATAATATTATTTGGATTCCCGAAATTTTTTCGTCAAAAGTTTGATGTTCCATTAGATTTCGGGAATCCGTTAGTTTATATTCAACCATTTAGATTCTGAATTATACTTTTACACCGGATCTAAATGGTTAACTTTTTTATAATTCATTTTAGTTTAGAAGGGACTTATGAAAAACATTGCCGAAAAATTAACCAATGAAGAATATGAAAAAAACTTTGCCGAACTTCGTCCTCCTTTAAATCAGAACTCGGCGGTTTCCGAAGCTAACAGATGTTTGTATTGTTACGATTCTTCCTGTATGAAAGCCTGTCCGACACACATAGACATTTCAACTTTTATAAAAAAAATAGCAACCGGAAATTTACTCGGTTCGGCAAAAACTATTTTTGCATCTAACTGGGTTCCGCTAACCTGCGCAAAAGCTTGTCCCGTAGAAGAACTATGCGAAGGCGCATGCGTTTACGTTGAAAAAGGTGAAAAACCGATAGAGATAGGAAGATTGCAGAGATTTGTGATTGAGAACTATTTTAATTCCGATATGCCCGAACTTTTTACTAAAAAAAACAAAAACGGGAAGAGTGTGGGTATTATCGGTTCCGGTCCTGCAGGTTTGGCTTGCGGAGCCGAGCTTTCCCTTTTGGGATATGACGTGATGATTTATGAGGCAAACAATATTCCCGGCGGACTAAATACCTGGGGAATTGCTCCGTATAAATTAAGACAAGCCGATAGTCTGAAAGAAGTGGAATATGTAAAAAGTCTCGGGGTGAAAATATCAACCGGTGTGAAAGTTGGAGAAACTATTCCTTTCGAAGAAATTTATAACAAACACGATGCGGTGTTTATAGGTATCGGTCTCGGGGATGCCGCAAGACTTAGAATTCCCGGGGAAGAATTAACGGGAGTGGTTGATGCATTGGATTTTATAGAAAAAGTTAAAAACGAAAAATGGTCTGCCGTAAACGTCGGCAAAAGAGTTGCGGTAATAGGCGCGGGCAATACTTCGATAGATGCGGTTACCGAAGCAAAAAGGTTGGGAGCCGAACAAGTTTATATTATCTATCGAAGAGGAATTGACGATATGTCCGCCTATGATTTTGAATATGAACTTGCTAAAAGCGACGAAGTTATTTTTCATTTTAAAACCATGACTAAAAAAATTATAGGCGAAAAGTTTGTTGAAGGAATTGAGTGCGTAAAAGTAGAACTCGGTGAAAGAAATGAAAAAGGAAAAAGAGAAATAAACGTGATACCCGATTCCGAATTTGTTTTGCCCGTCGATATGGTGATTAAAGCCGTGGGACAAAATATTAACAATAACTTTTTAAATGATGTTGAAGGCGTAAAGATAGACAGAGGAATGTTAATAGTTAACGAAGAAACATATCAAACGGGTAATCAAAAAATATTTGCCGGCGGGGACTGCATAAACGGCGGTAAGGAAGTAGTTAATGCCGCTTACGACGGGAAAATGGCAGCACAGGGAATTGATGAATTTTTGAAGAAATAAATAGAACGCGGAGAAACGCTAATTACACGGATTTTCGCGGATATTCAAATGTTACACCAAGAATTAACAAATAAAATAATAGGAGCATTTTATAAAGTTTATAATACATTGGGTTATGGATTTCTGGAAAAAGTTTATGAAAACTCTTTGAAAATTGAACTCAAAAGATTGAATTTAAAAGTTGAACAACAGAAAAATATTAAAGTTGTTTATGAAGGCTTTGAAGTTGGCGACTATTATGCTGATTTGATAGTTGAGGATTTAGTAATCATTGAATTAAAAGCAGCAGAAGCAATTTGCGATCAACACGAAGCACAATTACTAAATTATCTAAAAGCTACTGATATAGAAGTAGGTTTGTTATTAAATTTCGGGAAAGAAGCAAAATTTGTTAGAAAAGTATTTTCAAATTCAAATAAAAAATCCGCGATGATTCGCTAAATCTGTGTTCATTCGCGTTCTATTATGTAAATTTACAGGATAAAATATGGCTAATCTTTCAACTAATTGCGGGGGAATAAAATCACCGAATCCGTTTTGGCTGGCTTCTGCACCGCCTTCGAATTCGGCATATCAAAACTGTAAAGCTTTCGAGCAGGGCTGGGGCGGTACGGTTTGGAAAACAATCGGTGAACCGGTTATGAACGTATGCAATCGTTACGGCGGTCTCGACGTAAACGGCCTGAAATTAGCAGGATTGAACAACATCGAATTAATAAGCGACAGACACATCGATATTAACTTCAAAGAAATTGCCGAAACCAAAAAACTGTGGCCCGACAGAGCCGTTGTTGTTTCGCTGATGGTTGAGTCGAAAAAAGAAACCTGGCAGGACATAGTTAAAAGAACAATTGATACGGGCTGTGACGGTATAGAATTAAATTACGGTTGTCCTCACGGAATGAGCGAAAGAGGAATGGGTGCTGCCGTAGGACAAGTGCCCGAATACTGTAAAATGATAACCGAGTGGGTTACGGAAGTATCGACAATTCCCGTACTCGTTAAATTAACCCCGAATGTTACCAATATAGTTTATCCTGCGCGTGCGGCAAAACAGGCTGATGCCGACGGTTTATCGTTAATTAATACAATCAACAGTATTATCGGTATTGATTTGGACACCCTGGAAATCCTGCCTTCCGTAGCGGGAAAAGGCAGTCACGGCGGCTATGCCGGACCTGCCGTTAAACCGATAGCTTTGCATTTGGTTTCTCAGGTTGCAAGAGACCCTGAAGTTGGTTTGCCTATTTCGGGAATAGGCGGAATAAACAATTGGAAGGATGCATTGGAATTTATTCTTCTCGGCGCTTCCTCCGTTCAGGTTTGTACCGCGGTTATGCACCACGGATTCAGAATAGTGGAAGATATGATTGACGGACTTTCAAATTGGATGGATTCGAAAGGTTTCAAAACAATTGAAGAAATACGGGGAAAATCACTTCAAAGAATTGACGACTTCGGTAATTTCAATCTGCTTCACAAAACCGTTGCAAGAATAGATCAGGACAAATGTATTCACTGTAATCTCTGTTACATCGCCTGCGAAGACGGCGCACATCAGTGCATCGACCTTATTCCCGTAAACGGACACAACAAAACCGTGGTAAGAGAAGAGGATTGCGTAGGCTGCGACCTTTGCTCAATTGTTTGTCCCGTAGACGGCTGCATTACAATGGTTAGAAAAGACGACGGGAAAGAAACAACAACCTGGAACGAATTAGTACAAAGATTTAAAAACGAAGGAAAAGAACTAAGCTGGGAAAATTTAGCTGAATTTCAAAAAAAACATGGGATAGTAATTCACTGAAGTAAATATTATTTAAATTAATAGAATGTATCAAAAGTAAAATATTTGTTAACCACGATCCCGCCTGCCGGCAGGTTTAATCTGCTTTTGATACAGTCTCTCTAAAAAAAGAAAATTAGAGGTAAACATGTCAACACTAATTAAAAACGGAAGAATAATAACCGCAGAGCAGGATTATACTGCCGATATATATATCGAAAACGAAACCGTAACTACAATCGGCGACAATTTAAAAATTGATGCAGATAATGTTTTGGATGCTTCGGGAAAATATGTTATCCCCGGCGGTATAGACGCACACACGCATTTGGATATGCCCTTCGGAGGAACGACTTCGTGCGACGACTTTGAAAACGGAACGCGGGCTGCAGCATTCGGCGGTACTACAAGTATTGTTGATTTCGCTATTCAGACAAAAGGAACTAAAATGCGGGAAGCTTTGGATACCTGGTGGGCAAAAGCCGAAGGTAAAGCTACAACGGATTACGGTCTGCATATGATAGTAACAGACCTTCCCGATGCCGATATTGAAGATATGAGCGGTATGGTTAAAGAAGGCGTTACAAGCTTTAAATTATTTATGGCTTATCCGGGTGTTCTGATGGTTGACGATGCTACTATTTTCAAAGCATTAAAACACACCGCAAAAACCGGGGCACTTGTTTGTATGCATGCCGAAAACGGAAACGTAATTGACTTAATAGTTCAAGAAGCGTTGGCCGAAGGAAAAACCGCACCTATTTATCACGCTTTAACAAGACCTACAACCGCCGAAGCCGAAGCGGTTAACCGTTCCATTGCATTGGCTGAAATGGCGGGCGCACCAATTTATATTGTTCACTTATCGTCCAACGATGCACTTGAAAAAGTAGCCGAAGCAAGAGATAAAGGTCTGCCCGCTTATGCAGAAACTTGTCCGCAGTATCTTTTCCTTTCAATTGACGACGATATGAACAAACCCGGATTTGAAGATGCTAAGGTTGTATTCACTCCGCCCTTAAGAGAAAAATGGCATCAGGATAAACTTTGGGCGGGACTTAAGAAAAACACGCTTCAAATAGTTTCAACGGATCACTGCCCGTTTTGTTTCAAAGAACAAAAAGAGCTGGGAATAGGTGACTTTACAAAAATTCCGAACGGAGGTCCGGGCATTGAACACAGAATGCAGCTGCTTTTTAGCGGCGGCGTTAACGAAGGAAGAATTTCACTCAACAGATGGGTTGAGATTTGCTGTACCAATCCTGCAAAGATGTTCGGAATGTATCCGAAAAAAGGCACCATTGCGGTCGGAACCGACGCCGATATAGTAATTTGGGATCCTGATAAAGAACATACTATTTCCGCACAGACACATCACATGTGTACGGATTATTCAATGTTCGAAGGAAAAAAAATCAAGGGTAATGCGGAAACGGTTCTATCACGTGGTGAAATAATTGTAAAAGATAACGAATTTTTAGGCAGAGCAGGAAGAGGTAAGTTCATAAAAAGAGACGCATACGGAACTGCTTGGCAGTAAAAATTTTGGCGGTTGATTTTAATGAAATATACGTAGTACGGAATAGAATATCGTGTTACAAGATATTTGCCTCGGAATCGTTGAAAAAAGTATGTTAAATTGCTTCCGATAATTCTTATATTTGCATTTAAAATTAAAGCCGTTAATAAAAATTTTGCCCACGTAGCTCAGTTGGATAGAGCAACGGTTTCCTAAACCGTAGGTCACGTGTTCGAATCACGTCGTGGGTACTAAAGTAGAAATAGTCAATCTAATCACGCGTTTACCCGCCTGCAAAAAGACTTGCATAAAAAAGAACCTCAATATAAAAACAAGCAGAAAACATTAAATTGTCCCCTGCTTTTCCGGACAAAACATTAAGTAAAAATATTCAAAAAATTGAATCGATTTAAAAAGGTTGTAACTTGGAACATAAAATGTAAAAAATATGTTTATTTATTTAGAAAATGTAGATTTTTATCACATTTTTATTTTGATGTTTAAATAAGATTTATATATTCCGTTATGTTTAAAAATAATTCTAATTACCGTATTTCAATTTTTATAATAATTGTTTTCATTCTTTCGTTCTCGTCGATTTATTCGCAGGGTGATATAAATAAAATAACCGATCAACTTAGCGAAAGAATAACACACTTAAAGAACGATCAAACAGAGCTTATATGGATTTACTTTACGGATAAAGGTAAATCATTGAACAAATATTTTGAAAAACCAAGCAGTGTCGTAAGTCCCAAGTCACTTGCCAGAAGAGCAAAATATTACAAAGGTCGGCCGTTAATTGACGAAACGGATATTCCCGTCAACCAAGATTATATTGAACAAGTTGAAAATCTCGGCGTAAAAGTAAAACACAAAACAAGATGGTTCAACGGCATTTCCGCCTACGTTAAAAAAAGTGTTATCGATAAAATAGCTCATTTACCCTTTGTTAGAAAAATTGACCTTGTTGCAAAGTTTAAAGTAAACAGAGATATTGAAAAACCTAAAGGAGTAAATTCATTACCAGATAATTTGCTCAAGACTAATTCTACAAATGCTTTTAATTACGGTTTTTCTTCAGCAGCACTTAATCAGATAAATGTTCCAGCTCTTCACAACCAAGGTTTTACAGGAACTGGAATTACTATAGCCTTAATGGATGCAGGATTCAGCAATTTATCCCACGAAGTTTTTACTACCAGACCTATAAAAATAATAGCCACTTGGGATTTTGTAAATAACGATACTACAGTTGCAAATCAAGCCGATTCAGGAGATGGCTCTCACGGTACATATACTCTTTCCATTATCGGTGGATTTAAAGAAGGCAAAGTAATCGGACCGGCTTTTGATGCAAATTACATACTTGCCAAGACAGAAAATAGCGATATCTTCGGTAATCCTGAATCTCCTGTTGAGGAAGATAATTGGGTTGCTGCAGCTGAATGGGTTGAAGGTATTGGTGTCGATGTGACCTCGACTTCTTTGGGTTATTATGAATTTGATCCGGCATTTTCAAACTATAATCACACTTGGCAGGATATGGACGGGAACACTACTGTAATTACTAATGCAGCTGATATGTTAGTTAGCAAAGGAGTGGTTGTAGTTAATTCTGTAGGTAATGATAGCTCTCGTGGAACACCTAATACATTAGTTGCACCTGCGGATGGTGATAGTGTAATTGCCGTAGGTGCTGTAAAATCCGATGGTACTATTGCAGGATTTAGTAGTTATGGACCATCAGCTGATGGTAGAATAAAGCCTGATGTATCTGCTCCTGGTGTCGGGATCTTTTTTGCAAGTGGCACACCAGGTAATAATAATGGTTATGGAAACGGCCAAGGAACTTCTTTCAGTGCTCCTTTAGTTGCAGGTGTTGCTGCCCTTATTTTACAAAAACATCCTACTTGGACGCCTATCCAAATAAGAGAAGCCCTGCGTATGACGGCTTCAAAGGCAAACAGTCCTGATAACAATTACGGATGGGGAATTATAAACGCTCTTGCTGCTGCAAATTATTCACCGACTGCGATTGACGACATTGAAGATGTGGTACCCGAAGATTTTGCTTTGGAACAAAACTATCCCAATCCCTTTAACCCTACAAC
>CAZAOG010000013.1:0-33480 GCA_964486645.1 uncultured Ignavibacteriaceae bacterium | reverse complement strand
CTAAATCGGAATCACAAAACGAGGAAGAGAAAAAAACCGAAACTTCCGAAAATGAAGAAGTAAAGGAGGAACCTAAATCGGAATCACAAAACGAAGAAGAGGAAAAAACCGAAACTTCCGAAAACGAAGAAATAAAGGAAGAACCTAACTCCGAATCACAAAATGAGGAAGAGAAAGAAACCGAAACTTCCGAAAACGAAGAAGTAAAGGAAGAACCTACCTCGGAACCACAAAATGAGGAAGAGAAAAAAACCGAAGCTTCCGAAAATGAAGAATCGGAAGAAGAAGAAAAGAAATAAATAGTTTCAACTCTTTAAATTATAAAAGGGCGGTTTTGAACCGCCCTTTTTTATTTCCCCTGCTGCCGTTCATATATACAAATTGCTTATTTGAGCAGAATCATTTTTTTAACTTTCACAAAATTATCGGTCTGCAATTTATAGAAGTAAATACCGGATGAATTTCCTTTTGCATTCCAACTGAAAGTGTAACTTCCTGCTCTCATCATTTGATTTACAAGCTGAGTTACTTCTTTTCCCAATACATCATAAACTATTAGTTTCACATTGGTTTCTTCGGGTATTGAAAAATTAATCTGTGTGGACGGATTAAAAGGATTGGGGTAATTTTGAGAAAGTACGTATGATTCGGGCAAGGTGTTATCTATTAGTTCTATTCCTGTTGTTCCATCTAATTGTTGTATTGATGCAGCTAACAAAGAATAAGCGTATGCCGGATTGTGAACACCAAGACTACGGTCTTTTAATACCAACAAATAATTGTAAGCAGCTTGAGCCTGTACTAATGTAATTGATGAATCCGTAACGGATACATCCGTTGAACCAACCGGAGGTAATAATTTGGCAAGCCTGTCAAGTAAACCTTGAATTTCAATCTGAAGACCTTCAGCTGTTCCGTTTTGATCTAAGTCGGCATTTCCGTTTACATAGAATTTCTTGTCGGAAAATTTTGTACCGAAATTACCGTGACAAGTAAAGCAAGCGGCAACATTATCCACACCATTCGGATCTTTCATGCTGAAAGTATGAGAACCTACCAAAATAACATCGTTGTTCGCATCAACTTTTCCGGCGTACATATGACAGTCGGCACAAGAGTTTTCCGTTGCTGCCAAATGAGGAGAAGTGGGGAGTGACAATCCGAATGTTACTGCATTTTTAGCCAGAAGCATATCGGCTTGAGGACCGTTATGAGGTCCGTAATATGGACTTAGATTATCCAAGTACTTGTTTGTATAATCAACAGCATCTCTGCGGCTTTTATGGCAGCTCATACAAAGCACACCCGTCCCGCCTTCCGTTATCGTTACACCGTTACCGAGAGTAGTACTTAATGTTCTAAGTTGATGCTTGTTAGCTGCATCGTGAGGATCGTGACAAACGGCGCAGGTAATGGCTGTAACCGGCGGTGCTTCCTGTAAAGGTTGTTCTCCGCTCTTCATATACTCAACATAACCGGAACCGCTATGGCATTGTGCGCAGCTCGCTCTACTTCCGGCATAACTTGCATATTTGGGATTGGCGTGTTGCGAAAAATCCCATTGTTCAGGGTAAACGTGATGAGTACCGGCATCGTGGCAAGAGGCACAGTTATCGGCGGATAATGTCTTTACCATTCTGGAATCATTTGTATTTCCATAATGATTTTCACCGGGTCCGTGACAACTCTCGCATTGTATGTTTGCCAACTGCATTGCTTCAGGGTAAACGGTTTTCATCGAATCATACATACCCGCTTGCAAAACACTCGGGAATGTAAACGGTCGATCGTCGAATCCATTGTTTGTGGCGGTTGTATCATAACCGGTTGTGTGACAACTTATACAGCGTTCAGCATAATAACTGCTCAATGTACCGTCCAATCCGCGTTCCAACATAGTTGAATGACCGGTTTGCGTCCAATTATTAAAAATAGGATCGGGCGAAAGCAAACCGTTATGACAAACGTAACAAGCTCCTTTATCTATTCCTACAAAAAGCGAAGAGTTGATGGTAATTGTATCGGCTAAAGCTCCGTCGCTTACAACAATTACATAAGTACCGACTTTATCCGGAATAAAATTTATAATCTGATTGGATGTATCTACATCTTTGGTACTGCCGAAAGCAACTGTAGAACCTGAGGGTTTAGAAAGAAATGTCCAAACAGGAGAAGTAAATTTTGTTGACTTTTCAGCCTTCAAAAATACTTTGGTCTCGTTGCCTACATTTTGCAAACCGTTATATGCTCTATCAAAATATTTAGGTGTGGTTAAAGTATCCCTCTCAACATCTCTCGGCGATAGACCATACGTACTGACTTTCAGAGTTTGAGCGTAACCGATTGATACACTCATTACCATTAGTAGAATAAAATAGTTAAACACTTTTTTCATTTTATTATCTCCTCCCTTGTTTTATGAATTTAAATGTTTTTTATTTATGGTTTTATTGATTGCGTTAAACAATTCAAAAAAATTGCTTTCCGTTACAGGTTTAATGCTGTAGTAATAAATTCCAAACGGTGTAATTTTTTTCCCTAACTCTAAGCTTGTATCCGATGTAATAAATAAGATGATCACTTCCTTGTTAAATTTTCTTATTCCTTCAATTATCTTTTCAGTGTTGGGTTTTAAAAAATCATCATCAACTATTATTACCGAAGGATTTATAGAATAGAATTCCGCTAATACATCAAACGGTTCGGATAACTTTGATATTGTTTGTTTGGAAATGTTCGGTGCATTTTTATAATTATCAAAAATGCTCTGCAATAAAATATCATTTGAAATCAATAATATTTTCATAGTCTTATTATGACAAGCTGCGTGCCAATTATTTAATGTTTTAACATTATTCGATTTGTTATGAAAATGAATTAAATACTGCCTTTTGATGTGAGATTATTTTAAAAAATGGATTTTTGTAATCCGGTTTGTGTGATTTAAAAGTCTCGGTGTGACAAAATATGCACAAAAGAAAATTCACATTTTATAAATACTTGTCATATTTATTATTTAATTTTCTTATAGTGATTTTAATCTTTTTAAGGGGACTGTAAAATGTTACATACAGTAAAAAGTAAATTCATATTCTTTTCTCTTTCTTTAATCTTACTTACCACTGTTTTTCCGATGTATTATTTAGTCAGGCAGCTAAAGGATAACTTCAAAGAGCATTCGGAATTAATGATAGATATAACATTAGACGTAGTAAGGTTTAGTCTTAAATCTGCAATGATGACAGGTAAGCAGGAATATCTCTCGGATATTATACGGGATATTTCAAATCATCAGGGAATATCACATATAAGAATAATCAATAAAGAAGGTATAATTGATTATGCTTCCGACACAACGGAGGTAGGACATTATATTAATAATATCCTAACCGAGCATTCAAATTTAAATTTGAGCGAAATAAAAAGCAGGCAAAAAGAAGTTGTCGGATACATTTATTCCAGCATAGAACCGTTAAATAACGAAAAGCAATGCCAAGCCTGTCATCAAGACGGTAAGACAATTGCTTATTTAGATATTAATACCGGGTTAACACCTTCTGAAAGTAACTTTTATACCGGTACAAACCACTTGGTTTTTTTGGCTTGGGCTTTTATTATAGTCCTTACTATCGGTCTATATTTAATCTTCAATAAAAATATTTATAATCCGCTGCAGAAATTAAATAGAGCCATTAAGGATGTTGAAAAAGGAAATTTAAAAACAAAATTAGAATTTAAAAGCCTGGATGAAATTACTTCGGTTTATAAACATTTTAACGAAATGACCGTTAAATTGGAAGCATCACGCGAACAAATCGAACAGTTACACTACGATGAACTCCAAAGAGCCAACAGGTTGAAAACAATAGGCGAACTGACTTCACAAACCGCTCACGAAATTAATAATCATATTGCTGTAATTATGTCAAGGATAGAATACCTGGAGTTAGAATGTGAAAACGACAAACAATTGTCAAAATATGCAGACGATCTGAAAGCTTTATTGAATCAGATAAATAATATTTCATCAATTACAAGAAACATATTAAAATACAGCAAGAAGGATACGAAGAATATTAAAGAAATAAACCTTTGCAAAACAGCGGAAGAAATTATTTCGATGGTGAGACCAATACTTAAAAAGAAAAACATAAGTTTGAGTAATAACAGTATAGGTAATAAGTACTTAATAAATGCCGACGAAATTCAAATTAAACAAGTTATAACAAACCTAATTAATAATTCCGTTGATGCCATTAAAGAAAACGGTCATATAGAATTATCAATATATGAAAACGACAAAGATCAAATAGTTCTAACCGTAAAGGACGACGGCAGCGGAATTAAACCCGAAATAAAAGATGAAATTTATTCACCTTTTTTCACAACAAAAACTTCTGAAGAGCGAACAGGTTTAGGTTTATATATAATTAAAAAAATCTGTGAAATGCACAACGCCGAAATAGATTTATTAAGTACTGAAAACGAAGGCACTTTATTTAAAATAACTTTTAACAAGGTATAAATATGAAAACCATATTATTTATTGACGATGAAAGAGAAATGCTTGAGAGTTATAAAAAAATATTCGTTAAAAAAAATGAATATGATATAAATTTTGTCGACGATCCCGTGTTGGGAAAATCTCTGATTGAAAATAATTCTTACGATTTGATTATCACCGATTTGAAGATGGAGATTGTTGACGGAATGGATATCCTAAAAACAGCGATCAAAAAAGATATAAACTCATTGGTAATTATGATCTCAGGTTACGGAACAATAGAAGCAAGTGTTGAAGCCATGAAAAACGGTGCGTTTGATTTTTTAGAAAAACCTTTTTTGTCAAAAAAATTATTTGAATGTATAGAAAGAGCTTTTGAACATAAACTACAAAACAATTTTAAAGTTGAAAAAGGTATCGGTCAGGCGGCAAATTGCTTCGAAGGAATATATTATAAAAGCGATGCAATAAATTCAATTGTGGAATTGATTAAAAAAATCGCGCCAAGCAAAATGAATGTACTAATTACCGGAGAAAGCGGAACAGGTAAAGAATTGGTTGCAAGAGCGATTCACAGATTAAGCAAATACAACGAGAACACCTTTATACCCGTTAACTGCGGGGCGCTGCCGGAAAATTTATTTGAAAGCGAGCTTTTCGGACACGAAAAAGGCGCTTTTACGGGTGCCGTAAAAACAAAACACGGGTTGTTGGAATTTGCAAACAACGGAACATTTTTTCTTGATGAAGTTGCTGAACTTACTCAGCCTTTACAAGTAAAGCTGCTAAGAATGATTGAAGACAAAAAAATAAGACGAGTGGGCGGTGAAAAAGAAATTGAAATTGATGTGCGTATAATTTCCGCAACAAATAAAAATTTAAACAAAGCCGTAAGTGAAAATACATTCAGGGAAGATTTGTTTTACAGACTCAGTACCATACAAATTGAAATTCCTCCGCTAAGAGAAAGAAAAGAAGACATAATATTATTAGCAAATCAAATAATAGGTAATTTCTGTAAAAAAGATGATGTACCATTGAGACAATTTTCTCCCGAAGCCGAAGAAGTAATGAAAGAATATCCTTGGCCCGGTAATGTTAGAGAGATGCAGAATGTCCTTGGCAGAACATACTACCTGTGTTCCAAAGAAATTATAGAAAGCAAAGATCTTCCCCTTCCAATTTCAGACAACCATTTGGGTATTGGTGATGATTTTTTGAATCTAAGTTACAAAGATGCAAAAAAGAAAATAATTGAAATTTTTGAAGAGAAATATTTAACCCATAATTTAAAGATGAATAAAGGCAACATTTCCCGCACCGCTGAAACTTGCGGAATGGACAGAAGAACAATCCACAGAATATTAAAAAATTTTGATATCATTTATAAAAATGATAAATAAATGTTCGTATATTTGTAAATCATTTTAATAAAATATATTACAATTTTTTTAGCAGGGCATTTTTCAGCCCTTTATTTTTATAAATGAACAAAACGGTTGCATTACATACTTTAGGCTGCAAGTTAAATTTTTCCGAAACATCGACCATCGGTAAACAGTTTCTGGATCAGGGGTTTAGTATTGTTGATTTTAAAAACCAAGCCGACGTGTATTTAATTAACACCTGCACAGTTACGGAAAATGCAGACAGAGAATGCAGACAAATTGTTAGAAGAGCCTTA
This sequence comes from uncultured Ignavibacteriaceae bacterium, assembly GCA_964486645.1. Classification (GTDB taxonomy): domain Bacteria; phylum Bacteroidota; class Ignavibacteria; order Ignavibacteriales; family Ignavibacteriaceae. The sequence goes on along the minus strand of CAZAOG010000013.1, from coordinate 27,292 downwards.
CGCCAAAATCCCGATGCGCACATAATTGTTACCGGCTGTTACGCACAATTAAATCCTGAAGAAATAACCAAAATTGACGGAGTGGATACCGTACTTGGCAACAACGAGAAATTCAAATTATTTTCAATTATAAACGATTTCGGCAAAAGAGACATTTCTTGTACATTCGTTTCCCCCACCAATCAATTGAACGATTTCGGTGCTGCATATTCTACGGATGCCGATTCAAGAACTCGGGCATATTTAAAAATACAAGACGGCTGCGATTATACCTGCACTTTCTGCACTATTCCGCTTGCCAGGGGTAAAAGCAGAAGTATGAATCCGGAAGATGTTCTGGACGAATTTAAATCGCTTGTTAATTCCGGATATAAAGAAATTATTTTAACCGGGGTTAATGTGGGAGATTACGGGAAACATATCGGTAAAAATCTTTACTCTTTACTCAAAAGAATGGTGAACGTATCGGGAAAATTTAGAATTAGGATCAGCTCCATTGAGCCTAATCTTTTAACGGACGATATTATTTCTTTAACGGCGGATAACGAAAAAATGTGTAACCATTTTCATATTCCGCTGCAAAGCGGCAGTCCTGACGTCTTAAAATTAATGCAGAGAAGATACACATCAGGTTTTTACTTAAACCTTATCGAAAAATTAAAAAACAGGATACCGGATGTCGGAATAGGTGTGGATGTAATAGTAGGCACACCCGGAGAGACGGAAGAGCGTTTTAACGAAACAAAAAAATTACTTGTTGATTTACCCATTTCGTATTTGCACGTTTTTACATATTCGGAGCGACCGAATACAAAAGCCGTTGAATTAAACGGAAGTGTGGAAAAAATGGAACGCAGAAGAAGAAATAAAATTCTAAGAATTCTAAGCGAAAGGAAAAGGCAAATATTTTATAGGCAAATGACAGGTAAAGATTTGGAAGTTTTATTTGAATCCGAGAATTCATCCGGAATTATTAAAGGTTTCTCCTCAAATTATGTTAGAGTTGAACATATCTTTCGGACCGAGCTGGTAAATAATTTTAGTAAAATAAAAATAACCGAAGCAAACGCCGAGAACTGTAAAGGAAAAATCATCGGTAACAATAAAGCTGTTGATTTATCCGTAGTATAATCTTTATATTAAAAGTGATGAAAAAAATCATTTTTACAATACTTTTTACCTCTGTTTTTCTCTTCCCGCAAAGTCAGAATATTTTAAAATTAGAAAATCACGTAAAAAACAATCCTTATGAATTGAAACAAACTAACCCGATTCAAACCATGAAAACTTTTCATAAAAAAAGCGCGGGGTTGGCAGTTCTTTATTCGTTGTTAATTCCGGGAATGGGCGAACTTTATGCAGATTCATATTCAAGCGGAAAATTTTTTACTATTGCGGACGGAGTTCTGTGGGGAGTTTATATAGGAGTAAACAGCAACGCAACCTGGAAACAAGAAAAGTACCAAACATTTGCCGTTACAAACGGCGGGATTACCAAAGCAGGAAAAACTGATACCTATTATTCCATCATAGGTATTTACCAAAATATCGATGACTATAACAATCAGAAAGCACTTGAAAGAGATTTTGGGGCAATGTTGGACAAAAATAAATTTTACTGGAACTGGCAGAACAACGAAACGAGAAAGCAGTACAGAGATATGTGGTCTTCAAGCGAGCAGTCTTTTAACGACCTTAAATTTGTTGCCGGCGCGCTGATAATTAACAGAATTGCAAGTGCAATAAATGCGGTCCGATTAGTTTCGGCTTACAACAAAAGGCAGGAAAAAGAATTAACCTGGAATGTTTCCGTGGGCGTAAAAAGAAGCATCACATTACCTACAAGCCTTACTCTCAATTTCCAAACAAAATTTTAACGGCAGCTAATACTCAAATTTTTTAAACCCGTCCGATTCATACCTTTTCCCCTCTTTGTCGATAAGTAAGCACTCGGTCTCCGGCAGATTATTAACAAGTTTCAAAACTTGCTCCTTATCCAAAACAAAAAACGCTGTAGCCAAAGCATCCGCAAAAGAAACATCTTTATTTATTACGGAAACACTTTGATACAGATTTGACGGATATCCGGTTTCAGGATCAATTATATGGCTGTATCTCACACCATTTTCAAAAAAATATTTTTCGTAATCACCCGATGTTGCAATTCCGTAGTCTTTCAATTTTACCTTGGTTAACAATAAATCCGTAACACGTGGATGCTTTATGCCGACCGACCACTGCTTTCCCATTCCTTTTACTTCGCCTCCCAAATTTACAAGAGCCTTTTTTATTCCGAATGATTTAAGTATTTCAACAGCCTTGTCCACGGCATATCCTTTAGCGATAGAACCGAAATCTAATTTTACATTTTTCTTTTTAATGATTCCTTTTTCAAATAACTCAATATTTTTCCAGCCTGAATTTTCCAATGCAGTTTTAACCTTCTTTTTTGAGGGAATAGAAGGATTGTCGCTGTTAAAACCCCAAACATCTGTAAGCGAACCGAGTGCGGGATCGAATGCACCCCCGGTAAGCCGCCAAATGGAATCGGCTGTTAGCATAAAATTATAAAGTTCATCGTTCAATATTGTTTTGTTGTCATCGGAATGATTGATATTCCAAATCGGACTGCCTTTTCGGTAAGTGGAAAATATATTTTCTATTCGTTTGATTTCTTTAAATGCCGAATTTATTGCCTTGTTTGCAATTTCTCCGTCGGCATTTATTACTTTTATTTCCCCGACCGTTCCCATTACAATTTGCGTACGGCTGAGTACTTGTTCATTATTAGAGAAGAATATTTTTGATAAATAATACCCGGCCGCAAAAAAGACTATTGCAACAATTAGGTATTTGAATATTCCTTTTTTAAAAGACAACATTTAAACTATATTGATTAGTACTTTATTCGGTACGCAGGCAATGGTTTTATTACCTTCTGTTTGAGACATCAATTTGCAAAGCTTATGCCGGCAGGGTGAGCTTTTTACTTTTACATTTCCGTTAAAAATTCCTATCTCCGTTTTGCCGATAGTTCCGGGAACAAAGAAAGAGGAATAATTTTTTGAAAGTGAAATTTTATCGAATATCCCTTTATTATTTTCTATTAAAACAAACTTGTTTTTGGAGTAGAAAACATCCGCAAGTATATTCTCTTCTTTTTGTTCGATGCTTAAAAGATATTCGCCGTTTATTTTGTTTACGGTTTTTCTGAAATTTAAAAGTTCATCGGCAAAATCTTTTTTCGGATTTAATACCAAGTTAGAATTTTCACTGACAAAAATATCCCCTTTAATTTTATCTTCCAGTTTAATTAATTTCACGTCAACATATGAATTTGAAAATAAATTATTATTAACCATAAATCTTTTGTTAAGTATTTCTTCTATTTGATAATTACTCAAAGAATTATTAAAATATTTATTTGTTATTCTATTTTGGAATAATTTCAAAAAGTCGGTTATTATGCTTTTGTCCGAAGGTAAAAAAGCGAAAGCCGAAAAACGTTTAACTATTCTTTCTTCATTCGAAAGAAAAAACCGCGTACCTATTCCGCTGCTTAATGCAACGAAACCAATGCTTCCTATTTTTATAAATTCCCTTCTTTCCATTTATTTTTCTCTTTTAAATTGAAGCTCGTATAAAATTATACCTACCATTGTAAATAACGATATGTATAAGAGAATTGATGAGAGCGCCGCTAAATAAACAAATTCTTCGGCAATAAATCTCATCCCCCAAATAGAACCGAATGTTACAATTGTAGAAATTAATGGCTCGATCATCAAAAACAATTTCCAGTAACCTGATATTACGGAATTAAAATAAAAAATCATCCCAATTATAAAAAAGAGGAACGAAAAACCGATTATATGATTGTGAGTTGTTAACAGCATTTCGGAGACGGGCTTCGGATAAGTTTCGGGAATATCTAACGTCTCATCTTTGTCATTGATTTGCGAACCGTTAAATCTTTCTATTGTTTTGTCGGGTGAATAATTGGTTGTCCGGCTTAAATAGGTAAGTCCCATTAAAATACCGGTAGATAACACAATTACAAAAACGATTAAAAATTTTTTTAAGGAACTTTCCAGTTGATACAATTTAATATTCATATCTTGTTTTTTATTAATTCATAAAGCAAAGTTAATTTTTTTATCCCCTTTGTTAATGATCTAACGGAAATTGTGGCTCCGCTGATGCTCTCAATTTCATCCCCTATCTTGTAATTTGATTTTGAATTTTTACCTTTAAATTGATCATTCCAACTTTTTATTTTCACTCCGCCGCCGTATGGTTCCCTGTATTTCACTACATTGGTAGATATAATATTGCCAACTCGATCGAATAAAACAAAAAAAGTAATCGGCATTGATTTTCCGTAAACATTGTCTAAAATACCAATACTAACGGTAGTATCCGATTTCATTATCTTGAAGATATAAACTGCATCCGAATAAAAACGCTGTTTTGCTTTGCGTTCTACTTCTTTTTTTATCTTGGGGGAAATAATAAATTTTGATGCAGCAATCGTAACATCGCTTCCAAATTCCGAATTAATAATTTCATTCGTTTTTTCTTTTATACTTTGGGGATAAATGAATATCCCCGTTAAAAAAAGAACTAAAATTAGAATATTTGTTTTTTTACTTAGCATATTTGTTTAGAACATGTAACCTATTCCGAGGTTGAATAATTTTGTTGTTACATTTCCCAAGTCTCTTTTTCTTTGTCCGTAATCCACTTTAAGCACAACTGAGGGAATCGGTTTGACTGACACGCCAACCATCCATTTTGAAAAATGATTTTTAGTTTCAATCGTCCCGCCGGATATTGTATTTGCCGCCGTATTGTAATCGGTATATCTGAAAAACGGAATGATACCCCATTCTGTTTTGAAAACATTTTTTAAGTTGTAGCCAAGATCAAAATAATAACCCCTTGAGTTTTCTACGTTTCCTTTTTCATAGCTTATGTTACCGTATTCAAAAACCCCGATTAAGTTATTTGCTTCATACTTGCTGTGAAACTCGGTTAAAATTATTCTGTTTTGAGATGTCTTTCCTTTTGCTTCGTTGTATGTAAAAGAACCTCCAACTCGTAAACCCCGAACGCCAATATAATCAACATTTACGCTGTACAAAAACCTGCTTGCATCCGATTTGAAGCCTTTTTGTCTTCCGTCTCTTATTCCCTTGGCTGCCGAAAATTTATCGCTGTTAAGTCCTTCCATAACAGATAATTTAAAGGAAAAATCTTTATAATTGCCGTAAACTGCCGCTCCGTTACCGAACCAGGTAGTCGGAATTATATATTTAGAATATTCGGGTCTTTCAACTCCGAAGAATAACGGCGGTTCGTGGTATGGGTTGGTCAGTCCCACGGACGGCAGAATTATCCCGGCTTGAAACCCCAAATTTTCATTTGCCTGATAATTTATATACGCTTGTTCTATTTCCAATTGACCTTCTCCGCTTTGTACAAAATTGTGTTCAATCTCCACCTCGGACTTAAATGACCATTTTTCGGACCAACTGTGGCTGACAAATAAAATGAACCTGTGAAAGTCCAATGTTTTTGAAATTTTTCCGCCGTCAGGATTTATATAATTGTAGTGAAGTTCGCCGTAGCCGCCGAGTGTTGTTTTAGGAACAAAAAAATCGTCTTGTGCAGATACTGTTTGTGCATAAACCAAGACTGTTGTTAAAATAATAGTAAAAAAGAATAGTTTTTTCATTTTTGGTTTTCCCTTTTTTTTGTAATAAGTATTTAGAAAATCTTGTTATTATTAAGATTAAATCTAAATAAAAATAGTGAATCGGTCAAGGGTTTTTATTTAATTAACTTCTGAAATATAATTATGGCTTTTCCGGTTCGTCTCATTCCTATAGTAAGAATAATTTCCTTTTTATTTACAAATAAATCTATTTGTTTTTCTATATTTCTATTATGATACATAGTTATACTCGACATTTTTTATATAAATATGTCGACCAGATATAGACATAATCGTATAATTAACAAAATTAATTTTATTTGTTATCATTTATATTAAATGGCAAGATTAACAAGTTTTTCTCAGTCGAGAGTTTCTCTGAGTACTCATATTTGTTATTTTGAACCAGTTTCAAAGTTTTTATTTTGGAATATTTTCTAATTTTTAGACCCCCGAAACAAGTTAGAAATGACAATTTTAGGTAAGGGTCAGCATTCCTGAAATAAATTTCTGCTATCTTCCGCTGAAGAACTGGTCTCTTTTCGTAATTTTCAAATCGGAAAGCTGGGGAGCTTTTATCCTTATTTCAAGTCTGTAACCTCTGTAAGTGCCGATGGGATTCCATACAAAATTCATTATCCAGGCGTGAAGATCCCTGGAAATTCTAATCTGCGGAGCAACAAGTTCACTTCTTTGAAAGTCATAGCTGCCGGTAAAAGACAATTTCCAATTTTGCGTTAAATTAAAATTAACATTGGCATTAATATTTGCAAAAACTTTAGAAACCGAAGGAGTAGGTTTGGAAATCGAATAATTGAAATTTAGTGAAACGTCCCAGGGAATTGTAAAATCAGCTTTACGATCGGCATACATACCCCTTGAAATAACATTGCTTTCTTGGATAAGTGCCAATTCGTCTTTTTGAACGGTTGTATCTTTTTTAGCATTATCTTTTGATTTTGACCCTGCGAGACGAGTGGAGACGGAGAAACTAAAACTCTTCATCCTAAAAAGACCTTTACCTTCATCGATTAAAAATTTATTTACAGGCCTTTTCGTGGTTTCGTCGTAATCATAAAATGTAAAAATAGAAGAACCGGAGAAACTAAAAAGATTTCCAATCTGAGTTCTGTAACTTAAAAACAAATCCGACAATTTTAGACTATCGGCAACAAAGTTGTAACTAAGTCCGGCAGATAAATTTAACAACCGGATTTTTTTTTCTTTTGAAGTTGTATCCGTCGGATCTACCTTAGTCTTCATTTCAAAAATATTTGCAACATTAAAAGAGATACTCTGCCTTTCGCCCGCCGGAGCTCCTCTGTATAATTCATCCTGAAATTTATCGTACTTTATTGTTTGTCCTTTTGAATTTACGTAAGATCCGTAATATCCCCATTGAGATGACGAAAAATCCGGTTGGTAGTTGTAAGATATACTCGGATTTACCGTGTGCCTAATTGCCGCAATTCCAAAAATATTCGGCTTAACTATTCCGTAAAATTTCGTTGAAGCGGAAACACCAAGACTGAATGTCCTGACAAAATTTATTTCGTTGACATCCTTGGTAACAATTGAATCTGTACTGTCAACACCCAGCCCTGCATAAATCTTTTCAATTCTCCTGTTGTACCATTTTTCTTGATATCTGAAATTAGGAGAAATACTGAAGTATCCAACCTTAGGGGACATACTCGCGTTAATTGTGTGAAGGAAACCGCCTTTTGTAATCAGATTTCCCTTGGTTCTGTTTCTTCTAATCTGGAACTGTCCGTTATAATTGTAACCGAAAAGTTCGTACCATTTCTGATTTTTATAATCGTTGCTTTTTTTGAAAGGATAGCTTTGTGCTTTGCTGAACGTGATACTCGGCAGCACTTCGTTTATGTCGTTGGTTTGTATTACCTGGCGTCTGCTGTAATTTATTGAAAGACTGTTGCCCGATTCATCCCAGGTTTTTGATAATGTTGCATTAGATACAATTTCGTTCCTTAAAACTTGATCCAAATTTGTGCTTGTTCTGTTAAGATAATTAGAAGAAACAAAATCTATATTTATATCCAGCCTTGTCGTCGGGTTGATTCTCTGATTATGCCGCCATCTTACCTGCCAATCTTTTGTCACTCCCCCGTCGGGATCGGTCGATTCTCCGGTTTTGAAAACTTTATACCCTAATTGAAAACTTCCGTTGTAATCGTATCTTTTTACATATCTTAATCTACTGGCAAGGCTGAAACTGCCGCGAGTGTAATAATCTGCAGTTAAATTGATATCCAAATAATCGTTAATAGCCCAAAAATATCCGAAGCGTGATAAATATTGACCGAACCTTGCGCTATTACCGAATGCAGGCATAAGAATTCCGGAGCGTCTGCCCGACCTGATAGGAAATACCGCAAAAGGAAGCGGGACGGGAAAAGGTACACCACCGAAGTACAACCAAACCCACCTTGCCACTATTTGTTCGTTTTGTACCATTTTCATTTTAGGTGAGTAAAAGTAATAATGAGGCGGATTATGACTGCAGGTTGTATAAATTCCGTCGGCGATAAAGTAAGTGTTGTTATTTACTTTATGAATTTTTTTACCTGTATAATATGAATCTCCTTCCGATGTTTTTGCGGCGGTAATCATTCCTCTTGTCGTTTTAAAATTGTAATCAATTTTACTTCCGCTGTATGCGTCATTTCCCTCGATTAACACCGGGGCTCCTATAATTTCACCCTTGATGCTATCGGATTCCACTCCCCTTGCTTTTAAAATGTTTGTATTGAAATCAACATAAATAACCGCACTTTTCAAATCGGTTGATTTAAATTTTATTTCGCTTTTACCGTACAATTCCATCTTCTTTTCATCCACTCTTAAGATCAGGGAATCTTGGGAGCTTGCATAAATAATTGTGTCAACCGTGGAAGGATTTGACGATTTTGTAAATAAGGTATCGGTGTTAATTTTTTTGACAATAAGAGAATCGGAATTCGGATTTTTCAGCGAAGTAATAGATTGAGCCAAATTTAAATTATTGATATTAAATATAACTAACAGTACAATTAATATTTTAATTTGTTTAATAAAATAATTCATCAATAATTCGCTCAAATCAAGTTTAAGAATTATAAAAAACCAACGAAGAAGAACCGATAATTCCCGCTTCGTTTTTTAACATTGCCGGTACAACTTTAATTCTATCTTTTAATGCTTTCAAAACATTCTGTTCAATAGTTCTTTTAATTGAATTTAATAGCGGAACGCCAAAAGCCGAGACTCCGCCGCCGATAATAAAAGTATCAACGTCCAATAAATTGCCTACTGAAGACAACGCCACGCCTACGTAAAAACCCACCCTTTCAATAATTTGCAACGCATATTCATCGCCGGAAGAAGCGGCTTCATTTATTATTTTAGGAGTAAGTAAATCGGTATTTTTATTTATTATATCTAAAATCTTAGATCCCTGATGCTCTGCAAGTTCTTCTTTTACAATATCCATTAAGTAATGGTTTCCTACGTAAGCTTCCACACAACCTTTTGAACCGCAATTGCACATCCTTCCGTTATGGTCAACGGAAATATGTCCTATTTCTCCGGCTGCGCCCGTATCTCCCTGATAAATTCTTCGGTTGAGAATCAGTCCGCCGCCAACTCCCGTACCTAATGTAACCAAAGCAAAAGAATTAAAAAATTTACCGGCTCCGTAAAGCATTTCGCCGATAGCCGCCGCATTGGCATCGTTGTCAATAAACACAGGTATGTTAAATTCTTCTTTAATAATTTCAACTATATTTATTACTTTCCAACCCGGTACATTGGGGGGATTTGAGACGGTGCCTTTTTGTGAAGAGACGGAACCGGCGGCACCAATACCTATTCCTTCAATTTTAATTTCATTTTCAAATATTATTTCAGCTATCCCCTTTTTTAATTGAGATATTACCTCTTCGGGTCCGCCTTTTCTGTTTGTCGGAACCATGGAACTTAAAATTATTTCTCCTTTTTCGGAGACAATTCCCAGCTTTATGTTGGTTCCGCCTATATCTACACCGAGCGCATATTTTTCATTCTTCATAAAATTATTTTTTAATTGAAAAATAATCAAATATACACACGATTGAAATTAATACGAAGGTATTTTTTAATATTTTGTCGGATAGGTTTTACAAGCAGAAAAGAAAAGGATACCATTAAAAATAACTTATGCAACGGTATCCTGTTTAACTCTGCTACATATCGCTTGTCATTATAAGAAACGGTTTGTCGTGGAAACTTTTGTAATTAGGTCTTAACCTGTCGGTGTTGTAATATTTTTCAACATCAACTAATTTTTTGTAACTGGTAACTATTTTCAGATCTTCGTTTCCGTACTTACCTTTTTTTAATGTCACCAGTCTTCCTGTTATGCCTTTTAAAATCAAATCCAAAGCCAAATTACCGTAAGCCATAGGTACAATTGAGTCCAAAGCATCGGGCACACCGCTTCTTACCAAATAACCCAATCTCTGATTTATAACATTTATTCTTTTGCCGTTGTTAAATTTAGGAGAAAGGTCTTTTAACTCCGCCGATATAAGATCACCTATACCGCCGAGTTTTTTATGCCCGAACATATCGGAAGTTTGATCTTCAAAAATCATTTCACCTCCGTCGAACATCGCGCCTTCGGAAACCAAAACAACGGAATACTTGCTTGGATTTGTGTATCTGTCTTCCACCAATAATTCGGTTAATTTTTCAATATTAAATTGATATTCCGGAATTATACATCTGTTTGCAGCCCCCGCCATGGTTGGTAATAAAGCAGAAAATCCGGCATATCTTCCGAATACTTCTATTACCAAAAATCTTTCGTGCGAGCCGGCAGTTGTTCTCAAATTATGGGTCATTTCAATTGTGCGAGTAACACAAGTACTAAAGCCTATGCAATAATCGGTGCCCGGAACATCGTTATCCATTGTTTTCGGTATGGCAACTACTTTAACTCCTTGTTCGTGCAGATGAACGCCGTAACTCAAAGTGTCGTCTCCGCCGATTGGTATCAGATAATCTATACCGAGGAAATCCAAATTTTTTAGCACTTCGGGAGTTAAGTTGTTCACATCTTTATTGTATTTATCTCTTAAATGGTGAGGTACATTTTTAGCAGGCACGTGGGTTGCTCTTGTTCTTGAAGTATGCAGAAAAGTTCCGCCTGTTCTTCCTGTTTTGTTAACCAATTCTTCCGTTAGTTTAATAATACTTCCGCTGTTATCGGCTTTTTCATCCCTTATAAAATCAACTAATCCGCCCCAGCCCCTTTTAAGTCCTATAACTTCATAACCTTCCTGTATGGCTCTAATGGTTATTGCCCTAATTGCGGGATTAAGTCCCGGCACATCTCCACCCCCCGTTAAAATTCCAATTCTTCCTTTTTTAGTTTTAATATTGCTCATATTTTTTTATATAAAATTTATTTGTTAAATGACTAATTAGTAAAATTCAAACTTACAATTTTTAGTTCACCGGGGTAATTGATTTTACCCAAAGGTGTATCTACAACCGGTTTGGCAAAAAGCTCCAATTGCGTGGGCGTACTTTTTTGTCTTGCAAGATTGAGGGCTAAATTAATTAAACTTTCATACCCTTTGTTTTTAATAAAATCAACGAGATTAAATTTAACACCAACGGGTATGTACGATATCCCTTTGTTACCCGGTATGCTTACGGGCGAAGAAATATTCCCCTGCACAGCCTGCCTGCCGTCTAATAATAATCTCCACGGGAATGAAGTTATTTTAAAATCCGATTTTGCTAAAACGCTATTACCTGCATTAGGATTCCTTACTTCAACATTTAAAACAAATTCAATAGGAATGTCTCGCCTAATAAAGGATGTAGAAAGTTTTAGTACATCTAATGAAGATAAATCCCGTACGGTACTTTTGTTATTAAATGAAATTCCGCCAAGGGTTACTGATTCAACGCCGGCGAGTCTGAATTGTAAGCGTGATAAATTTGTGAGTTCTTTTACAACCCCGCATCCGGTAAAAATAAAAGCAACTATGAATATATACAGCAACTTTTTTTTCATAGATATTCTGCCCTTGATTCTTCTATTTTCTTCAAAATTAAGTCGGCAATTCTAAGCGCACGATGACCGTCTTTGCCCGAAACCAACGGTTCCGTATTTTCTTTTATTGAATTTACAAACATCTCAAGTTCATATTTTAGGGCGTTAATTTCCTCTACTTGGGGTTGTTCATATATAACACGTTTTTTGTTTTCGCCTATTCCAATTTCACCGAATGAAATAGTGTGCGAACCGACTTTATCTTCAGTCGGCACCAACCTGTACACTTCGGAAGTACCTGTAACAAAATCCAATGAAAGATATGTATCTTTTTGAAATATTCTCATCTTTCTCATTTTCTTTTGTGATATTCTGCTCGCGGTTACATTGGCAACGGCGCCGTTTTCAAATTTAATTCTTGCGTTAGCAATATCAACGTTGTCCGATACTACCGCTACGCCGCTTGCTTCTACGCTTTTAACTTTACTTTTAATTAAGCTTAAAATTATATCTATGTCGTGAATCATTAAATCCAGCACAACTGCTACGTCGGTTCCCCGCGGATTAAATTGGGCGAGTCTGTCGGTTTGAACAAACATTGGATTTGAAATATATTTTTCCAAAGCAAGAAGCGCCGGATTAAATCTTTCAATATGTCCTACCTGTAAATTTAATTTTTTATCGTTGCTGATATTTACCAGTTCTTCCGCTTCTGCTATGGTAGAAGTGATCGGTTTTTCCACAAAAACATGGATTCCTTTTTCCAGGCACTGTTTTACCAACTTATAATGTGCGCTTGTAGTGGCTGCAACAGAGGCTGCATCAATGTTTTCAAGTAAATCGTTAAGGTTTTCAAATGCGGCAGTTCCAAATTCTTGTGCGGTTAATTTGGATTCTTCAAAATTTAGATCAAACACACCGATTAGTTCGCTTGATTCAATCTGTGAAAACATCTTTGCATGAAGTTTACCCAAATGTCCGGTACCGATAACGCCTATTTTTATTTTTTCCAATTTTATTTGCTCGTAATTAAACTATAACCGATAATTCTGTCGTAACCTCCCAAATCAGGGTCATTGTAATAAAGAAAGATATGATAATCATTGGTAGTCTCCCAACTGTTGCCTTCAAATACAAGCCAATCATAGTTTATCTCGCCTTTGCTGTTTCCTACGGCAGCAACATACTGATAGTCGTAGATTCCTCTTTTTAAAGGAACGATCAAAGAGTAGAGGTCGTTGTTTTTTTTCATTTTAAAAGTATCTTGTGCCGTCCAATTATTGAATGCACCTACCAGATAAACATCTCCGAAATTTTCCTCAGGAGTTCTGAATAAAAAATTTACGTTAAGATATGTAGCATATCTATCATTAAAATTCTTCAGTACTTTGCCGCCGTTAAAATCTTTATTTCCCTGCTGAAAGAATCGGGAATATTCGATGCCGTCGTATTGAGCGGAAACATTTTTTGAATTAAAGCGGTTGACATCCATCAAGTTAAGCTGCCTATATTCGTTACCGGGCTGAATGTCTCTTGCGGTAAAGGTAAACTTTCTATTGGCGTCCCAGTAATACTGGCGTTTTAAAGTATTAAATTTTCTGTTTATTATAAAAGGATAATTTATTTTTTGGTTTTCAACTATTCTAACTTCGCTTACATAACCGGGGAAAAAATCTTCGGGTAAATCAAATTTGGTTGTAACATTAAAAACTTTGTTCAAATCCGTAGGAAAAAGGTCCGTTCCTTCCATTTGATCTTCAATTAAAGAGCTATTTAAAAGTACATCGTTAAAAACCACATAAAATTTGCCCGTTGCGTATATCAAGGATGTATCGCTGTAATCGGTAATATAAAATATCCAATTACCGGAAAAAGGGAAGCTGACAAAATCTTTTTTGGTGGGGAAAACACCTTTATAATGATAATTTGCTTCTTCTACCGTATTGGGCAGAATTGATGCGGAAAATTTATATCCTCTGTCTTTTCCGTCGTTTGCTAAAAATAAATTATCGTAAGGCTTCCAGTTTCTGTCGCTGAAACGGAATACGGCAATTAAATTCGGTTGCTCATTTGCTTTAACGTCAAACTCAATAGTAAGTTTATCTTTACTTTTCTCACTCATTAAAAGAATGGGTAATTTAGTTTGAGAGTTGTTGGGATAAGCTTGGAGGCTTTTAATCTCTATATCTTGTGCCAATAATAAAGAGGAAAAAAATGACAAGAATAAAATAAATACAAACTTAGATAATTTCATTTTGTTAAAAGTTAAATATCTCCACACATTTAATTGATGATAACGGAATATATATTTTAACTTTCGTCCCTTCCCTGTCGGTTTCAAGCAAAATACCGTCGTCGTATGATTTAACAAGTTTACCCGATTTGAAAACAATTTCATAAATGGGTGTTTCGGATTTAGGGTCTGATGTTATGCCGTAGTTTTCGTGCATCGTAACATTTAACGTTTGTCCAATATATGATTCCCAATCAAATTTCATTTTACAACCATATTTTTTTTAAAATGATTTTAAGTAAATCTTTTACAGTACCTAATGATACATTTTTTAATACATTTTGGCAAATACAAAAAACAGATTACTATAAAATAAGGCTGCACAAAACAATTGTACAGCCTTGTATTAAAATTGTTTTCTTTAATGTTTACTAAAGGTTTTTTATCTCGGAAGTTAATTTTCCGATTGCGTCTTTAGCATCACCGAAGAACATTAGCGAATTATCTCCGAAGAACAATTCGTTATCAATACCGGCATAACCCGGATTTAACGAACGTTTATTTATTACAACTGTTTTTGCATAATCTACGTTAAGTATAGGCATTCCGTAAATCGGGCTGCTTTGGTCGTGACGTGCAGCCGGGTTAACTACATCGTTAGCCCCAATAACAATTGCTACATCAGTATTTGAAAAGTCGTTGTTGATATCTTCCAATGCAAAAAGTTTATCGTAAGGTACGTTAGCTTCCGCAAGCAGAACGTTCATATGTCCCGGCATCCTGCCGGCAACGGGATGGATTGCAAATCTTACGCTAATACCTTTATCTTCAAGAGCCAACATCAAATCTCTGACAGCGTGCTGTGCCTGTGCAACCGCCATTCCGTAACCCGGAACAATAATTACACTGCTTGCAACTTCAAGTATCATGGCAAGCTCTTCGGCATCAACGGATTTTACATCGCCTTTTGGTCCTGCGCCCGGAGCCGCACCGTCGGATGAACCGGCATTAGCCCAACCGCCGAGAACAACGTTCATCAGAGAACGGTTCATACCCCGGCACATAATAAGGGTTAAAATAATACCCGAAGCGCCGACCAAAGCACCGGCAATAATTAATACATTGTTTTCAAGAATAAAACCGGTAGTCGCGGCAGCAAGTCCCGAATAAGAGTTCAGCAGCGAAATTGCAACCGGCATATCTGCACCGCCGATTGGAAGTACTAAAAGTACACCCAAAATTAGAGCAACAACCGTAATAATTAAAACGAGGGATGCACTTGCAGGGTTCATTAAAACATAAACACCGCCGCCTAATACAAAGATAAACAGCAGGACGTTAATTAAGTGCTGTCCGGGATAATGAACAACTTTGCCCGTTACTATCCCCTGTAATTTTCCAAAAGCAATTAATGAACCTGTAAACGTAACACTGCCTATTAAAAGACTGAGTACAATAGCTATACCCGTATTTACGGGCATAATAGGCGTTATTTTGTAATATTCTGATAAAGCTACCAATAAGGAAGCACCGCCGCCGAATCCGTTTAACAAACCGACCATCTGCGGCATTCCCGTCATTTTAATTTTAAGTGCTAAAACAGCACCAATTAAAGAACCTATAACTCCACCTATTATAATCCATTCATAGGTCAAAACATTTTGATCCAATAAAGTAACTACAATAGCCAACAGCATTCCTATTGAGGAATAAAGATTCCCCTGCCTTGCTGTTTTGGGAGAACTTAATTTCTTAATACCAAAAATAAAGAATATTGATGATATCAAATATGTAATTTCAATGGCTATATTCATTTGTCATCTCACTTTTTTTTGAACATTTTTAGCATTCTGTCTGTAACCAAATAACCTCCCACAACGTTTATCATCGCGAAGATTACTGCTATAAGACCAAGAATTGTACTTATTGTAAATTCCTCTGCTCCGGCACTTAACAACGCACCTACAATGGTAATACCGGAAATTGCATTTGAACCGGACATAAGAGGTGTGTGGAGTGTAGGAGGAACTTTGGTTATCAATTCAAAGCCTACGAATATTGCTAATACAAATACGTATATCAGCATTAAAAAACTTGTAACATCCATAGATTTTTCCCTTTTTTAATTTAAGAGTTCTTTGATTCTCGGATTTACTACTTCTTTATTGTGCGTAATTAATGCACCTTTAACTATTTCATCCTCTAAATCCAACTCTACTTTACCTTCTTTTGAAATATGATTTAGCAAGTTAAGAATATTTTTCGAGTACATTTCACTTGCGTGTGTAGGAACTTGACTGGGCAGATTCGATTCGCCTATAATTGTAACACCGTGTTTTGTAACTACTTTGTCTTTCTCGCTTACTTCGCAGTTACCGCCGAATTCTACCGCCATATCAAGAATAACGCTTCCGTGCCTCATATTCTTAACCATTTCTTCGGTTACAAGAACCGGGGCTTTTTTACCGGGAATTAAAGCAGTGGTTATAACAATGTCGGCTTCGGTAACGTGTTTGAAGATGAGTTCTTTCTGTTTCTTCAAAAATTCTTCCGAAGCTTCTTTTGCGTAACCTCCTTCGTCCTGCATGTTTTCGTCGGTTTCTACTTCAATAAATCTACCGCCGAGACTTTCAACTTCCTCTTTTACCGCGGGACGAATATCCGAAACTTCAACAACGGCACCGAGTCTTTTTGCCGTACCGAGTGCCTGAAGTCCTGCAACACCGGCTCCCATAATTACAACCTTCGCGGGTGAAATAGTACCCGCCGCAGTCATCATAAGCGGGAATATTTTTCCGAGCCTGTCTGCACACATAAGCACGCTTTTGTAACCGGCTAAGTTTGCCTGAGAACTCAGTGCATCCATTTTTTGTGCAAAAGTTGTACGCGGAATCATATCCATGGAAATCACATTGATTCCTTTTTCAGCACATTCTTTTGCTAATTTGAAATTATGAAGCGGATAAAGAAATGTAATAAGAAGCGTTCCTTCTTTCATCATTTCTAATTCGGGCTTCTTTAATTCGGGGTGTTCCATCGGACGCTGAACTTTTAATACAACATCCGCCGAATCGTACAATTGATTTATATCCTTCACGATTTTTGCACCGACGGATTCGTATTGTTCATTCGGATATCCCGCATTAAGACCTGCGTCTGTTTCTACGTGAACTTCAAATCCTGATTTAATTAATTTTGATGCAACATCGGGGATAACGGCTACTCTGTTTTCGCCGGGTAAGTTTTCTTTCGGAACCGTAATAATCACTTTATTTTCTCCCTGTCTGATTATAGACAAAAAAATATTTATTCTTAAAAATTAATACGAATTATGAGCAATTCCAAATTTGTAGGCAATTATTTTGAATTGCCGAACTGGGGTCAAAAATTATGGGTCACAGGATTAGTTGGTGACAAAAGTTAATTAAGCAAAAATGCTTGTTGAAAAGGCAATTTAAAAACAAACAAATAAAATTTTTATTTTAATTTTTATATGTTTGCGTCTTTGTTTATATACAATCCGAGTTTTCATTATTACTCTATTTGTAAAGGTTTTTAATACCAGCTTTTCATAATTGGTAATTTGATACAAAGAAATCAATATACTCATATATTTTAGTACCAAGATAATAAGGCAGGTTCATTAAAAGAAATGGTCTCTTTTCACGTGTTAGAGTTTTTTGAACATTAAACTCACCCGCGTATAACCTAATGGCATAAGGGTGGTTAGTCCTATCCATAAATTGATGTAATGATTTTAATGTCCCGACACTACCGGATTTTATTTCGATAGGTATAATTTTATCTTTAAAAGTAAGCACCAAATCTACCTCTGCAGAAGATTGGCTTTTTTCTCTAACCCAAAAATTAGGCTTTCTGTCGGATGTTGAGTTTAATGAAATAATCTCTTGTATTATTAAGTGGGGAATTAAACTTCCTTTATAGAGTGGACTTAAATCTTTGAGCGGAAGCATATCGATTTGTATTCCGGTTATGTAGTTGATTATTCCGGTATCCAAAAACTGTAAACGTGGAGATTTTTTCAAATCGGGTTTTATAGGAACTTCGACATCTGTTGTTGGATAAATTAAGCGAATAATTTTTGCACCCTCAAGATTTCGCATCGCTTCCCCGACTTCCCTGGAACGATAGTTAGAGTTTCCAAAGTTTTGGAATTTAACACGTTGATCCAAATACAAACAGGCAGTATCCATTATATGTTTTATTACATTTCTTTCTGTTTTACCAGACGCATATTTTTCTACGTCGTCTTTATAGGTCATCCAAAGGCTTTCGTATATTTTGGGTAAATCTGCTACGCTTTTATTTTGCAAATATGTTTTAACTACTTCCGGCATACCCCCTATGATAGCATATCGGTTAAATAGTTCCAACAATGTATTGTGGGCAAATGGTTTTATCGGCGTTTGAATCAGCTGTTCAATGGCACCGGTCTGCTTAATCGCTTTTAGATATTCAATAAAATTAAGAGGGTGTAAATAAAGATATTCCACTCTTCCAACCGGAAAGCTTTTTACTTTTTTTATGGCAAATTCAAGCAATGAACCTGCTGCGATAACGTGTAATTGTGGAAGTTCTTCGTAAAAATACCGGAGGAACTCTATTGCTTTAGGAGATTCTTGAATCTCATCGAGAAATAAAAGCGTTTTATCAATTTCGCTTGGTGTAATTCCGTTCTTAAGCAAAAGAGCATCTACAATATCTTTTACATTGTTATGTGCTTTAAAGTAATATTCATCGGATGATTTTTCAAGATTTAACAGTATGCTATTCTTGTAGCTTTTGGCAAATTGTTCTATAAGGGTTGTTTTGCCGACTTGTCTTGCGCCTCTTAAGACGAGAGGTTTGCGCAAATCATTATTCTTCCATTGTATTAGATGTTCCGAAAGCTCCCTTGTAAATGTAGACATTTTTAATCCTTGTAATAAAACAAGGGTAAATATATTAAAATACTGTAATAAAACAAAGGTAAATACATCATAATATTGTAACAAAACAAAGCAGTGTTTAAATAATAATCAATGATAAAAAGGTTCACACGAAAAGAAGATATTTTTTTATAAAATTCTCATAAGATAAGTGGACTCACAAAAAAAAATTTTATTCATTCAACCATTCAACCATTCCAGCCATTCAACCATACGCCCTTAGCGCGGCATAGCCGACAACCAAAGACATATTGATATGTTGTTTACAAAATGGCTTTCTCATCTCTACCAACTTGTTGGTAAAAGTTTTTTGCTAAGAGCCTAACCTTACCTTTACAAAAAAAATTTTACAGACTCTCTCTGTTTGCGGTTATTCATTCTTAAAAACAATACGATTTAACGTAAGATTAACCGCAGAGAAGATATTCTCACTTTGTGTCCTCTGTGTATTCTCCGTGCCCTCTGCGGTTAATTAATTTTCATTTAATTAACCTTGCATGTTACTTTTTTTAGTTGGTGGTACAGACTCCGCGAAATAGCAGACAGACATTCGATAACACATTTATCTGCCACTGAATGGTCAGTGACAGCAGGTAAATTTACATTGTTTTTTTTTACAAAATTTTTGGCTGCTCTTTTGTAAGGCAGTGAACAGTCCCCAATCCCCAAACCAAATCTACCGAATGAATACCGATTACCTTTCTATTTGGAAACAGCGAACTTATAATTCCGAGGGCTTTTCCGTCGTTTGCATCATTAAAAGTCGGGACCAAAACCGAGCCGTTGGCAATTAAAAAATTTGCATAGCTTGCAGGCAGTCGTTGGTTCTTAAAGTATAAAGGTTCCGGCATAGGGAGTTTAACAATATTTAATCTTTTTTCTCCCTTTAATATTTCCAGGTTTTCTTTCAGCGGTTTGTAATTTTCATCTTTCGGGTTTTCTTCATCTGCGGCAGCAACCGTATTTTTATTTACAAACCTGCAGATATCGTCAACGTGTCCGTGGGTATCGTCTCCGGCAATTCCTTTGTTCAGCCAAATCACTTTTTTTATTCCAAGGTATTTACGGAACACTTCTTCGTAATCTTTTTCCGAAAAGCCCTTATTCCTTACTTGTACTTCTTCATCGAGGAGACATTCCTTAGTAGTGATTAGAACACCTTTTCCGTTTGTATCAATGCTTCCGCCTTCCAAAACTACTTTTCTGTTTTTATAAATTGCGTCGGTGTTTTTTATATTAAATTTTTTGGAGATAAAGCCCGGTAGTTTTTCGTCTTTTTTATAATCATCGTACTTTGCCCATGCGTTAAACTTAAAAGATACCTGCTCAATTTTATTAGATTTTGTTTTTACATAAACCGGCGATATATCCCTCAGCCAGCCTCTGTCAGTGCTAAATTTTATAAATTCCATATCTTCGGAAAATGCGCCGGATAATTTTAAAATTCTTTCCGCTTCCGATTTTTGTTTTTCCGAATTAACAATAATTCTTACTTTTTCACCCGGAATAATTGCCTTAACAATTTCACAGTAAACCCACTTGATTGGTGTAAACTTGCCCGGCCAATCATTTTTATTATGAGGCCAGGCAATCCAAACTGCTTCTTGTTTTTCCCACTCGGCAGGTAGGAAATATCCGTTAACTTCTTTATCACTATTCATTTTTTTCATCAACTAAAAATATTTTTTCCGGAAGTTAACATAGTAAATTATAGTTTTTATTTACGGCAATTCTCTGTAACGAGGGTAATCGGTAAGTCCTATATACTGCCCCGCACCGATATAAAAATTAGTGTTCGGAATTCTTTCCACATAAGATTCTTTTATTTTTACTTTGCCTGAAACAGGATCTTTAACAAAATAATTTACGTAACCTCCGCCTATTCTTGCCAGGTTGCCCATAAGTCGTATATAAAAGTTCCCGCGCGAATCTTTAATGTTTGATCCGTCTTTTCCCACGGTATCAGGCTCTTTGGAATTTGCAATTATGTAATTATTGGTAAAATCATTAACAAAGAAGTACCCTGTTTTATTACTGAAAAAAACTGCGTTTGCCGCAAATTTTCTTATTAAAGCCGTGTCCACCTTTCCGTTGCCATCAATTACTATACCTCCAAGTCCTGTTGCTGCAGCTTTAACTACATTTTTAATCGTTAATCTAAGCTCTTGCGCCAGTTGACCGGGCGGCTCGTCATTATTTTCTTGTTTATTATTTCCACAACCGCCGACCAGCAACAATAACAGAGCAAATATTATAATATTCTTTTTTTTCATTTTCAATCCTCCGATTTTCAAATTAAGGTTGATGTTTTTTCCTATTTATTTTAGTCAATTAGACGTTTTGTAATATTCGAGTATGCGTCTATTCTTCTGTCTCTTAAAAAAGGCCAATTTCTCCTTATGTTTTCCAAATAAACGATGTCTATCTCCCCTATTAAAATTTCTTCTTTGTCTTCTGATGCTTGTGCAATTATTACCCCCTGCGGGTCTGACAGAAAAGACGAACCCCAGAACCGTAATCCGTCCGAATTCTCAATTCTTTTTTCAAATCCAACTCTGTTTACAGATGCTACGTAAACTCCGTTGGCAATGGCATGTCCCCTTTGCACCGTCTGCCAAGAATCCAATTGAGCTTGACCGTGTTTTTCTTTTTCTTTAGGGTGCCATCCGATTGCAGTTGGATAAAAGAGAATGTTTGCTCCCTGCATCGCAGTCAGTCTTGCCCCTTCGGGGAACCACTGATCCCAGCAAATCAGCGTACCTATTTTACCGTAATTTGTATCAAATGCTTTAAAGCCTAAATCTCCGGGAGTGAAATAAAATTTTTCATAATATGCCGGGTCATCGGGTATGTGCATCTTTCTGTAAATTCCTACGGTTTCCCCTTTTTCATCAATCACAACGGCAGTATTATGATATACTCCTTCGCTTCTTTTCTCAAAGATAGAAGCGACAACCACAACGTTATTTTCTTTTGCCGCTTGGCTCATTAATTTAATTGTTTTCCCGTTAACCGGTTCTGCAAGATCGAACAACTTTACGTCTTCAATTTGACAGAAATATTCGGTTTTAAAAAGTTCCGGCAGACAGATGATATTTGCTCCTTTATCCGCAGCATCCTTAATCATTGAGGCTGCTTTGTTCAAGTTCTCATCCGCGTTTTTACCGAGCTTCATCTGCAGCAAGCCTACTTTATATTTTCCCGGTAAATTTTTTTCTTCGCTCATTTCATCACCGTAAAAAAATTATTTTATTTTATTTCCGTCTTTTACAACCGAACCGTTTTTATACTTTTGTTTTGACAGAATATTTCCGGTTTTCGAGTAAGTTGTAACCCGGCCCTCAATTTTATCATTTTTATAAAAGGATCTTTTTTTAATTCCGCCGTATTTATAATATTCTATTTTTTCTCCGGTTCTTTTCCCTTTTTTAAATCTTACCGTTGATTTCAAAAGTCCGTTGTCGTAAAAAGTTTTATAAACTCCGTCTCTTATTCCATTAACCAAGTTTGCGGAAGTTTTCAATTCACCGTTTTTATAGTAAGTAAGAGCAATTCCGTTGGGTTGATTATTTTTAAAATTTATTTCGGATTTTAATTCTCCGGAGTCGTAATATGTTCTTGTAATTCCCTGCTGAATGCCGTTAAGATAATCTTTTTCTTCGTGCAGAATTCCGCCTTCGAAATAAAATCTTGACACCCCGTTTAACGTATCATTTACAAATGCCCATTCCTCTTTCAAATATCCGTCGGGATAATAAATTTTAGAAGTGTTCTGTCTTTTGCCGTCCCGGTAGAAAATTTCTTCCTTCAAAGAACCGGTTTTAAAATAACGCTTAATGGTTTTTTCTTCCGATTCAAATTTTCCCCTATAATCATATTTGGTTCTGTTCAGCAGTTCGCCGTGCAGATATTCATCCACAACTCTTTCGTTACTTGCCAAATCGTAAATTATAACTTTTTTTTCCAATCTGTCGTTTACAAAAAAAGCGGATAGTGCTACTTTTCCGTCTTTGAAATAGACAAATGTTTCACCGTTGAGCAAATTATTCACAAAATTTCTTTTAACTTCTATCCCGCCCGACTTGTAATAGGTTAAGCTTGTTCCGTTTAATTTTCCGTTTTTGTATTTCCATTTACCCTGAAGTTCTCCGGTTTTATAATAAGTTTTTGTAATACCTTCCAATTTGCCGTTAATATAATATTGTTCGGCCCAAAGTTCACCCGTCTCGTAATACCATTTGGATAATCCGTTCTTTTTGCCGTTTCTGTAGTTCCATTCAATACTTAATTTCCCATCCGGGAAATACCAAAAAGATTTGCCTTCTTCTTTACCGTCTTTGAAGTTCCATTTTTTCCATAACTTACCGCTTGGATAAAATTCGAGGTATTCCCCGTCAAGTTTATCGTACCAATAATCTCCCTGCGTTTTAACTTTCCCGTCCGGAAAGTACGTTCTTTTAACTTCTGTTCCTGAAAATTTTTGTGCATTAACGTAGGTTAAAGCAGAAAAGAAAATTAATAGAGTAATTAGAATTTTCAACATATATTTAATCTTTAATTATTAAGCGAAAAGCCGGCTTCCTTTAACAGTATTTTAGCCTCATCAAGTTCGGTTTTTGAGGAAAATGACAACCTAAAAGTTCCTCCGACGTTTTCTCTTATTTTCTGAAGTTCAATATCTTTTATGTTTATATTTTTCACCGCCAAAGTTTTAGTTATTTTAAATAAGATACCCGGTTCATCGTTTATAAAAATAAACAGGTCGAACAGCGGATGAATAAAACCTTTTTTATTACCTGCAATTGATTCTCTATTTACTTTGGCTTCTTGAAAAACAGAGCGTAAAGATATAAGGTCTTCCTTTTCAACCATATCTTTAATTTTATTTAATTTTACTTGAAAAGTTTCTAAAGAAGATACAATATCTTTTTTGTTTAGTGTTAAAATCGATTCCCAAATATTAAAATCACTCGAAGCCGTTCTGGTTAAATCTTTAAAGCCGCCTGCGGCAAAATCCAGATAATTTATATCATTTTTCTTTAATGCTGCAGAACTCAAAAGTGCGACGGAAAGAAGCTGAGGTAAATGGCTGACATAGGCGGCAACATCGTCGTGAAGATAAGGATCGAGATAGATTCCCCTGGCGCCCAAAAGTTTCACGAAATCAAGGAACTCCCGTTCTCTTTTCTTTCCTTCGGCTTTTTCGGAGATGATATAAACGGCATTTTCAAAAAGAAGAGGATCGGAATTTTGAAAGCCGCTTTTTTCTTTACCGGTCATCGGGTGACCGCCGATGTAAATTCCTTCTTTTTTAAATTTTTGCCACTCATCTTCAAAAATGCCTTTAACTCCGCAAACATCCGAAATAATTGTATTTCCTTTTATTATCGGAATCAGTTTTTTAAAAGCTTTCAGCGAAAGATCCGTCGGCAGACAAAGAATTATTAAATCGTAATCAAATGAATCTTCAATTCGTTCTAATTTTTTATCAATAACTTTTTCTTCTGCAGCAATTTTTAGTATTTCATTTTTATCGAATGCGGAAATTTCAATTTGAGCGTTACTTTTTTTAACTGCTTTTGCAATCGAACCGCCCAGAAGTCCCAACCCGATTATGGCAATATTGCTTATTTGTAGTTTCTTCTCGTTCAATTTTGTGTTATTATTTTTAAAAACAATGCCGAAAGTTAAGTCAAATGAAATGAGATTTCAATCTAAATAATTTGATATTATTTAAAATTATTTGGCAACACATCCGTCCAAAACGTTGAAAAAAAAGATTTGAAAGTAAACTATCAATAAATAACTTGACGGAAGCAGCAAGTCCGACACGGATAATGCACTATATTTTGCTGTTCTTTTATAATGTCGCTCCTCCGGAGCTTATAATTTCTTTCTTTTGGTTTTGTTACCAATATTCCGCTCCTGCCTGCCGCAGGCAGGAGCGACAATTTTGCTATAGTATATTACTAAATTTGAACAATTAAACTTACTTTAATATAAGGGGGATAGTTTTCATTTGTAACTAAAATCTGAAAAATTAATCCATTTTCTAATACTTTCTATTTATTTGAGACAACTGTGTTTGGCACAGTGATTTTTATTTTTTCAGGATGTGAAATGAATGTCACTTTTTTTAAACCAATTATACTATATAAATTGAGTCAAAAAAAATAAATAAGATTAATGGTGGGTGGTTCCGGTAAAATAATTAACCGGATATTTTAAAACAAATTATAAAGGGTAATATTATGAAAACTTTTACTAAAACCTTTTTAATTCCTGTTTTTATATTTTTTAGTTTTTCTATGCTTTTGCAGGCACAAACTGATAATAGAAACGGGGAAATTGAAACAAAGGGTCAAATTCAGTCAATTTCTTCAGACAGTATTGTTGTGAATACAATTACTTTTAAAGTTGACGCCAATACTGTAGTAAAAAACAATATGGGTACAATTATACAATATTCTCATCTTCAAGTGGGAATGTTTGTTGAAGTTGAAGCTGTAGTTCAATCCGACAGTTCTTTTCTTGCCAAAATAATAAAAATGCACACTGAACAGGACAACCTTGAAATAGAAGGGTTTGTTCATTCGATAGGCGGAGATAGTCTGGTTGTAAACGACGTAACGGTGTTTGTTGACGGCAATACCGTAATTTCGGGCGAAGAAGATTCATTAAAAACTTTTTCCGATATTCACGAAGGAAATTTTGTTAAAGTAAAGGCTGTTCGTTTGGCAGGAGATACGCTTCTTGCAGTTAGAATTAAAATTCACACCGGAAACTCTCAGGATAAAATTGAAATCGAAGGTACGATAAACCACATAAACCAGGATACTCTTGTCGTCAATAATTTTCACGTTGTTGTTGACGCCAATACCGAAATATTTTCAAAAAATCACGACCGCTTGAATACTGCAGACCTGCAGGTGGGAATGAGAGTTGAAATAAAAGCGCAACTAATTTCAGGCAATATTTACCTGGCGAAGCGGATAAAAGTTAAAGTAGCGGAAACGGAAGAATTTGAATTTAAAGCCGTTATAGATTCGCTTGACAACGGCTCGATACTGTTAAACGGAAATTGGGTAAAAACCGATTCAACGACGGAAATTCTCGGACAAAATCACGTTCAGAAAACATTTGCCGATTTAACACAAGGAATGAAAATAAAAGTAGAAGGCAAAATTTTATCCGATAACAGCTTGTTTGCAACAAGAATAGTTATCCGGGAAATCTGGAACGAGGATGTTGAAGTAACGGGATTAATCGACAGCATAGGCGCAGACTGGATAAGCGTAATGAATCACACTTTCTATATAAACGGACTTTCTCAATTATTTAACTTCGACGGAACTTCCATTAATATAAATTTCTTAATTCAAGGAACAAAAGTAAAAATAAAAGGCGAAAGATCGGGTGATTCTTTGTATGTAAAAAGCCTGGTAATCGTAAGCAGCAGTTTGAATAAAATTTATGGAAATATCGACAGCTTAAGTGTGAATACGTTATATGTTTCCGGTATAAAAGTAAAGACTAACTCAAATACAATTGTTATAAATTTTATGGATTCCGTTGTAACTTTGAATGATTTGGCGGTAAATCAAACCGTTGAAATGCTCGCTTTGCTTCAATCCGACAGCAGTTACCTCGCGTTGATTATAAATATAGAGGAAGACCCGAACGTTACAAAAGTAAGCGGATTTGTAAACAACATAACCCAGAATTCTTTAAGTGTTGCTCTTCCGTTATTTACAGTTACACCAAACACCGTTGTATTAAATTCAAACTATCAGCCTATTTCATTTTCCGATCTGTCAACCGGACAGCAGGTTACTGTCTGGGGTAATCAGATCAGCCCCTCTCAAGTTGAAGCGGTGCAAATTGTTGCCAATACGGGAATTGTTACGGGCATTGAGGATGTAAGAAACAAGGTAACCATACCGAATAATTTTTCGCTCAGTCAAAATTATCCTAACCCGTTTAATCCTTCAACCACGATAAGATACACATTGAGCAAAAGCAGTTATGTAACATTAAAGGTTTATAACATTTTAGGTAAAGAAGTTGCAACATTAGTTAATGAGCAAAAACCGTCGGGTAGCTTTGAAGTGACTTTTAATGCCTTTACACTTGCAAGCGGAGTTTATTTTTACAGAATACAGGTTTACACGCAGGGGCGTGCAGGCAGTTTTGTGCAAACAAAGAAATTAATTTTGATGAAATAAGCTGTAGTACCTCTCATAACAGTGAATATGAGATTGATGATAATTATAAAACAGTCATCAAATCTCAAATTAAAAAACCCAATTCATAAATATGGATTGGGTTTTAATTTTTCACATCTTCTT
>CAZAOG010000012.1:8649-34385 GCA_964486645.1 uncultured Ignavibacteriaceae bacterium | reverse complement strand
CTTGCCTGCGGCAGGCAGGGTCGCGGTGATATTACGCTAAATAAAACGGTTCTAAATCTTTAGAAAATGAAAAAATAAAAAAAACGGAGTTGGCTTATTAAAGGGACCCGGTTTTTCAAAAAAACCGGGTTTCCGGGTTTAATTTTATAATCAGCTTCTTAATTTATCATTTATCAAAGCGTTAATTTCGGAACAAGATTTTTTTACTTCCTGATAAATTATTTCCGTTCTCTTCAAAAATTCGTTGCCAAAAGTTTGATTGGAAAGGGAAGTGCAATTAATTAATACATTTAAAAAAGCTCCTTCTGCGGCAGTGTTAATTAAAGAAGCAGCCACACCGGCATCCGAAAGCGAATTCCGGTTGCCTTTGTTTACAATTGTTTTAATATGGGGAATTATTTGTTTGCAGACATTTATTACTTCGGAGGGTACTTCCGCGGCGCCGATTGTTGCCTCGTCTATTTTAGCTCTTCTCGTAAGTTTTTCTTCATCCGTCTCCTTCGGGAGTCTGAATGCCTCCATTACTTTTTCAAATGCCTTGTTGTCTTCGTCGGCTAATTCAGAAAACCTATCTTTTAATTTTTCCAATTGATTTTTAATCTCTGTAATTTCAGATTCTACATCAACATATTTTTTTCTGCCTATTGTAAGATTGCAAACCATAATTGCAAGACCTGAAGCCAGCACTCCGCTGAACGCGGAAACATTACCTCCGCCCGGTGTGGGCGCTTTAGAAGATAAGCTTTCTAAATAATCGTTTAATGTTTGTGTGTAATCCATAATTCATTCTCGTATTTGTTTTTAATGTTTATTTAGCAACACCGACTGCCCCTACGAATAAAAATGACAATCCGTATAAAATTTTATTATCGAGTTATCTCCAATTGTACATTGTTGTTTGATAATTGTCATATCATATATTCAATTATTTTTTTGTCTTTTTCGAAATCCGAAACACTGTTAAGTCCGAGTTTCTCAATTGCCAATTCTACCAATTCATCTTCGGAGGCGTTTTCATTTCCGGAATAATATTTACCTGCCAACAACATCGCTTCCAAGGGCACGAGTCCAACAACCTCACTGCCATCTACTTCAACACCGAGTCTCTCTGCTTCCTTTTTGACTTCTTCGAAAGCAATGTGCATCGGTGTAACGGTATAGTTTGTTAAATTCATCGAGACCTGCGTAATGTTATGCGCCTCGAGTGCAACTCCCATACCCTTGACATTTTTCAATCTACCCGGAATGCGGACGGTTTTACCGTCCACTTTAATGATTTTTCCTTCATCGTCTCTTTTCGGTTTACCCGATTCACGCAGCACTTCCGCAATTTCTTTGGCATATTTAGTATCGGTGGATTTTATGTTAACGTTGTAAGCTATCAGAAAAAATCTTGCACCCGTTACCAAAGCACCGAGCTTAGGATTAAAAACAGCTTCGCCGAAATCAGGCGCCCACAAACTGTCTTTTAATTTTTCTTCGAGTCCTTCGTATTCTCCTTTTCGTATGTTTGAAAGATTGCGTCTTTCCGGTTTTCTCGCGGATGCTTCGTATAGATAAACCGGTAAATTCAATTCTTCGGCGGCACGTTTTCCGAAAACTTCGGATATCCTTACGCATTCTTCCGTAGTTACATCTTTAACCGGAATAAAAGGCACAACGTCAATTGCGCCGAGTCTCGGGTGTTCGCCTTTTTGATTTCTCATATCTATATTTTCCGCGGCGGCTTTACATGCATTTAAGGCTCCTTCAATTATTCCGTTTTCGTCTCCGGCTAATGTAACAACCACGCGGTTGTAATCGGCGTCGGGTTCTAAATTCAACAGCTTTACACCGTCGGTTTTATCTACTGCATTTTTTATTGCGTCAAATGTCTCCGCATTTTTTCCTTCGCTGAAATTTGGTACACATTCAATTATTTTCACTAAATTCCTCCGTGTTTATCGTAAATTACTTTTCCGTTTTTAAGTGTTTTAATGTTTAAGTTTTTTGCCGTTTGATATATCAAATCGGCATAATTATCCGTCTCGAAAATTGACAGATCGGCTTTCTTTCCAATTTCCAAACTTCCTATTTTAGAGTTTAAATTTAAAGCTTTTGCGGAATTAATTGTATATGCAGAAATTATTTGTTCAATCGTCATTCCTAATTTTAAAGCGGCAAGACTCATTATAAAACTTATGTTGGAAATGTTTGAGGATCCGGGATTAAAATCGGTTGCCAATGCAACAACAGCGTTCCGTTCAACCAATTTTTTCGCGGGTGCGTAATTATGATTTAAAAAATACGAAACACCCGGAAGCAGAACGCAGACAATGTCTGTATCGGACAGTTCGGAAATTTTTTCATCGTTGATCACTTCCAAATGGTCTACGCTTAACGCGTTGTTCTTTATTGCCGTATCAATTCCGCCGATGCTGTTAAACTGATCTGTGTGAAGTTTGCATCTTATTCCCAATTCATTTGCTTTGTTGAAAATTAAATCGACCTCATCCTTTGTAAAGGCGGTTGATTCGCAAAAAGCATCGCAGGCTGCGGCAAGTTTTTCTTCGTTTACAGCCGGAAGCATTTTGTTGATAATTAACTCTACGTATCCGTTTCTGTTAGAGGAAAATTCTTTAGGGAACGTATGTGCGCCCAAAAATGTAGGAATAATATCGATGGGGAATTTATCGTTAAGTCGATTGATTACTTTCAATAGCTTTAGCTCGTTTTCAAAATCAAGACCGTAGCCGCTTTTTATTTCCAAAGTAGTTACGCCTTGTTCGATAAAATGCCGGACTCTTTTTGCTGCAATGTTATATAAATCATCAATTGATGTTTCTCTTACCGCACCAACGGTTTTGTTTATTCCGCCTCCTTGTTCGGCAATTTCTTCGTAAGAAACACCGGCAAGTTTTTGTTTGAATTCATCTGCACGTGAGCCCGAAAAGACAAGATGCGTGTGGCACTCAACTAAACCGGGAAGAACAATGTTGTCCCTTGCATCTATTACTTCGTCAAATTGATTTCTTTTAACGGAAATGTGGGGAAGAAAATCTTTAACAATGTCATTTTCAATTACAATAGAATGGTCTTCCAAACATTCTAAATTGTTTAACTCAATTCCTCTCTTGCAGCCGGTTCCGTTAGTGTTTACGGTTAAAATTTGAGAAGGATTTGAAATAAGCCGTTTCATTAAAATATCTTCTTTGTTTAGCGGTAATGATTTATTTTTTCTCTCACAACTCTGGCGTTATCGTAGCCTAACTGTTTTAATTTGAAGCTCAAATCTTCGGCTAAAGAACGAACGAAAAAATCACCGACCTGCAACTTGTAGAAAGGAGGATCGAATAAAATGTGAACGTGTTTTTGTGAAATTTTTTGCAATACCCTGTTCTTCATTCTTTTTGCTTGTTCGAGGTTGTCGGTGGATAAAATTTGAACTCTAAACCCGCTGGACTTGACGGCTATATTAGTAGTATCGTTTGTGGTGTTATCACCGTATCCGTACCAGATATTAAGGTAGGATGTTCCGTCATTTTTAGTGTTCGGCTTCACTTTAATCTTTGTGCGGTAGGGCGTAATTACAAAATTTTCAATTATTTTTTTCGTCCTTACTTTTTTGTTCGATTTATTACCGGAATTATTCTTGGCTGTCTCGGTTGATGAGCCGCAGGATGTCAGTAAAAAAGAAGTAATTAAAAAAAATGAAAAAAGAGATAAAATTTTACGCATTGATGATATAAAAATTATTAAGTGATACGGGTCAAAAAATATAAGAAATATGTTTAACTGTCAAAGTAAATTAAAATGAAAAAACAGGGAAGAAAACATAACCCCTCTTAGATTACATAAGCATTTAATATAACCATAATAAAATATAAAGCAAACAATTTTTTGAGAAAGAGACTATAATTTTGTAGATTGCAACATTCTTCAAAAAAAATATTTAAAACTATGGCCGCAAAAAAATATAAAATTTTATTTGTTACCTCAGAGGTTGTTCCTTTTGTTAAAACAGGAGGATTAGCCGATGTTTCTGCTGCACTCCCGCAAATGTTAGCTGAACTTGGACACGAAGTAAGAATTGTTGTACCCAAATACGGAGCGGTGGACGATAGAAAATACAAAATTCACGAGGTTGTAAGATTAAAAGATTTGCAGGTTAAAATTGGTGATAAAGACGTAACTTTTTCTTTAAAATCCTGTTTCCTGCCCGGACAGAGAATAAGGGTACAAATCTATTTTCTTGACAATGAAGAGTATTTTAAAAGCAGAAACAGCCTGTACGCCGACCCGCTGACAGGTAAAAATTATGACGATAACGATGAAAGATTTACATTGCTTTCCAAATCCGTTTTCGAGCTTATAAGCAAACTCGGCTGGGAACCCGATTTAATTCATTGCAACGATTGGCAGACCGGACTGATACCTGCTTATCTTAAAAATAAATATAAAGATGATGAGCTTTTTTCTAAGTTTAAAACTTTATTCACAATTCACAACTTAGCTTATCAAGGCGAATTTAAAAGAACTTCATTTAAAAATTTTGGTTTGGATGAAAAATTGAATTCGGAAACCGGAATATTAAAAGACGGTAAAGTGAATCTGATGAAGAGCGGTTTGCTTTTTGCGGATGTTATTAATACAGTTAGCATAACTTATGCAGAAGAAATTAGAACGGACGACGAAAGAGGAGCAGGCTTAAAAGATATTTTGGCAAAAAGGAAGAAAGATTTATACGGAATAGTAAACGGAATTGATTATAAGGTTTGGAATCCCGAAAAAGATAAACACATTAGAAAAAAGTATACGGTTAAAAATCTTGACAACAAGAAAATAAACAAGGAAGCTCTAGCTGAAAAATTCAATTTGGAGGCGAGTGACGATATTCCGATAATCGGCATCATTGCCAGAATGTACGACTCCAAAGGTTTCGATCTTATTAAAAAAGCTTTTCCCGAATTAATGAAGCTGAACATCCAATTGGTGCTGCTCGGAACAGGCGATCAAAAATACCATACATTCTTCGATAAAATGAGTTCGAAATATCCGGGTAAATTTTCTTGTTACTTAGGCTTTAACGATGAACTTGCTCACGTTATTGAAAGCGGTGCCGATATGTTCTTAATGCCTTCACAATACGAACCTTGCGGACTGAACCAGATGTACAGTTTGGTCTACGGCACAGTTCCGATTGTAAGAGAAACAGGCGGTTTGGCGGACACCGTTATTAATTTTGACGAGAAGACGGAAGAAGGCACAGGCTTTATGTTCAAGAAGTACGACGATAAAGAAATGTTAAATGAGATAAAAAGAGCTGTAAAAGTATATCAAAATAAAAAAGTTTGGCAGAAGATAATGAAAGCCGGGATGAAATCGGATTTTAGCTGGAGGTCGTCTGCAAAAAAATATGTTGATCTTTATAAAATAATCCTTAACGGCAAATAATGCCAAACAGTGCAATTTTTCTTGACAGGGATGGAACTATAAATGAGGATCCGGGGTATCTTGATGAGCCGAATAAAGTATTTTTATTACCCGGAGCAGGTGAGGGCCTTTCAATACTGAAAAATAAATTTAATTTTAAATTAATTGTTATTTCAAATCAATCGGGTGTTGCAAGAGGACTATTGACTCACGAAATCGTAAAAAATATAAATAACAAAATCAATGAATTGCTTCTGAAATTTGATGTACAGATTGATGATTTCTATTACTGTCCTTTTCATCCTGAATTTAGTAAAGAAGAAGATTGCATTTGCAGAAAGCCTTCACCTAAGCTGGTTAACGATGCTGCAATCGAACACAACATAGATTTAAGTAAATCTTATTTTATCGGCGATATGGTTTCGGATATAGAATGCGGTAAAAATGCCGGACTAAAAACCATTTTAGTTAAAACCGGAAATGGAATTAAATCTCTGGATACCTTGAAAATGCAAAATAATTTGCCCACTTTTGTTGCTCAAAATATTTTAGACTCATGTAATTTTATTCAAAACGATTTTTTCGGAGTTTCTTAATTGATTAAAAGATTATTTCTATTTTTGTTAGGCGGAATTATATTACTCCAGTTATCCTCTTGCAGCGACGAACCTAAAAGTTTCGGTGTGGATTTACTGAGCCCGGATTTCGTTGCCATTGATACTCTCGATTCCAATATAGATTCACTGAGGATGACTTCTTCAACATTTAGAACAGTCGTTGCTTTAGGCGGATCAAAAAATTTGTTGGTAGGGAAAAAAGGTAATGTTAATGCGGCTTTTCTGATTAAATTTTTATTTCCTTTAGCCGATTCGGTAAAAACGGATATTTCATCCGGCGCTGTTTCCATTACCGATGCCCGGATTAGGCTGATTCAAACATATCAATTCGGAGACAGTACGGCAGCTTTTGGGTTAACCGCTCACAAAGTGACGTCTAATTGGTCGTCAATCGGATTTACGTCCGACAGTTTACCTTTTTTGTCATTTGACCCTGCCGATGTAAGCACGAATTTAATTTTAAACGATTCGGTTAAAACATTTAATCTTGATGTAAATCTTATACGGTCTTGGTTCCAATCGGTAATCGATACTACTTTGGATAACAATAAAGGCTTGTATGTAATGTCATCGGCAATTTCTCAAAAAGTTATCGGTTTCCAGGCTAAGACTTCGCTAAAAATAAACCAGCCGGAGTTAAAAGTTGTTATAAAAAAACCGGGTGTTTATACAGACACATTAACATTTACTCCGGAAGCCGACGTAAGTATAGTTGACGGAAGTTTGCCTTCTGTTGGCTCCGGAAATATAGCGCTGCAATCGGGCTTTGTAATAAACTCTAAACTTTGGTTCGATGTTTCGTCATTGCCTAAAAATGCAATTATTAATAGAGCAAAACTATTTCTTAAAACCGATACTCTTTTAACAATAAAAGGTACAAATATTATAGACGCTATAATTGCAAACAATATTGCAGACAGTACAAATAAAATAATTGATTCCACTCTTTCACAAGAAACTTTGTCACCAAACGGTGATTCTTATGTCGGTTTGGTTACTACTTTTGTTCAAAGTTGGTTAAATACGGGTAAAAACGAAGGCATTCTTTTGGCACCCAGTGCAGGCATAGACGGTGTTGATTTATTTGTATTCAGAGGAAGCAACGCTCCTGTTTTTGCCGACAGACCGAGATTAGAAATAATTTATACAGCTAAAAAATAACATGAAATTTTTCAAAAAATATATTTTCGTAGTTACTTTAATAATTCCGTTTTTTGTACAGGCACAATCAAGCTCTAACTACACAAGATACGGTGTGGGCGAAATGGTTTATTCTTATTCGGGAAGAAGCTTGGGTATCGGGGGTTTGGGTGTGTCGTTGTTAAATCAGAATTACCTTAATTTTGTAAACCCTGCCAGTTTGACAAAGATTAATCTTACCAGGGTAGAATTCGGAGCTAATCTAAGCGGATTATTTTTATCGGATAATAATAACAACGGATACTATTCAAGCGGCGGGTTTGACGGTGTTACTTTAGCATTTCCTATCAATACTAAAAACGGTGTTTCTTTATCGATGGGTTTATTACCGTTTTCTAAAGTTAGTTATAAAAATGTCGAAACAACTGCCGACAAGAATAACCCGGAGGAAAGCTATACAACTTCTTACGACGGAACGGGAAGTATATCAAAATTGTTTTTGGGTACTTCTTTAAAAATGCCTTTCGACCTTAGCTTAGGTGTTACTTTTGATTATTATTTCGGCAGCCTTAATTACTATTCACGTATTCAATTTTCAAATAACATTTCAAAACGTAATTCGGAATTTAACAATAAAAAAAGACCGGGCGGCTTTGGAACAACAATCGGTTTGATAACCCCTGACATTGCAAAAATGTTTTCTTCAAGTTCTTTATCCGATTTTAGACTGGGATTCTCGGTAAATTTATTTTCCGAATTGGATACCGATACATTATTTATTAGAACTTCAGTACTGGGCTTCGATACCTTGTCGAACAATAATGTAAAGATGAAATTACCTGCCAGAATTTTTGCCGGAATGAGCTTTGTAATTAACAAAGAATATTTAATTACTTTCGACTACACTTCGCAGAAATGGAGTAATTATAGCTTTAACGGCGTTAAATCAGCTAATTTAAGAGATTCGTATCGCTACAGTTTCGGAATTGAACACGATAACCAAAGTAATAACGGCAGATTTGCCAGGGAACATATAGTTTGGCGTTTGGGTTTAAGTTATGAAAAGACATTATACCGGTTTAAAGGAGAAGGTATAAATCAGTTGGCATTTCACACGGGTTTATCTTTGCCTTTAAGTCCGAAAAATTCATTAGATTTGGGATTGGAATATTCTATTAGAGGCACCAATAACCAAAATTTGATAAAAGAAAGAAGGATAAAATTTAGTATTGGATTAAGTTTAGGCGAACTTTGGTTCGTACAGAGAAGAAAATAAATTAATTAACAAATACAGGTACAACATTGAATAAAAAAGCTAAATATACACTGGGGATAATTATTTTATTGTTTGTTTTTACTAGTAATAATTTTGCAGCCGATATTAAAACGGTTCGTAACTATAATGTTCCTGCCGATTCGGTAAACATACTTGAACAATACAGCTTATTTTCGGAATATTATAAAAACAAGGATTTTGAAAGTGCTCTGCCTTACGGCTGGACAGTCTTGAAAATAGATCCGCAAAAATTCAGCAAGTGGATTTACTACAAGATGGAAGATATTTACTGGCAATTACACGATTCTTCAACTGTTGCTCCCGAAGAAAAAAAGGCTATTGAAGATACAATAATGTATGTATATGATCTCGCACTAAAATATGATAAAGCCTCTGCAACTTTCTTTTTACCGAGGAGAGCTTTTGTTGCCGAAACCTGGCTGAAATTACCGACCGATACAGTTATACAATACTATTTGGAAGCTATTAAAGCCGATCCTCAAATTTCGTCTTACTGGGTAAACAGACTCGGACAGATATATAAAAAGAATGCTACCGATGAAAATGATTATAAAGTAAAAGCAATTGAACTTTACACAAAATTGAGCGAGAAAGAACCGGACAATCCGATTTGGAATGCTCAATTGGAATCTATGGTTGAAAATATTGATCAGCTTGTCGAGCTTACTAAAAAAACATGGGATTTGGATAAAAACAATCTCGCTAAAGCCTGGAAGTATGTTTCTATCGCGCAAAGAGCAAATCAATATGATAAAGCAATTGAAGGTCTTAAATTTTTGACCAAAAAAGCACCGAAAACAATTAACTATTGGACACAATTGGCTACGGCATATCAAAAAGTGGGCGACCTTAAAAATGCCGAGAAAGCATATAAAACATTGATAAGCTTAGAACCTAATAAGAAAGAAAACCACCTAAACTTGGGTATTATTTATAAAGACAGAGGAATGTTTGCAAAAGCAAGAATGGAATACCGCAAAGCATATAGTTTAGATAAAAGCTGGGGACTTCCGATTTTTTACGAAGGACTGCTGTATGAACTAAGTGCAAGAAAACATAAATTTAATTTTCAAGCGAAACTGGTTTATTTATTGGCATCACAAACATACCGCCAAGCTTTAAGAATCGATCCTTCGTTGGATCAAGCAAGAGAAAGAATTAAAGCTTTATCTACATCCGTTCCTACAAAAGAAGATTACTTCTTCAGAGGATATAAAAAAGGAACAACTCTAAAAATAACCGGCAAATATTTCGGATGGATTAAAAGAAGTGTAAAAACTCAGTAATTCTTTTAAATTATAGTTTGAATAAAGGTTTCAAAATATATTTTTGGAACCTTTTTTTTGCACTTAAAGATTATTGACCAACAATACGAAGTAAAATTTAAGATCATTAAAACACGGATTAGAAAAATTTAGACAAATATTTTTCTTATAAATTAAAAAATAAAAACAATCAAACAGGTTGTTTTTATACCTTTTTACTATTTGCTCACAACTTTAGCATAGCCCTGCCATAAGGAAAGTAGTGAGTTAATAAAAGCTTATTGGAATCAATAACCGGCTTATCTGTTTTAAATGAAAATTATTTTGCATTAAACAGCCGTTATTGGTTAGCTTAATTTGTAGATAAAAAAATCTTAAATACTTACATTAGAAAGTTAATTAATTAAAAATATTATCATCAAGAGGTAATGTGTTGCAAACAGACAGCGAAATAGCAAAAGTACTTGAACTTGAAACAAGAAGACAATTAGAAAATCTTGAATTAATAGCATCGGAAAACTTTGTAAGTCCTGCAGTATTAGATGCAGCCGGCACCGTATTAACAAATAAATATGCCGAAGGATATCCGGGCAAAAGATATTACGGCGGCTGCGAATACGTTGATATGGCTGAAGAAATTGCGAGAGAAAGATTAAAAAAATTATTTAACGCCGAGTACGTAAATGTTCAACCCCACAGCGGCTCTCAAGCTAATATGGCTGTTTTAATGACCCTTTTAAAACCCGGTGAAAAATTTTTAGGACTTAGTTTAGCACACGGCGGTCACCTGACTCACGGTTCTCCCGTTAATTTTTCCGGTCAGCTTTATCAGGCAGTCGGTTATACTTTGAATAAAGAAACACAGCTTTTAGACTACGACCAAATAGCGGATACGGCAAAAAAAGAAAAACCAAAAGTTATTGTAATAGGCGCAAGTGCTTATTCCCGTGAATGGGACTATGCAAAATTTAGAGAAATTGCCGACTCCGTGGACGCTTATTTAATGTGCGATATGGCTCATCCTGCGGGGTTAATAGCAAAAGGGCTTTTAAATAATCCTCTTCCATATTGCGATGTTGTAACTTCTACAACGCATAAAACTTTACGCGGACCAAGAGGCGGTATTATTTTGATGGGTAAAGATTATCAGAACAAAATGGGAATTACTGCTCCAAAAAGCGGAAGAGTGAAAATGATGTCCGAGTTAATTGACAGCAAAGTTATGCCGGGCATACAAGGCGGACCATT
Organism: uncultured Ignavibacteriaceae bacterium; assembly: GCA_964486645.1. Taxonomy (GTDB): domain Bacteria; phylum Bacteroidota; class Ignavibacteria; order Ignavibacteriales; family Ignavibacteriaceae. The sequence goes on along the minus strand of CAZAOG010000012.1, from coordinate 23,406 downwards.
GATGCACATAATTATGGCAAAAGCTGTTGCGTTTGGGGAAGCGTTAAGCGATTCTTTTGCTGCTTACGCCAAACAAGTTATAAAAAATTCGAAAACTTTAGCTTCCCAATTAAGTGAATACGGATTTAGTATTATTTCAGGCGGGACGGATAATCACTTGATGTTAATAGATTTAACAAACAAAAACATAACGGGTAAAAATGCCGAAATTGCCCTCGGTAAAGCGGGGATTACCGTTAATAAAAATATGGTTCCGTTTGACGAAAGAAGTCCTTTTGTTACCAGCGGAATTAGGGTAGGAACTGCCGCCGTAACAACCAGGGGTATGAAAGAAAATGAGATGAAAGTAATTGCCGAGTTAATGAACAGAGCAATTTCCAACAGTGAAAACGAAGACGAACTTAATACGGTTAAAAACAACGTGAAAGAACTTTGTTCAAATTATCCGTTATTTAACAACAACTAAAAATTTAAAATTGTCAGAAAAAGAAATACCAAAAGATTTGGACGAAGAAGAAGAACCTGAAGAAGGTTCGATGACATTTCTTGAACATCTTGAAGAGTTCAGATGGAGGTTAATTTATGCTTTTCTCGGCGTTTTTATTGCCACGGCGGTTAGCTGGATTTTTATTGACTATCTTGTTGATAAAGTACTGTTAAAACCGGCGCTCAATGCCGGGTTAACGCTTCAGAACTTAAAACCATTCGGACAAGTATTTGTTTATCTTGAAGTCGCTATAATTTTTGGTATAATCCTGAGTATTCCAAATATATTTTATCAGTTTTGGAAGTTTATAGTACCGGCATTAAAAGAAAATGAAAAGAAATATATCTCATCAATTGTTTTCTTTTCTTCTCTTTGTTTTATTGTCGGTGTAGTGTTTGCATACTTTATAATTCTTCCTTTAACTTTGGAATTCGCGGCACGTTTCGGTTCGGTGGAAATAAGCAATCAGTTTGCCATAAATGAATATTTAAGCGTGATCCTAAGTGTTATGCTTGGCGCAGGCGTGGTATTTGAATTACCGATGATTACTTTTTTCCTTACTAAAATTGGTATTATTACACCAATGTTTATGACTAAATACAGAAAGTATTCGGTTATAGTAATTCTGGTTATATCAGCCTTTTTAACGCCTGCGGATATTATCTCACAAATTATTTTGGCAATACCGCTTGGATTTTTATATGAATTAAGTATATTAATTTCAAAATTTGTCTATAAAAAGAAGCAGTGATTAAACCTAAATTAAAAGAAATTAGCGATCCTATCAGCTCTGAGCTTAAAGAGTTTAACAAATACTTTAAAGAAGCTATGCATTCAAAAGTTAGTATAGTTGATTTAGTTACTCGTTATATACTCAGACAAAAGGGAAAAAAAATAAGACCTCTTTTGGTTCTTCTTTCATCAAAAGTTGCCGGAGCCGTTACGGAAAGATCATACAGAGGTGCTGTTTTGGTGGAATTACTCCATACGGCTACATTAATTCACGATGATGTTGTAGACAATGCCGATAAGCGCAGAGGATTCTGGTCAATAAATGCGGTGTTTAAAAATAAAGTTGCGGTTTTGATGGGGGACTATCTTCTTTCCAAAGGATTGATGACCGCAGTTGAAGGTAAAGATTATGATTTTTTGGAGGTGATTTCTAATACCGTGAAAAGAATGTCGGAAGGTGAATTGCTGCAAATTAAAAAGACAAGAAAATTAGACATCGATCAGGAAACTTATTATAGAATTATCTCTGATAAAACGGCTTCACTTCTTGAAACATGCTGCCAAATAGGTGCAATGAGCGCTTCGGATAATCTTGATTATATTGAAGGGATGAAAATTTTCGGTGAGAATATCGGTATGGCTTTTCAAATAACGGACGACGTATTAGACCTTAACGGAAAAAGTAAAATTATCGGTAAGCCGGTCGGCGGTGACATTAAAGAAAAGAAAATAACCCTGCCTTTAATTTATTCATTAAATAATGTCTCAAAAACCGAAGCAAATAAAATAAGAAAATTAATAAAGAAAGGTAACAGCAGGGAAGACGTTCAAAAAGTTGTTGACTTTGTAAGGGCTAATAACGGTATTGAATTTGCCTTGGAAAAAGCGAATGAGTTTTCTCAGGTTGCCAGAAAAGCTTTAAGTATTTTCCCCGTTTCGCCTTCTAAAATAGCATTGGAATCTCTTATAGATTTTATTATCAACAGAAAAAATTGATACACAAATTTCTACAATTCCGTATTTAAATCATTAGTTTTTATTTTTCTCTTTCGTCGTTATAATTAAAACCTTTAAGAGGCGTTCTCAAAGTTAGAACCGGGCAAGGAGCTTTTCTTACAACTTTTTCCGCGGTACTGCCGAAAAGTATTTTTTCTACTCCCGAGTGACCGTGAGAAGAAATTATAATCAAATCAATGTCTTCTTCCGAAGCAGTTTCAACTATTTCTACAAACGGTTTACCTGTTTTTATAATTGACTTGACCTTTATGTCCGAAGGTATCTCTTTGTTGATAAGCTGGTTCAAACTTTCTTCCGCATTTTTTGTTATTTCAACTTCGGTAGGGGGAATGCTTATTTGAGTGGCACTGAAATCCGGCGGATATATAACAGGTTCAATTACGTAAATAAGAGTTAGCTCTGCGTTAAAACAATTAATAAAATTCAAAGAATAGTTTAACGCTTCTTTCGAATAGTCAGAGAAATCAATTGGTACTAAAACTTTTTTAATGTTAAGTTTCATTTCAATTTACTCCTATTTTATTGATCAATTAGTTCGGTATTAACCTTTCTTAATCTTGCCGCAATTACTTCCGATATTCCCCGCATAATTTTAATTCCTTTTTTGGGCAGTTTTTCTATGTAATCTTCCAAATCGGGTTTGAATATTACAGCTAACTTTGTGTCGGTCAGTGCCACGGCTGATGCCGATCTCTTTTCGCCGTCAACAAGTGCAAGTTCGCCGAAGAAATCTCCTTTTTTCAATTTAGCAAGCGTATGAATTTTTTTACTTGTATTTTCTCTTTTAATCTCAACTTCGCCTTCTCTTATTAAATACATTCCAAGTCCGGGATCTCCTTGGTAAAAAATATATTCACCGGCTACATAAATTCTATTGTGAACAATTTTCTGCAGCAGCGAGCAATCCCTCTTACTTAATCCGCTGAAAATTGGCAGGGAAAGAAGAGCTTCTCTTAAATCTGTTTCGTCGGCATTCGATGTAAAAAAATTTGTCCAAAAGCTACTGTGAATTACCTGTTGTTTGTTGTCCATGTTTATTCCTTGTTATATTTTACCGCTTTCAGCCACACGCCATAATTTTTGGCAGGGAAATCTGTTTTCATAAAAGGCTCTTCCTATAACCACCGAGTCTACTCCGATATTACATATTTTCTGGAAATCCATCAATTCGTCCTTGTTCCTTATACCGCCCGAATGTGTGATTTTAGCTTTTGTTTGTTCCGCAATTTCTTTTGATAATTCTAAATTTGGTCCGTTCATCATCCCGTTTTTGGAAATATCGGCTACTAAAAATCTTTCAATACCTAATTCTAACATTTCTTTTGCAAATTGTAAATAGTGAACTCCCGTTTTTATTTTTCTTCCTTTTATTATTATTTCGTTTTCTAAAATATCAAGAGCAATAATAATTTTTTTGGGTCCGTAAAACTCCAAGGTTTTAACTAAATCTTTTCTGTTCTCAAAAGCCATTGTATTAATTGCCAATCTCAGAATGCCGGTATCCATTATTTTTTTTACTTCTTCAAAATTTCTTATACCGCCGGAGAATTGAACGGGAATAACAACGGAAGAACACATTTCTTCAATTATTTTATAATTCCTATTGGAATGTTCCCAAGCACCGTCAAAATCTACAACGTGAATTATTTTTGCATTTTCGGCTCGCCATAGTCTTGCCATTTCCACGGGGTCACTGCCGTATTCTTTACAATCCAATTCGGGTATTCCTTTAACTACTCTGACTGTTTTTCCTTCTTTGATGTCTATTGACGGTATGACAAGTAATTTATTCATTTGGAAATATATTTAAAAATAATAGTTGAAAAAAAGATATACATAATAAAAGCATTTCTTCTTTAAAGTAAAATATATTTTAAATATTTCTTACTCTCATTGCGTTAAAAATTGCAATTAACGCTACACCGATATCGCCGAATACGGCTTCCCACAATGTTGCCACTCCGAAAGCTGCAAGAACTATGAATAGTAATTTTACACTGAGAGCGAAGAAAATATTCTGCCAGACAATTCTTCTTGTTTTTTTGGCAATTCTGATTGCCAACGGAACACCGGATGGCGTGTCGTTCATCAATACGACATCAGCGGTTTCTACAGCCGCATCAGAGCCCAAAGCACCCATTGCTATGCCTACATCTGCACGGGCAAGCACAGGGGCATCGTTTATACCGTCTCCGACAAAAGCAACTTTATCCTTATCACCTGATTCTGCCAAGAACTTTTCTATGTACTCAACTTTATTTTCGGGTAGTAATTCTGCATATACCTCATCGATGTTTAGTTTTCGGGCTATTATATTGGCGGCAAATGTATTGTCTCCCGTAAGCATAATTATTTTTTTTACGCCCAGTCTCTTTAGCTCTTCAATTGCCGAAGCAGCATCTTTTTTTATGGTGTCTGAAATTACTATATAACCTGCATACTTGTTATTAACCGCAATATGAACCACTGTACCGTCTATATCGCATTTATCGTGTGCAATGTTTTTATTGTGAAGAAGTTTATCGTTGCCGGCAATAATGATTCTGCCGTTCATCTTAGCTTCAATTCCTTGTCCCGCTATTTCTGCAACGGTGCCTATTTTTTGCTGTTTAATATCCCCGCTGTAGGCTTCCATAATGGATTTTGCTATCGGATGATTTGAATGAGATTCGGCATAAGCTGCAAATTCTAAAACCTCATCCTTGCTGAAATTATTTTCCGGAACAATTTCGGAAACTTTGAATTCACCTTTTGTTAGTGTCCCGGTTTTATCAAAAACCACCTTTTTAATTTCCGTAAGAGAATCCAAATAATTAGAGCCTTTAACCAAAATTCCTTTATGTGAAGCTCCGCCGATACCGCCAAAATATCCGAGCGGGATGCTAATAACCAAAGCGCAGGGGCAGGAAACAACAAGCATAATTAGCGCCCTGTATATCCACACGGAGAACAACTGACCCTCTATCAATAGCGGTGGCAACACCGCGACAAGAACTGCAGCTATTACAACTACCGGCGTGTAATAACGGGCAAACTTGGTAATAAATTTTTCTGTTTTTGCTTTTTTAGATGTTGCATTTTCAACAAGATCTAAAATTTTCGAGATGGAAGATTCACCGAATAGTTTTGTTACGGTAACAGTTAATATGCCTGATTTGTTAATCATTCCCGCCATAACAGTTTCGCCCTCTTTAACCGATCGAGGAACGGACTCGCCTGTAAGTGCGGAAGTATCTACCATCGACTTTCCTTCCAGCACTTCACCGTCCAAAGGTATTTTTTCTCCGGGTTTAATTAATATTTTTTCACCAATATTAACTTCTTCCGGTGCGACTTCTTTTACTTTCCCGTTTACAAAAACGTTTGCGGAATCGGGTCGTATTTCCAATAAACTTTTGATTGATCTGCGTGAACGATGAACAGCAAGTTCTTGAAAAAACTCACCTACATTGTAAAACACCATAACAGCAACGGCTTCCGGCATTTCGTGAATGGCAAAGGCGCCTAAAGTTGCAATAGACATCAGAAATTGTTCGTTAAATACTTGTCCCCTTAAAATGTTTTTCGCCGCAGCTTTCAAAACTCCCCATCCGCTTAGCAGGTATATGGAAATAAAAACAACATATTCCGCAAAAGAGTAAGTGGTATCGTGCAGTGCGTCTTGATATATTAAGCTTACAATTAAAAGGGCTATGATAGAGCTAATCTTGAAAAGTTCTTTTTTTATGTTAAAAGGATAATCCGATTCATCGGGTTTTAAAGTCTTTTCGGTTATATCTACCTGCGGATCAATTTCTTTAATTTTCTTTTTTACTATTTCTATATTTTTTGTTTCTATTTGAATTGTAGAGTTTGCAAAGTTAACGGAAACAAATTCTACTTCTTCTAACTTTGCAACCCCGTCTTCAATTTTTGCAGCGCAGGAAGCGCAGCTCATATTTTTCAATCTGTAATTTTTCATTTTATTTACTTAATTATGGTGGAACTTGAAGCGACAAAACCGTTTTTATGCAAGTGACCCAATAATAAAATTACTTTTGCATCCAATATGCTTTCCGAAGCGGGTTCGCGTAATTTAACGATTACTTCAACATTATTTTTGTCCTTAGCAACAAAAGAAATAATTCTTCCGTTTTCATCTTTTTGTATTGTCTTTGATTTTACTATTGCTACGTTGATTTCCTGGCTGATTTCATTGCCGACACTAAATTTGCCGAAATCCCCTAATTCGTCACTCGGTTTAAAGTAAGAGTAATAAATTAATCCGATAACAATAAGAATTAAAATCGGTAAAATAAGTTTTGAAATGTTTTTCAAGTTATACTCCTTTTTATAAATTAAAATTTTGCTTCAATCAACAATCCGTGTTTGTTCCTTTAAACAACAGGTGTATGCTAAAACATTATAGTTTGCTTAGCTGTAAAAAGTATGAAATTAAATCCGAAGAGATACAGTCGAGTAAGAAGATAGGGGAAGGTCGGCAGTGATTTTATATATTGTTAAGCTTTTCATTTATTCTTCCACATGTTTTCTTGCTTCATTTACTATACTTTTTATATGTTCATCATTTAAAGAATAATAGACCATTTTACCTTCTTTGCGGTATTTAACCAGACGCGAATTTTTTAATAATCTCAACTGATGTGAGATTGCGGAAACTGATACGCCGATTAAAGCCGAGATATCACACACACAAAGTTCGGTTGATGAAATAGCTAATAAAATTTTTAATCGGGTAGAATCACCGAGTACTTTAAAAATTTCAGACAATCCCAACAAAACATTCCCATCGGGTAATTGTTTTTTTACCTTATTGATTTTCTTTTTATCGATAAATGTTGTTTCGCAAACTATGTCTTTTTCTTCAAGCATTTTTATATAGGAACAATTGAGCAAATATTCAAATGAAATATATTATAAAATTATTTTAATGTCAATCGCAGAAGTTGAATAATATAAAAGTAACCATTATTGTTTTGTAAAGAGTGGCGCCAGCCTTTGCAGGCTACTCTAACCGCTTAGTTTATTGAACGATAGGTATGTTGTTCCAAGGAGAAGGAATCGGCCGGTCTGCAGTGGCGGGCGATTCGCTGGAATATTAAAGGACGGATGTAATTTATTTTAATTATAATCACTTCGAACAAGTGTGTTGACAATATAAAATATGCGTGTGTTTTTACTGTATTCTTGACTTTTCAGACTATAATCGCCATATTTCCACTTAATGAGTAAAAATTTTGTACTTATCACTTCGCAAGACGAGAAACTTAGAATTACTACCTACGGTTTTGATAACGCAGGTACTGTTCCCTGCATTATTTTGGTTCATGGTTTTAAGGGGTTTAAAGACTGGGGCTTTGGTCCCTACATTGGCGAATACTTGGCGAGAAACGGTTTTTTTGTTATCACTTTTAATTTTTCTCATAATGGCGTCGGCGAAAGTTTAACCGAATTTACCGAACTTGATAAATTTGCCGAGAATACTTTTTCACTTGAAATACAAGAATTAAACGAACTTATATCGGCTTATTTGAACGGTGAATTTTGTGAAATTAAGAACCCTAAAATCGGTTTGTTGGGGCACAGCAGAGGCGGAGCCATTTCACTTTTAACGGCAAGTAAAAATGATTCTGTAAATGCGGTTGCTACTTGGTCCGCCGTTTCAAAACTGGATAGATATTCGGAGAAACAAAAAGAAAAGTGGAGAGAAAGGGGAGTTTTTGAAGTACTGAACACAAGAACAAAACAAGTAATGAAATTAAATGTATCTTTGTTAGAAGACGTAGAACAAAATGCTAATGATAAACTGAATATTGAAAAAGCGGTTCGTGAATTAAAGAAACCTTTACTAATTGTTCATGGGAAGCAGGATTTGGCTGTTCCTTTTGAAGAAGGAAAAATGTTATTTGATTGGTCCGATAAGCTGCTGACGGAATTTTATCCTATTGATTCTACCGGTCATACTTTCGATATTCAACATCCGTTTAAAGGTAGTAATGAAAAATTTGAATTATTATTAAATAAAACAGCACAATTTTTTAAAACAAATTTAAATTAAGGAATAATTATGCCTTCGATAGAAAATATAAATAAAAACATAATTACAAAGTATCTGTCAACTGCTTTAGCATCTCAATTATTTTGGATAGTATCTTTTTCCATATTAACGGCTTTCGCAGCTCAAATTACGGTACCTGTTAAACCCGTACCCTTTACGATACAGACTTTGGTGGTTTTACTTTCCGGGGCTTTTCTCGGCGCAAAGAACGGTACGTTGAGTCAAATACTTTATTTGTTTATGGGAATAATCGGTCTGCCTGTATTTGCCCAAACACCTGACGGTTTAATTGGCATAGCAAGGATATTCGGACCTACTGGCGGTTATTTGTTATCCTTTCCGTTAGCTGCGTTTATTGTCGGTTATGTGATCGAAAAAAACAAAAGTTATATAAGCACGATACTTTCTATGTTTGCCGCAAACATATTTATCCTTTTATTCGGTTCTTTATATCTCGGATTATTTTTCAGAGGAGGAATATTTGAAAGTATTAAATTGGGAGCCGCCATCTTTTCGGTATGGATGGTAATTAAAGTTTTTCTTGCAGCTTCATTGTTTGCAAGTACTTCCGATAAATATAAAAAATTACCTGCAAATAACTCATAAATTATTGTGGATTAATAATGGATATTAAAAACATTGTTTTTTTAGTCATACTTATTTTAGCATTCGGATTTTTTATTTACAGTGCCAGAAATTTAATCCGTTATATGCTTGTTGCAAAAAAGGCGGATAACAGATTTGACAAAATTGGAACAAGATTACTTAACGCGTTAAAATATGCAATCGGTCAAAAAAAATTATTCCGTTTCCGATTTGCGGGTATTGTACATTCACTTATATTTTGGGGTTTTCTGCTTTTCCTTTTTGCCGTCGTCGAAGCATTAATCCAGGGGTTCTATCCTTCATTCAATTATGAATCAACCGGCTTTTTCTACAGTCTTGTTACTTTTGTAGAAGATTTTTTCGGTGCTCTTGTAATGCTTGCGGTAATTGCAGCTGTTTACAGAAGAGTAATTATCAAAGTACCCAGATTGGAAGTCGGCAAAACAGGTAAACTTGATGCTCTGTTCATACTCACATTAATTTTTCTCGTTGTTCTTTCAATGTTCGGACAAAACACCGCGTTAATTGCTCAGAATAATTTTACACTTCTGCCTAATCAAATGAATTTTATTTCATTGCCGTTAAGCAAACTATTATACTCGGGCAATATAGCTGCCGCCGACACGGCTAAAGAAGTTTTTTGGTGGATGCACATAGTAGTGGTTTTAGGTTTTTTGAATTATTTGCCTTATTCAAAACACTTGCACGTTTTAACTTCAATACCAAATACTTTCTTTGCAAATTTAAGCGATGTTAGAAATACGTTAAAACCGATTGATTTAGAAGACGAAACTCTTGAAACATTCGGCGCCGCCGATATTGAACATCTTTCCTGGAAACAAATTCTTGACGGATATTCCTGCACGGAATGCGGAAGGTGCGAATCCGTTTGTCCTGCTGCAACAGTCGGTAAATCTCTTTCACCCAGGGAAGTAATAGTGCAAATAAGAAAGCGTACTAAGGATAAAGCTCATTTGCTTGCTGACGGAATTGAGAATGAAGAAGTGATGAACAAAACCTTGGTGCACGATTATATACCCGATTTAAATCTTTGGCAGTGTACAACCTGTATGGCTTGTGTGCAAGAGTGTCCGGTGATGATAGAGCACGTAGATTCCATTGTTGATATGAGAAGAGACCTTGTATTAACCGAGGCACAATTTCCGGCTAATTTAAACAGCGTGTTTAAAAACCTTGAAACTAACTTTTCGCCCTGGGCTTTTAATCCGGCTGACAGAGCCAATTGGGCAGAAGGAATGGATATAAAAACTTTAGCGGAAGACCCTAACGGCGAAATATTGTTCTGGGTTGGTTGTGCAGGTTCTTTTGATGCACGATATCAAAAGGTTACAAAGGCTTTTGCCAAACTTATGAAGAAAGCAAACATCGATTTCAGAATATTAGGCACCGAAGAAAAATGCAACGGTGATACGGCCAGAAGATTGGGTAACGAGTATTTAGCCCAAACACTTATGATGGATAACATTGAAAAGTTGAATAGTTACAACGTTAAAAAAATTGTAACTGCTTGTCCGCACTGTTTTCATTCAATAAAAAATGAGTACAAGCAATTTGGGGGTAATTTTGAGGTGCTTCATCATACCGAATTAATAGACGAAATGCTGAACGAAGGTAAATTGGAATTGAAAAATAATGAGGAAAAAGAAGCTGTAAATATAACATACCACGATTCATGTTATTTGGGAAGATATAATAATATTTTTGATTCTCCGAGAAATTCATTGGGAAAAGTCGAAAAAATCAATTATATTGAAATGAAAAGGAACAAAACTCGTGGATTCTGCTGTGGGGCAGGCGGAGGAAGAATGTTTCTTGAAGATGAAGAGGGCGGAAAAATTAACATTGAAAGGACAAAAGAAGCTTTAGAAACCGGCGCTGAAACTATAGCATCTGCATGTCCTTTTTGTATGACAATGATTACCGACGGTGTAAAACATTTTGATAAAAACGAGGAAGTTGAAGTAAAAGATATTGCGGAAATAATATTAGAAAACATTAATTAACTTTTTTCAAATTAACTAAGAGGTGCAATATGCAACAATATGAAGATCTTTTACGGGCTGTCCACAATATGGAAAATGATTTCGAGAAATTCTATGTTAAGGGACAAGCTGCTGCAGGTACTCGTTTAAGAAAAGGTTTGAGTCAATTAAGAAAAGATGCTCAAGCAATGAGAAAGGGGATACAAGAATTAAAAGCACAGAGAAAGGCAAATAAATAAAAATCTCTTGTTTTTACTTTTATCTATTTAGGCTGGGTTGTCATTGACGATTCAGCCTTTTTTTACTGCTATGAAAAAAATATCAAACGTCATTATTTTAATTTTAATTTTCAGTTTTACCTCAAAAGCTAATAAAAGTAATTGTTTTTTTGAAGATTCAACTACTACCGCTACAATTTCTTTTGTCGGTGATTTAATGGCCCATACTGCTCAGTTAAAGTATGCCATGCTAAAAGATTCTACTTATGATTTTAAACCGGTTTACAGATACGTTAAAGATTATTTGAGTAAAGCGGATTTAACAGTTGGAAACCTTGAAACGGTTTTTGCAGGTAATTCCGTAAATTACAGAGGATACCCTTTATTTAATTCGCCTGATGAATATTTAACCGCTTTAAAATACGCCGGATTTGATTTGTTAATAACGGCGAATAACCATTCCTTGGATGCGGGTGAATACGGTTTAAGAAGAACAATTGAACAGATTAAGAAAAACAGATTGTTTTACAGAGGAACATCATTAACAAAATCCGAAAGAGATTCCGTAAAATTAATTAATTTAAACGGAATTAAATTATCTCTTTTAAGTTACACATACGGCACAAACGGGAATATAATTCCCAAAGGCAAAGAATATCTAATCAACAGAATAAACTTTAATATGATAAAAAAGGATATTCAAAAATCGAAAGAAAAAAAGGCGGATATGACAATTGTATATTACCATTTCGGTAGAGAATACAAAAGAGAACCGAGTAAATTTCAGAAAGTAGTTGTGGATTCAACATTAAAATTCGGTGCTGACATTATAATCGGTTCACATACACACGTCGTTCAACCCGTAATATTAAAGAAACAAGAAAACAGGCGAAGTTTTGCAGCATATTCTTTAGGAAATTTTATATCGAATCAAAGATGGCGTTATTCGAACGGAGGAGTAATTCTTTCCATTAAAATTAAAAAGAACTTCGGTGACAATACTTCTTCAATAGAAAAAATAAATTACTTGCCTACGTATGTTTTCAAGGGTAAAACAAAACGTAAGTATGAATTTGTAATCATTCCTTCAACATATTATTTAACTTCTCCTATTTTCCAATTTTTTGCCGATTCCACATTTCAAGAAATGTTTCAATCTTTTAATGATACTGCGGAGCAAATGAATTTTATTAAGGGTGAAAAATAGAAATTCAAATAAATAAAATGAGAGAAAAAAAGAATATATTCGTATCTTTACGGCTAAATTTTTTTAAAAAAAAGGAGAATGTTTTAATTGAGTTATAAATTTACTTTAATACCGGGCGACGGAATCGGACCGGAAATAACCAAAGCTACTGTAAAAGTAATAAACAGTACCGGCGTAAAAATTGATTGGGATGTTGTTGACGGCGGGCTTACGGCACTTCATAAATATCACGATCCTCTGCCGCAAGAATTATTGGACTCAATAGCAAAAAATAAGATAGCGTTAAAAGGTCCTTTAACCACCCCTATCGGAAAAGGATTCAGAAGTATTAATGTTGCACTAAGGAAAGAATTTGATCTGTACGTGAATTTGAGACCTGCAAGATCTTTTGAAGGAGTCCGGACCGTTCACGTTGATCACTTGGATTTGGTAATTGTTAGAGAAAACCTCGAAGAATTTTATTCAGGTGTCGAACATTACATTGACCACACCCATTCTGCCGCAGAAACAATAGGAATTGTTACTAAAGGCGCCTGCAAAAGAATAATCAGATACGCTTTTGAATACGCAGTTAAACACAAAAGAAAAAAGGTAACGGTTGTTCATAAAGCCAACATAATGAAATTTACAGGCGGAATATTTTTGAACACTGCCGAAGAAATAGCTCCGGATTATCCCGATATTATTTTTGAGGATAAAATTATCGATAATATGGCTATGCAGATGGTGATGAATCCGCATCAGTTTGATGTAATAGTAACTACTAATTTATTCGGAGATATTCTCTCCGATCTTGCATCGGGTCTTGTAGGAGGTTTGGGTGTTGCACCGGGTGCAAACATCGGTTACGATATAGGCATATTTGAAGCGGTTCACGGTTCGGCGCCCGACATTGCAGGGAAAAATATGGCTAATCCTACCGCACAAATTTTGGCTGCCTCATTGATGTTTGATTTTGTGGGTGAAATTGAAGCGTCAAAAAGAATTCAAAATGCGGTGGCTAATGTTCTGAAAGAAGGGAAATATTTAACGGCGGATCTTACAAAATCAAATCCGGTAACTACTGATGTTTTCGGTGATGCCGTTGTAAGGGAAATCGAGAAATAAATTGAATAGAAAAGCTTCACTATCATTAATATTTATTACTGTTTTTATCGACCTTTTAGGCTTCGGTATACTTATACCTATTCTGCCTACATTTTCAACTATCGAATTAAATTTAAGTGAGTTCTCTATCGGAATTGTACTGGCTGTTTATTCACTTACGCAATTTCTTTTCGGACCGATACTCGGTAATCTTTCGGACAGAGTCGGAAGAAGACCTCTTATTATCGGATGTTTATTTTTAAATGCCGTAGGTTATGTAATTTTTGCTTTTACAAATTCGTTTATGCTTTTGTTAATTTCACGGGTAGTCGCAGGAATAGGGGGCAGCAGCGTTGCGGTAGCTCAAGCTTATATTGCAGATATTACTACGGTCAAAGACCGTTCTAAGGGAATGGGGTTGATAGGGGCTGCATTCGGGTTGGGTTTTGTTTTCGGACCGCTTATCGGTGGATTATTATCCAAATTCGGCTACGAAGTAACCGGCTTTGCCAGTGCATCGTTTTCTTTTCTCGCTTTCTTATTTACGATATTTTATCTGCCTGAATCTTTGAAAAAGGTTAAAGACAAAATTAAAACAAAACAAAGGAAATTAATTGATATTCCTGCAATTAAGTTGTTATTTAAAAACAATAAGATTGCTTCTCTTATTATTATGTTCTTTATCCTTGTTTTTTCTATCGCAAATATTTACGGGACTTTTGCCCTAATCGGCTATAAACAATATCATTTTACCGATATGCAGAACGGCATTATGTACGGAATCATCGGGATTGTTTCGGCGTTCGTTCAAGGCGGTTTAATTCGTTTTGCAACAAAATATATTGATGATAGGAAGATAATAATTATCGGCTCATTTTTAATGATGGCCGGTTTGGCAATGGTTCCTTATGCAGGTAATATGACCGGGCTGATTGTTGTTACAATTATCCTTGCACTCGGCAGCGGCAGTCTGCAGCCTACCATGTTAAGTTTAATTTCAAAAAATACATCCGAAAGTGAGCAGGGTTTTACGCTTGGTGTTAATCAATCTTTTTCGGCTTTTGCCCGTGTCTTGGGACCTTTGTGGGGAGGTTTTGCGTTCGAATATATAGGTTATCAATATCCTTTTTTAACAGGCGCCGCTTTTACTGCGATAATTTTTGTTATAAGCCTTAAATTTTTAACCAGAATTTTAAAATCAAATAATTGATTGCTTATGCTGCGGAACTGTTGATGGTGTTATATCTAAATACGGACAAAGGGTAAATAGGGCGGGATCTTTTCTTGACATAAAAAGTATAACATTTGTAATTCGTAAGCAGAATAACAGATAATAATAAATT
>CAZAOG010000012.1:0-8549 GCA_964486645.1 uncultured Ignavibacteriaceae bacterium | reverse complement strand
CATAAAAAGTATAACATTTGTAATTCGTAAGCAGAATAACAGATAATAATAAATTATTAATTATATAATATTCGTTAAACGGTGAGTTTATATATTTAAAATATTATTTGTAAATTTTAATTATTATTTAAAATAAAAATACCGAATGATTTTCATCATCCGGTATTCTGAGTCTAATCGAATCCTTATTAGTTAGCCATTTTTAAGAATTCGATTATCTTCGCAGTTTCTTTACCTGAAAGATTAGCTCTTGTTCTCATATGTAATCCAACAACATCCCATTCAGCATCCGTTAAACTTTGAGGCGGACGCATGCTATGGCAGCGGGAACAAGTTTCTCCCCACAATTGAGCTCCGGATTTGTCAACAACGTTTGTTGTTGATGAACAACCGGCGATTGCAAATGCAAGAAAGAAAACAATACCTAGAAAAAAACCGAATAAATATTTCTTATTTAATTTCATTTTTATTTCTCCTAATAATTAAAATCCAAATGCCATTTGAGCTACATAACGGTGTTCATTAGTTTTGCTGCCTCCGGGTATTTCTGTATCTTTACTTTCATAAGCAAATTTGAAAAGGCTGCTTGATGATAACCAGTAGCTGATTCCTATTGTAGAGCGTTTTACCAATTGGTTTTCTATTGCATTATCAGGTTTATCAAGCCAATCATAACGATAAACAAACTCTAAATTTTGAAAGAAATTGTTATCTACACTTGAAGGGCGAAATGCTATTTGAGCGTAACCGCCTTTTGAATTATTTTCAAATGTAAGAGGTGCAATATTAGGATTATCAATGTTCAGCCACAAAGCTTGAGCTTTTAAATCTATAGTTCCTTTAAGTCCTTTTATATCTTTAGTATAAGTAAAATCAACCGAGTGGGTTGTTGAGTTTACATTTTCAAAAACAGTGTTATCGCTTCCTACTTGAGCGTTTTCGAATGAATAACCTATTTCCAAATTCGGTACCGGCAAAAAGCCGAATTTAAAACCGATAGCCTTGTTGTTGTTGTTGTCAAGATAGTTCTTAAAATCAATAAATCCGTCCACTAAATCTAACGTAGGTCCCATACTCATAAAAAATGCATATTCAACTCTGCTTCCTTTAATAGGAGCGCCTCCTCTTAATTGGAAACCCAAAAGTTGTCCTGCCTGTAAACCGCCGTGATGACTGACGAACATAGGTTTGGTAGGTAATTTATTTATCCAAGCCGGGTGAAGTCTTTCAATAAAATAGTTAGCCGGGTTTAAAAATTTACCTGCTCCCAAAATTAAGTAATCATTAAATGAATATAGAATTTGGGCAAATTCAAGTCCAAATTCTTGAGCGCCGTCCTCTATTTCAATTTCTATTTCCGCTTCAAAAAACAAATTATCGTTTGCTTTATATAGAAAAATAGGGCTAAAAGAGGTCTCAAATTGAGAAGGAGCGTTTTCCTCTTTAATGAAAGAAGTTAAACCATAACCGGTTACCATAAATTGATGAGTACCTGCTTGGAATTTAGCAATTTGGCCCTGCAAATCAGTATCGTCTTGAGCCTTGCTTTGAAAAGTAATGCCAATAATAATAGACATTATCAAGAACAGTATAAAACGATTTTTTTTCATTTTATTTACTCCGTAGTTAGTGTTTATTTTGATTTAAGTGATCTTATATAATTAACAACAGCCCAACGTTCTTTAGTTTTTAGAATAGTTTTGTAAGCAGGCATAGGTGCCCTTCCGCGAGTAATTTTGTAATATAAAACACCGTCCGGTTGATCTTGTACAGATTTTGATGTTAAGTTGGCAACTTTTTTGCCAATATATTTACCTCCCGGTCCATCGCCTAAACCGCCTTCTCCGTGACAAGTTGCACAATTTTGTGCGTATAATTTTTCTCCTAATTTTAATGATACTTTATTTGCAGGTACAGGATTTTTAAGTTTTTTGGCTATTCCGGGCACTTTCCACTGATTTCCACCGGAAATACCAAAATTATCATTTGCAGTAAGAAATAATAAACCTGCAATTAATACTGTAAATAAAAATATATTTAATCTTATTTTCTTCATTTTAACCTCAAATTTTAAAAACGACTTATTTTGCATATCATTTATTAAGTTCCAATGATTATGCCAAAGATAATTATACATCTGCTGATTCTATTAACTTATTATATAACAATATGTTAAAAATATAGGCCAGTTAATAGTAAGTGATGTTTCTTGCAATTTTGCAAAAGTATGGTGAAAATAGTTATATTTTTTGCATAATCCAATTGAAGAAGAAGAAAAGCAAGTTATTTTTCTTGTTTTATTTCTAATTCGGTAATTTTCCTGTATAAAGTGGAGGGATTAATATCTAAAATTTTAGCGGTTTCTTCTTTATTCCAATTATTTTCATTTAATAATTGGGTTATATAGGCTTTTTCGTATGAATTTATAACGGATTTTAAGTTTTTTGAATTACTTGTCTGGGGTGAAATTCCTTTTATTTGAGCCGGTAGTCCGTCCAACGTTATTGTTTTGTTTTCACACAATATCATGGCTCTTTCGATAACGTTTCTTAATTCACGAATATTTCCCGGCCAATCGTAACCTATCATTGCTTTCATAGTTTCGGAAGAAACACCGATATATTTTTTCTTCATTTCGTTATTGAATTTTTTAATAAAATAATTAATCAACAGAGGAATGTCTGTTCTTCTCGATTTTAAGGACGGAAGGTCTATTTCAAAAACGGCAATACGGTAATACAGGTCTTCTCTAAAATCCCCGTTTTTTATGCTTTGTTTTAATTCTCTGTTTGTAGCTGCAATTATTCTGGCTTTTAAAGGATATTTTTTAGTTCCTCCGACCCTGTAAAATTCTTTTTGTTCCAAAACTCTTAAAAGTTTACTCTGCAGCGTTATGGGTATTTCGGAAATTTCGTCCAATAATATCGTTCCTTCTCCAGCTGCTTCGAAAAAACCGATTTTATCGTTAACGGCACCCGTGAAAGCTCCTTTTGTATGCCCGAATAATTCGCTTTCAAGTAAATTTTCCTGCAGACTTGAGCAGTTTATTGCAATGAACGGTTTATCCGAGTTTTCGCTTATTTGGTGAATTGCTTGTGCTACAACTTCTTTACCCGTACCCGATTCACCGGTAATTAATACCGTGCTGTTAGTAGGAGCCACTCTTAGTATTAATTCTTTTATTCGTTTAATAGGCTCGCTTTCGCCGATAAAAGAAAAATCTTCGGTATTGTCAAATACTTCCTTTCGTAAGTATTTTACTTCGTTCAATAATTCTTTATGACTGATAATTCTTTCAATTTTAATTAATACTTCTTCAATTTCTATAGGTTTTAAAATGTAATCTACAGCACCGTACCTGAATGCTTTTATCGCCGTTTCCAACGTACCGAATGAAGTCATAATTATAACCGAACCGTCCGGATTACTTCGGTTTATATCCTGAAGGATGTCAATACCGCTTTTCCCGGGCATAACTATATCGGAAAAAACTATGTCCGGCAATTCTTCAATTACAGCTTTCAATCCTTCTTCGGCGGATTCAGCCGTAATACATTCATAGCCTTCATTTCTAAGTAAGAGGGCAAAGTCTTCTCTGAATAATTCCTCATCATCAATTAATAATATTTTAGTAGCCATATTTATTCTGCTTTTTTTGAATGAAGTTGTATCGGTAAATATATTATAAAACTTGAACCCTTTCCAATTTCACTGAAAGATTTTATATCTCCGCCGTGAGCCTGGATAATGTGATAAACGATAAATAAACCCAATCCGGAACCCTGTTCTTTAGTTGAAAAGAAAGGAGTAAAAATTTGTTCGAGAATTTTTTGTTTCATTCCCTCACCGGTATCCTCAAATTTAATTATAATATTGCCGTCTCTGTAATAAGTTTTTATGTTAAGATCGCCCCCGTCTTTCATCGCTTCAAAAGCATTTAAACCCAAATTCAAAAATACTTGTTTCATTTGGTCGTGAGATGCTAAAGTAGGCGGGAGACTTTTATCTAAATTTAAGATAATTCTACATTTTCTTGAGGTCTTATGATATTTAAGCATTTCTACGGTTTCTTTTAAAAGAGAATTAATATTGCACACTCCCCAAGTTTCTTTTTCAGGTTTCCCGAAATGCGAAATGCCTCTTACTATTCTCTTAATCCTTTCAATTTCTCTTTGAAGCAGAGGTATGCTTTCTTTAAAATATACAACATCTTTTTTAGATTCCAAAAGTTTTAACCTTGTAGAAATTGAAGAAAGAGGATTGCCTACTTCGTGGGCAATGCTTGCAGCCATTGTACCCACCGTAGCCATTTTTGAAGAATGAAGCATTTCGGCTTCCAATATTTTCTTTTCGGTAATATCCTGTACCAGTTCAACTATTTGGTAGATCTCACCCGAAGGGTTGAACATGGGTGCAATTGTTATCTGAAAGAATTGTTTTTGTCCGGTTTCAAGAAATTTTTCCAATTCAATGGTTCTTGTAATCCCGTCGGTAAATGTTTTGCTTACTTCGTTATGTTTGTCCTTTGTCCATTCCGAAATTCTTATATTTTCATTTGAAGTGGAGACTCCTTTTATCTTCAGCCATTTTTTTATCGGTTCGTTCATCCATTCCGAGGTAAAATCCTTGTTCAATATTAACAAACCCGCACCGGTTGCCTGCAGAACTCTTTCCAGCCATTGATATTTTTCGTGTGTTTCCCTTTCTTCATTTCTAAGTCTCTCCATTATTGTAGTTATAAAGTAGGCCGTAAGCAGCATTAAAAAAAAGTTTAAAATTATCATGCTCCATACATATAAAGGATATAGAGCAACGTGCGATAAATTTTGTTGATATATAACGTGTCCGTTTCTTTCCGAGTCATAGGTAACAATTTCCTTTTTATCCTCAGTAGAATGAGGGTAAATTAATAGCGTGTAATGAGGGAAAATATTAAGTAGTTCACTCAGACTTACAAATGCGTAAAAGAATGTTGCTATAAAAACTACTTTGTAGCAATCCTTTTTCGAAAGCAAAATACCGCTGAGGATAACGTGCAAAATGTAAATAAAGGAAAGAGGATTTTCTATTCCTCCGGAGAATTGAAGAAAAATAGAAAGAAATAACAAGTCAAAAAAGATTTGAATTTTTTCAATGTATTTGATAAAGATTTTTTTTGAGATAAATGTTTTATAAACAAAATTAGAAACAATAAGTAAAAAGTTAACTGACAATAGCGGGACCAGACTTTCTTTGTCAATAAATTTATGAACGGTTGCAGACAGTAAAATTAAAATGAATGAAATTACAATTGCTATCCACCTTAATTTTATAAACCAAAGGTTTAAAGTAATTCTGTTTTCAGATTCAAGATATTTATATTTATTGAGCATTTCTATTTGAAAGAAATTGTAATTTTATCATTTACGAATATAAAGCTAAATGAGAATTATAAAAACTTATTCCTCCGGTAATTTATCCCGAGATTATTTTAATTGTAATAATCCGGACGTAAATTTATAAATACATAAGCCTGCAGAATTTTTTTAAAAAAAGAATCAATTTTATTCGAGGTAAAATTCGTGTGTAACAAGCTTTATTATCTTTTTTTAGTAAAGTAAAACACAAATTTAAAAATGTTTTTATGCAAAAGACGTAGAGCGAAATGCCTGCCTTGGCGGCAGGCTGTTTCGCTCAAGTTAAATTGTTGAAAAAAGCGAATCGGCGCTTCGCTTTACAAATTTTACTTCAATCCTCTTCTTTCCAAAAGCGGTTCAATACTCGGTTCTTTACCTCTGAACTTTTTATAAAGCGTCATCGCGTCGTCCGTTCCGCCCGAAGAAAGAATATACTTTTTGTATCTGTCGGCTAATTCTTTGTTATAAACATCGCCGCTTTCCACAAATGCCGCAAATGCATCGGCGTCCAATACCTCCGACCAAATATAACTATAATAACCGGCAGAATATTCACTTGAGAAAATGTGGTTAAAATATGTGCTTCTGTATCTTGGAACAATCTCAGGTATCAGCCCCAAATCATTCAAAGTTTTATTTTCAAATTTATTTACGTCTTGTAAGGTTGTATCCGTTAACGTATGCCACTTCATATCCAGAAATGAAGCAGCTAAATATTCAACCGTTTTAAATCCTTGATTAAACTTACTGCTGTTTTTAATCTTTTCAATTAATTTGTTGGGGATTATTTTACCCGTTTTGTAGTGTTTGGCATATTTGTTCAACACCGTAGGATACAGCGCCCAATTTTCCATTACCTGTGACGGAAATTCCACAAAGTCCCTCGGTGTTTCGGTTCCCGAAGTTGATTCGTATGTAGCGTTTGAAAGCATTCCGTGCAGCGCGTGACCAAATTCATGAAATAATGTTTCGACTTCGTCAATGCTTAAAAGGGAAGGTTTGTCAGGTGTAGGCTTTGTGAAATTGCCGACATTATAAATTACCGGATGGATAAACTTTCCGTTTTCTTTACTCTGTTTTCTGAATGCGTCCATCCAAGCACCGCCGCGTTTACTTGCACGCGGGAAGTAATCGGTGTAAAGAATTGCAATGTGATTACCTTGTTTATCCTTCACTTCAAAAGTTTTAACATCCGGGTGATATTTTGGTATGTCGTTTCTTTCGACAAATTGAATATCGAATAATTTAGAAGCCAAATTAAAAACACCCGAAATCACATTTTCCAATTTGAAATAAGGTCTCAGCTGTTCTTCGTCTAAATTATATTTTTGTTTCTTTAATTTTTCGGCGTAATACCACCAGTCCCACGAAGCCAGTTTAAATTTATTACCTTCTTTATAGATAATCTTTTGCATTTCCGCACGTTCTTTTTTTGCTACTTTAAGTGCAGGAGGCCAAACTTTATTTAATAGTTTATAAACATTATTAGGATTTTTTGCCATTTGGTCGTCAAGTACATAATCGGCGTGTGTTTTATATCCCAAAAGATTGGCTCTTTTTAATCGAAGAGAAGCGATCTTTGCCAATATTTTTTTGTTGTCGAGTTCGTCGTTGTTATCACCTTTGTGGGTATAAGCGTAATAAATTTTTTCTCTTAATTTTCTTTTTTTAGAATATTGAAGAAATGGGATCATACTCGGTTTTTGAATCGTAAAAACCCACTTGCCGTTATATCCTTTTTCCTTTGCCGTTTCAGCCGCCGCATCAATTACACCTTGCGGCAGACCCTCGAGGTCTTCTTTTTTATCGATCACCAGTTCGAATTTGTTAATTTCCTTCAAAACGTTTTCACCGAATTTTAACATCAGCAAAGAAATTTCTTTATTTAATTTGCGGAACGTTGTTTTATCTTTTTCGCTTAAATTTGCACCTCCGCGTACAAATCTTTTATAATATTTATCTAACAACATTTGTTGTTCTCTGTTCAATCCTAATTTATCTTTCTGCCGATAGACGGTTTTTACTCTTTCAAACAGTTTCTGATTTAAATAAATGTCGTCTTTGTGATTTGAACGAAGAGTGGAAATCTCTTTTGAAATCTTCCGCATCGCATCGTTAGTCATTGCTTCGTTCATTGCGGTAAACACTCTTCTTACCCTCGTTAGTATCTTTCCGCTGTAGTCCAAAGCTTCGATTGTATTTTTAAAAGTCGGCGCTTCGGGATTATCGGCAATCGTATTTATTTCATTATTGTGCTGCCTTATTCCCTCTTTAAAAGCCGGTAAATAATGTTCGGTTTTTATTTTGTCAAAAGGAGGAGTTTGGAAGGGCGTGTTCCATTCGACTAAAAATGGGTTTGATTCTTTATTTGTGCAAGACATTGAAATGAGTCCTATAATTAAAAAAAGAAATATTGATTTTTTCATCGTGGTATTTTCCTATTTTTTGGTTTTAAATAGATACTAAAAATAGGGATAATCTTAAAAAGATAACAAATTAATTGATTGCCGATTCTGTAAAGAATAATTAACCGCGGAGAAAGCAGAGAAAGCAGAGACAACACTGAGAATACCAAATGAGAATAAATCTAATAATTTCCTCTGTTTACTCCGCGAATCCTCAGAGTTATCTGCGGTTAAACCGTGGTGTTTTTAAGAAAAAATAAACATAAACGGAAATTACAAATCCGCACAAATAATATTCTTCTTCAGAATTATTCAATTTTTTACTCAATAAACTTTTACCACCATTTTTTTTCCGTAAGCCATTATGGATACGCCGGACAGCTTAATTCCAATAACCGGCTGCAAAAGTTTATATAATTGAGTTTTAACGCTTGTCTTTTATTTGTTATTCGGTTTGTTGTTTTTTTTAACTTGTTCTTGACTTGAAGTACTAAAAAACGTTATTTTAAAGAAAAAACAATTAGGAACAAATCACAATTTCCACTCCGGGGTTCCGTAAAGCAATTTAACCTCATTTATTTGAGGGGGTATGGTTTGAAGAATATTTATATATCGTCTTTTCCGAATGGCAAGGAAATATTTGTAAGAAATTATCTTGCAAAAATGTCTCTCTACCTATCCTGCAAAACATTAAAACCTAAAAACAAAAATTTAATCAGAAATTCAGATAATGTTAAAAAACAAATAA
>CAZAOG010000011.1:0-46524 GCA_964486645.1 uncultured Ignavibacteriaceae bacterium | reverse complement strand
TTAATCTTTTTCATATCTACTCCGTTTAATCATCACGAATAATTTTTGAAGAGAAGACAAATACAATTCCGAATAAAATATAATAAAAAAATCATATATCTCATTAAGGCTAAAAAACACATAAAATATTCTTGTCTGTAATTACGTCCGTTTAAAAAATATTTTGTAACTTGATTACTTACGTTAATTTCAATTTTTATGAAAAAGAAGAATAATACTAACAATAAAAAGATAATTATAAAGGGTGCCAGAGAGCATAACCTTAAAAATCTTTCATTCGAAATACCGCGGAATAAATTAGTGGTTTTTACGGGTGTCAGCGGCAGCGGTAAGTCTTCTTTGGTTTTCGATACGATCTATGCCGAGGGGCAACGCCGTTATGTTGAAAGTCTTTCGTCCTATGCACGCCAATTTTTGGAAAGGATGAATAAACCCGATGTGGATTATATTCAGGGAATAAGTCCCGCCGTTGCAATTGAACAAAAGAAAGGAAGCAAAAACTCACGTTCAACCGTAGGCACAAGCACGGATGTTTACGATTATCTTCGTCTGCTTTATGCACGGGTCGGCAAAACAATTTGTTTTCAATGCGGGAACCAGGTTAAAAAAGAAACAACCACTACGGTAATTAAGTGGCTGAATGACAGGGAAGAAGGTGAAAAATATTACCTTACTTTTCCCGTTAAAATACATAAAGATAGAACCGTAAAAGAAGAATTAGAGCTTCTTAAAAAAAGGGGTTTTTTCAGAATTTACAATAAGGGAAAAATACTTGATTTGAACGGAGAATATTCCGTTCCGAAAAAAAAATCAAATTTAAGGGTAATAGTTGACCGCTTTAAAATCACAAAAGAGAATTTAAGGGAAAAATTATTCGATTCTATAGAAGTTACGTTCAAAGAAGGCGAAAACAGATTGGTAATTGTAAACTCTGAAACGCACGAAGAACAAAATTTTAATAAATTTTACGAATGCTGCGGAATAAGATACGAAGAACCAGAACCCAGATTCTTTTCTTTTAATAATCCGTTCGGGGCGTGTCCCGTTTGTCAGGGGTTCGGTAAAACAATCGGGATTGATATGAATCTTGTAGTTCCCAAACCTGAGCTGAGTATTTCGGAAGGGGCGATTGCTCCTTTCAGATCTCCTAAATTCAGCGTGCATTTAAGGGCATTGGTTCAAAATGCAAAAGAATACGGGATACCTTTAAACAAACCATTTAAAGATTTGAGAGACGACCAAGTAAGTCTTATTAAAAGAGGATTCGGCAGCTATAAAGGAATCGATAAGTTTTTTGAAAAGCTTGAACATAAGTCGTATAAAATGCACATACGCGTATTACTTAGCAGATACAGAGGTTATACGCTTTGTTCGGCTTGCAAAGGCTCAAGACTCCGAAGAGAAGCTCTGCAGGTTAAAGTAGCCGGAAAATCCATTTACGAGATAGTGCAGCTTCCGATAGAGAAGTCGTTGAAATTTTTTACAAAAATAGAGTTGTCCGATTATGAACTGAAAGTCGGAGACAGGGTATTAAAAGAAATTATAAAAAGATTAACATTTTTAAATAATGTAGGCATCGGTTATTTAACGCTGGACAGACTGAGCAGCACTTTATCCGGCGGAGAGACTCAAAGAATAAACCTGGCAACGTCATTGGGTTCTTCGTTGGTAGGTACGCTTTATGTTTTGGACGAACCGAGTATAGGCTTGCACCCGAGAGACAATTCGAAATTAATAAAAATACTTAAAAATTTAAGGGATATCGGCAACACGGTTCTTGTTGTTGAACACGACCCCGAGATGATAAAAGAAGCGGACATTGTTATAGACATGGGACCAAAAGCAGGCGAGCAGGGCGGAGAAATAATTTCAATGGGTACTTACGAAGAAATTTTAAAGGACGAAAAATCTTTATCGGGTAAATATTTATCGGGCAAATTGAAGATTCCGATACCTAAAACAAGAAATACGAAAGCCACAAAGGAAATTGAGATATTCGGTGCACGCGAGAACAATCTTAAAAATCTTGATATAAGTATTCCGTTAAATAAATTCGTGGTAATTACGGGCGTAAGCGGTTCGGGTAAAAGCACGTTGGTCTACGATGTACTTTACAACGGATTGAGAAGATCTTTGGGTATGCCGGTTTCTAAAAAAGAAGGCTACGACAAAATAGACGGAGCACGTTTTATTGACATAGTTGAAATAGTAGACCAATCCCCTATCGGTAAGTCACCCCGTTCCAATCCTATAAGTTATATAAAAGCTTTTGAACACATTAGGGCATTATTTGCAAACACGTATCAGGCAAGAACAAGAGGATATAAACCGGGATATTTTTCATTTAATGTTCCGGGCGGCAGATGCGAAACTTGTGCGGGCGACGGATTTATAAAGGTCGAAATGCAGTTTCTCGCGGATTTATATTTAACTTGCGAAGAGTGCGGAGGAACAAGATTTAAAAAGGAAATAAGAGAAATAACTTATAAAAACAGGAACCTTGTTGACGTTTTAAATATGACCGTAAACGAGGCTGTGGATTTCTTTAGTGACGAACCTAAAATATTAAAGTATATCAAACTTCTTAACGATGTAGGCTTGGGATATATTAAACTCGGACAACCTTCGAATACACTTTCCGGCGGAGAAGCACAGAGGGTAAAACTTGCATCGCATTTAACAAAACAAAATGACAGAAAACATTCTCTTTTTCTTTTCGATGAACCGACAACAGGACTTCACTTTTACGATATAGACAAATTACTTACTTGTTTCAATTTGTTGATTGAAAGAGGTAATTCCGTTTTAATTATAGAGCATAATTTAGAAGTTATAAAATGTGCCGATTATGTTATCGATCTCGGACCGGAAGCCGGGGAAAAAGGCGGGATGATTGTTGCCGCGGGCACACCGGAAGAAATTGCTGCCAACAAAAATTCATGGACAGGTAAATATTTGAAAAACTATTTTAATTAGTATTCGCTTGGTTTTTTACCATTTATCATTATTCTTATTAATTTACCCTAAATATTTTTATATTATTTTTACTGTTAAAGGGCAGATCTTAAAAAATATATCACGCTAATTTTTATAAATTTAAATGAAATTAAAAAAACCGATAATATACAGTTTGTCAATAATTCTGCTGATTACAGCTTCGTTTTTGTTTTTATCAAGTATAGATAAATCGGCAAATTTCAACAAAACAAAAAATGATGAAAATAAATTCAGAGAGTTATTTGTTGATATGTTTAACAACGGCGGTGTGATTATTTATCCCACAAACACTTCCAAAGAAATAACAAAAAAATATATAACGAAATTAAAAAAACTGCGTCTGTTTTTTAGAAGATTTCAAATGGATATTGCCGCAGATTCCTCTGTAACGGATACCTTACTTAAAAATAAAACTCTGCTGATTGTCGGAACTACACAATCAAATTTATTATTCAAAAAAATAAAGGATAAACTGCCGGTTAAAATTACGGAAAACGGATTTACATACGGAAAATATAAATTTTTTAAGCCCGCTGATATCGGGATTATGGCTTATAAAAATCCTTTTAATGAGAAAAAAATATCTTTTTTTGTGGTCGGAAACGATGATGAATATGTTTTAAATAACATACAACTGACGTATCTGTCGGGAATTCAAATTAAACGAAACGGAGAGAACCTTGTCATCGGTGAATTTAAAATTGACGATAACAATAAATGGTATTTGGATAAAAATAAATTTTGGGATTTCCGTAGTTCAAGGAAAAGCATTCCTTTTGATTTTGGAAACATTATTATTCATTCAAAAACTTTCAAGACTCTTTCCGTTGCTTCGTTAAACGATGAATTAAAAAATAATATAAACAAACTTGAAAAATTTCTCGGTAAAAATTTCAAAGTACCCGCTTTTGATTATCATCTCTTTGAAAGCTTTGAGCGGAAGGGACTTATAATTCAAAACACCGATCTTTCAAATTATAATATCAAAAACAACTCGATAAACGTTATTAAAAATGACTGGATAAACGGGGATGATTTTTCGGCAACCGCAGGGTATTTAATCGAAAAAAATTACGGCGTTTCAAAATATAAATTTATAACCAACGGTTTTTCCAAATACTTTTCCAACAACCGGAGAGGCAGAGGATTTGAGTACTGGGCAAGCAAAATTTATTTGTCGAAGTACTTTCCCAAGTTGAACGAATTGCTCGATAATAAAAAACAATCTTACATTTCAAATCTGATTTCAAACCCGTTAGGCGCAACCTTCGTCCAATTTTATGTAAATAGATACGGGAAGAGAAAAGCTATTAATCTTTACAAGACCAAAAGAACTTTCGGCAAAAAGAAAATTGCGGTTTTGGAAAAAGAGTGGAAAAGTTATTTAAATAAATTAAGTAAAAAATATGAACAGCAAATAAATAAAGATAAAAATAATACTTTTTCTCCTGTTCCGAGTTTTCAAAAAGGTTTAAGCTATGCCCACGAAGGCTACAGAATCCACAACGGTTATCTTTCAAAGTCTTCATTCGAATCGTTAAAAAAAGCCGTAGAACTTGGCACTAATTCCATTTCTATTATTCCTTTCACTTCGATGAGGGATCCAAAAAAACCTGCACCGTTAAGTTTTTGGAAGAGCGCTTTTAGTGAAAATGACGAAACCATAATTTATCTCGAACATTTATCGCAGAAATTAAATCTTAATTTGATGCTAAAGCCCCAAATTTATGTCGGTCGCGGCTGGCCCGGCGATATTGAGATGCAGAATGAAAAAGACTGGAAATTGTTTTTTAAAAATTACAAAAACTGGATTATGCATTATGCGGTTATCGCGGAGATGTATAAAATTCCCATGCTCTGCATCGGCAACGAGCTGCTTAAAACCACAACAACACATAACGCCGAATGGGTTGAACTAATAAAAAACATAAGAAGCATTTACAGCGGTAAATTAACTTACGGCGCTAACTGGGGAGAAGAATTTGAAAGTATAAAATTTTGGGATTATTTGGATTACATAGGAATAAGTGAATATTATCCGCTCAGCACGAAAGAAAATCCCACGGACACTGAATTATTCGACGGGGCAAAAAAAATTATTTCCAAAATTGCATCGGTGCAAAAAAAATACAACAAGCCCGTAATTTTTACCGAGGTGGGATTCAGAAGTTCTAAATATCCATGGATGACTTCTTTTGAAAAAGAGACAATAAAAGAGGCGAACTATCAAAATCAGGCAAGAAGTTACAGAGCAATTTTAAAAGCTGCACACGGTACGAAATGGTTGGCCGGTATGTACTGGTGGAAATGGCCCAGCTATCTGCAGGACGGCGGAGATCCTCAAAACGATTTCTATACTCCTTACAACAAACCTGCCGAAGATGTTTTAAGGCAATGGTATTCGATAAAGTGGAATTAAAAAAACTTTTTTTACCCACGATCCAGCCTACCGGTTGGCAGGTTTAATCGTGGGTTGAGATAATATTAAACCAAATAATTAATTAGTAGAAATCCTCCGATTAACAGAACAGTAAAAACTACAGCAAGAAGATTAAAATATTTATCAATAAAACTCTTGATAGGCGTACCGAATTTCCAAATCAATGCCGACACTAAAAAGAAGCGCGCTCCTCTGCCGATAATTGAAGCGATCATAAACATTGTGAAACTTATGTTAAACGCGCCGGCGCTAACCGTAAAAACCTTGTAAGGAAGAGGAGTAAATCCTGCGGTAAAGACTATCCAAAAATTAAATTGGTTGTACAAATCTTGTATTCTGTAAAACATTTCTTCCGTAAAGCCCGGAAAATTGTTGAAGAAAAAACCGGCTACCGAAGAAAATTCATTATTTGGCGACCACCATAAATAATGACCAATCAAATAACCCAATACGGCACCGCTAATAGAACCGATTGTACAAATAAGTGCAAACCTAAAGGCTTTTTTTCTTGCGCCTAAAATAAGTGCTATCAATAAAGCGTCAGGCGGAACGGGAAAAAAAGATGACTCGGCAAATGCTAAAATAAAAAGTGCAATTGCACCGTAAGGCGAATCAGCCCAGGATAAAACCCAATCGTATAATTTTCGGATGTATTTCATTAAATTTTATTTTTATAATTATAATGCAAAAACATAATGATTTTTTACGGGATAAAGAATAACTTTCTACAACACTTTTTTTAACAAATTGAAAATTTAAATGTTCGATTACATAAAAGATCTATTGTTACCGCAAACTGAAGAAACATCGACTTCAATTGATAATGAAGAAAGAATAAAAATTGCAACCTGCGTCCTGTTCATTGAACTTGCACGTGCCGACGGTGATTTTTCGGATGACGAAAAAAAATTAATTGTGGAAATAATTGAAAATAAATATTCCCTCTCTTATCAAGCGGTTGAAGAATTGCTCCAATATTCCGAGCATGAAAGACAGCAAAGTTTGGACCTCTATCAGTTTACCTCTATTATAGATTCTTCTTTTTCAAGAGAAGAAAAATTTGACTTAATGATAAATCTGTGGCAACTTGTCTACAGCGATAATGTACTTGACAAGTATGAGGACCATTTTATCAAAAAGATAGGAGGGCTGCTTAATTTAGACCACAAAGAAATTATAGACGCAAAGCTTATCGTTAAAGAGAAAATTAAAAAAAATAATTATTAAAAGATGTTTTCAAAAAAACATTACATAAATTGGTTTTCTTTAATATTTATAATTATATCTATAGTTATTCTTACTCTTAATTTTCAATCTTTGAAAGAAGAGTCTTTCCCCTTATTCGTTAACTTGTCGGCTTCTATTTTATTGGCAATAACTTTCTTTATCACCGACAAATATCTAAATCCCGATAAAATTGATCTTTACATTATCTCATTTGCTTTTATAGCAAGTTTTTTATCGTATTTATCTTATTTTCCTCTCGGATTTTATTTGATCTTCCTTCTGTTCTTTTTTAGAAATAATGTTAAAAATTTATCACTTACAGTCATTCTAATTTTATTGTTCGATCTGCTGATTAAATACTATATGAAAGGAAATTATTACGGCGATATCTTTTATTGGGATTTTCCCTTGGGGTGGATTATTTTGCTGTACATACTATCTATTTATTCCGGATGGATGACAGCCGATATGCAGGAAGCTTATTTTTCAACAGGAATTATTATTTTCTTGTGGACAATTATTTTTTGGTTTTCAAACGATAAAGAATATTTAAATTCTTCGATCATTGCATCATTTTTAATTTCTATTCCTTTCTTTATTTCTTCTTTCGGAAAATATAAAGTGGATAAATTTTTAGGTAAGGTTTATAAAAATTTATAGAATAATTAAGCGTTATTAGTTCGCACAAATGTTTTGCCGCCGGTCAATTATCGGATAATTTCAGTGTCTAATTAAAAAAGGAAATTGCTTTTTATAGCCCGAAACAGATTCGGTATTACAATTGCCGGAAAGACATTTAACATTCTAACTCATCAAAGAAGCGATACACACTGTATAAACAATATCGTCGACGCTGCATCCGCGGCTTAAATCGAAGAACGGTTTTTTCAGCCCCTGTACAATCGGTCCTACCGCAACGGCGCCGCCGAGTCTTTCCGTAATTTTATAGGCAATGTTCCCTGCATTTAAATCGGGGAAAATAAACACGTTTGCTCTTCCGGCAACATTACTGCCCGGTGCTTTTCTTTTTCCTATTGAATCAATTATTGCCGCGTCAAACTGAAGTTCTCCGTCTACATTTAAATCCGGTCTTTTTTGTTTTACTTTTGAAAGAGCGCTCAATACTTTATCAATACTTTCATGCTTCGCGCTTCCTTTTGTCGAAAAAGAAAGCATTGCAACGTTCGGGTCTTCGCCTATTAATTTTTTATAATTATCTGCGGTTGCAATCGCAATATCGGCTAATTGTGTTTCATCGGGGTTCGGAACTACGGCGCAATCGGCAAAGCTGTAATTAAAGTCGGGAAATATCATCAAAAAGAAACTGGAGACGATCGATATTTCGGGTTTCATTCCCACACACTGAATTCCAGCTCTTAAAACATTGCCGGTTGAGGCAACTGAACCCGCAACGCTTGCATCGGCTAAACCTTCTTTCACCATCATTGCGGCAAAAAAGAGATTTTGTTTAACCGACTGCCGTGCCTGTTCAATTGTAATCCCCTTTTTCTTTCTTAAATTAAAATAAATGTTTGTAAAATCGCTGAGCTTATCGGCGGTTGTTGGATTAATAATTCTGATGCCTTTTAATTCTAATTTTAAGTTCTTTGCGTCCGACCTTATCTTTTCTTCATCGCCTAATGTAATAACCGAAACTAAATTTTCGTTCAGCAATTTATCGGCGGCGCGCAAAACTCTTTCGTCATCAGATTCGGGAAGCACAATAGTTCTTCTATTCCGTGAAGCTTTTATTTTTATATTTTGTAAGATGACGAGTTCCATTTTAATCTCCTAATATCCGTATATTTATAAACTAAAATTACAAAAATTGAAAGACACTTTTAATACAATCTTTCTTTCACTTTTTTAAAAGATTTTATATTATCTTTTTTAAAGATTTAAATTTTACAAGATATAAACTCCTGTATGGCTGAAATAAAGGCTGCTCGTTGATTAATTAGTTAAAAAACAATACATTCACATTTCTTATTTTCGATGATTGAAGAAAATCTTAATAGGATAAAAGAAAAGATATCAAATAAATGTTCTGAGGTAAACAGAGACCCTGAGGAAGTTAAGCTCATCGCTGTTTCAAAGAATTTCGGCGTTAGGCATATTAAGGAAGCTTTTGCGGCGGGTCAAATCGATTTCGGTGAGAACAGACCCCAGGAATTGGACGGTAAAGCAAAATTAATTGATGAAAATATTTGCTGGCATTTTATCGGTAATCTGCAGAAGAACAAAGTGAAGTATGTTGTTAGATGGGCTGAATATATTCATTCCGTTAATTCACTCTCGTTAGCCGAAGAAATAAATAAAAGAGCCGAAAAATTAGATAAAATTCAAAAGGTTTTTATTGAGGTCAATACTTCGAAGGAAGAAAGCAAACACGGAATAACCGAAGAAAGCGAAGTTGAAGCTCTTGTTTACAAAACGCAAGAGTTGAAAAATTTAAAACTTATTGGTTTGATGACAATGGCTCCTTATACTAAAGATGAAAATAAAATCAGAAAAAGTTTTGAATTTTTACGTATGTTAAAATATAAATTTGTTTCAAATGGTATTCGGCTTGAACATTTGTCAATGGGCATGTCTGCCGATTTTGAAATTGCCATTGAAGAAGGAGCAACCATGCTTAGAATCGGTTCGGCTATTTTTGGAGCAAGGGATTATTCAAAAAGTTGGAGAGAATTATGAAAATCTCACCGCTAAATATTAAAAGACAGGAATTCGGCAAAAGTATTAGAGGATACGATGTAGATGAAGTTGAAGCTTTCCTTTCCAAGTTGGCAGATGAGTTTGAAACTCTGCAGAGAGAAAACGATACTTTAACCAAAGAACTGGATAGTGCCAAAGAAAAATTGAGCGAATACAGACGGATTGAGAAGAACCTGCAGGACACGTTGCTAAAGGCACAGGAATCTTCTTCAAAATCTATTGAGTCCACAAAAAAACAATCTTCACTTATGGTTAAAGAAGCTGAAGTTAAAGCTTCGCAGATATTGGAAAAAGCCAGAGAAGATGCAAACGAAATTAGAACAGCCGTTATTCATTTAAGGGATGAAAGGGATTTGATAGTTTCCAAATTAAAATCGATTATACATTCGCAGGCACAGATTGTAGAACTAAAATTAGGCAGCGGAGAAGAACAGCCCGATGCGGAACAATTTGGTTTTGAAAACAAGAAAAAATTAGATGTCGATATTGATGATATAGTGAAAAAATTATTATAATTAAAATTATGAGCGATTTAATTACAAAAATAAACGAAACGTTAAAAGTAATAAAACAGCACACCGAAGATGAATATCCGGTGGGGATTATTCTCGGTACGGGACTCGGCGGACTTGTGAAGGAAATTAACATTCAACACGAAATTGATTATGCTAATCTGCCTCACTTTCCTGTTTCTACCGTTGAATCACACAAAGGCAAACTTATTTTCGGTACGCTTGGTGATAAAAAAGTTGTTGCAATGCAAGGACGTTTTCATTACTACGAGGGTTACTCGATGCAGCAAATTACTTTTCCCGTTAAAGTAATGAAATTTTTAGGCGTTAAAACTTTACTCGTCTCCAACGCCTGCGGAGGGATGAACCCTGCGTTTCAAAAAGGCGACGTAATGTTGATGGAAGACCATATTAATTTATTGGGCGATAACCCGCTGATAGGAAAAAACGAAGACGAACTCGGTCCAAGATTTCCGGATATGAGCGAACCTTACAGCAAAGACCTTATTGCCCTTGCCGAAAAGGTAGCTGAAGAAAATAATATAAAAATTCAAAAAGGTGTTTATGTTGCGGTTCCGGGTCCGAATTTAGAAACAAAAGCCGAATACAAATTTTTACGTACCATCGGGGCGGACGTTGTCGGTATGTCAACCATTCCGGAAAATATTGTGGCTAATCACATGGGAATTAAAGTGCTGGGCATCAGCATTATTACCGATGAATGTTTCCCGGAAACTCTGCAGCCCGTTAATGTTGAAGAGATAATAGCAACCGCGCAGAAAGCGGAACCAAAAATGACCTTAATTATGAGTCAAGTTATAAAAAAATTATGATGAATTTAAAAGTACCCATATATCACTTTTTTATTCCCGTGCTTTTGGCGCTAATAATGTTCGGGTCTAATTTTTTAAATACAAATATCTTTGACTTCGGCAACAACGCTTTTGCCGTTTGGTTCATTTTGCTTGTGCTTTGTTTTGCTTGCGGCTGGTACATCGACAGAACCTTGGACTGGAATTTTGGAGGCAAAGTAATTTTTGCAACAATTGTAGCAGCTACATTTATCAGCCTTGTTGTTGTAGTTACATTCAGGGAATATTTCTTCGGCAATCAACTTCTTGTCGAAAATATGATAATGTACACTTTGAGAAATATTACTCTCGGAGCAATTTCATTTTTCGGTCTTGCGGTTGCGGAAATAATAATGCTCGAAAAAAAATGTGCGGTTCTTACCGAAAAAGTTTATTTGTTTGAGAATGTTTTGCACGATGCAAACAAAGAAGCCGAGTTAAAAATGAAAGAAGCCGAGTTGAACGCGGAAAAGATAATTAACGAAGCCGAATTGCAGGCAAAAGAAGTTCTTATGAAAAAAGAAAGAATACAAAAAGAACTGAAGAACTTTATTCAAATAGAAAAAGAATTAATAAGAAAATACGAAAATTTATAAAATAACTATACAAACACAGAATAATATAAAAGTAAAGTACCGGAAAAATGTTTAAGCAGAATTTGGATAAAATAAATTATCCCGAAATAGAAGAAAAGATATTAGAATTCTGGAAAGAGAATAAAATATTTGAAAAGAGCGTCTCGTCAAAAGATGAGGGTAAGTCGTTTACTTTTTACGAAGGACCTCCCACAGCTAACGGAAAACCGGGAATTCACCACGTTATTTCAAGAACTTTAAAAGACCTTGTCTGCCGATACAAAACCATGCAGGGTTATAAAGTCAACCGAAAAGCAGGGTGGGATACGCATGGTCTTCCCGTTGAAATTGAAGTTGAAAAATCTCTCGGCATAAAACACAAAAGTGAAATTGCTGAATACGGAATTGAGAAATACAACATTGCGTGCAGGAATTCCGTATTTACCTACAAAGATTTGTGGGAGAAAATGACCACGCGTATGGGTTATTGGATTGACCTTGACGATGCCTATGTTACTTTTACAAACAACTATATAGAATCTGTTTGGTGGGCGTTAAAAACCCTTTTTGATAAGGGATTAATTTATAAAGACTACAAAATTGTACCGCAGGACCCTCACTCGGAAACCGTCCTGTCTTCACACGAATTAGCTTTGGGTTACAGAGATACTAAAGATCCTTCCGTTTATGTTCTGTTTAAAATTAAAAATTCCGATACAAGTTTTCTGGTGTGGACCACAACACCGTGGACACTTATCTCTAATGTAGCCTTGGCGGTGGGCGAAAATATTAATTATGTAAAAATTGAAACCGAAGGTAAAAAAATAATACTCGCCAAAGAAAGACTGAGCGTTATTAAAGAAGAATATGAAATAATTGATGAATTTGAAGGCGGCAAACTTAAAGGTACCGAATACGAACAACTATTTGATTATTTAAGTGTTGATAAAAAAGCGTTTTACGTTTTAACCGGAAATTTTGTAAGTACAGAAGACGGATCGGGCATTGTTCATATTGCCCCTGCTTTCGGCGTTGATGATTACGAACTTTCAAAAGAAAATAATTTGCCGATGCTTCAGCCGGTTACAAGAGCAGGTTTGTTTACTGACGAAATTACTGACTTTGCCGGACAGTTTGTTAAAGATGCCGATAAAGATATAATTATAAAGTTAAAAGAAGAGGGCAAATTATACAAAAAAGAAACCATCACCCACTCCTACCCGTTTAGCTGGAGAAACGAAAATGTACCTATCATCTATTATGCAAGGGAATCTTGGTTTATAAGAACAACTCAAGTTGCCAAAAGGATGGTTGAGTTGAATAAAACAATTAATTGGCATCCGCCTGAAGTAGGTGAAGGAAGATTCGGAAATTGGTTGGAAGAAAACAAGGACTGGGCTTTGTCCAGGGATAGATTCTGGGCTACTCCTCTTCCAATTTGGATAAGTGAAGACGGGGATATGTTCGCAGTAGGAAGCATTGAAGAATTAAAAGAAGGTTTCATTGAAGAAGACGGAAAAAGAATAAGCGTAGCCGAAATAAAAGAAATTGACCTTCACAAACCGTTTGTCGATAAAATTCTTTTTGAAAGAAACGGTAAAATTTACAAGCGTACACACGAAGTAATTGACGTTTGGTTTGACTCCGGCTCAATGCCGTTCGCTCAGTACCATTATCCTTTTGAGAACAAGGAGTTGTTTGAAAATAATTCTTTCCCTTCCGATTATATCTGCGAAGGCGTCGATCAGACACGCGGATGGTTTTACACTATGCACGCAATTTCAACTATGTTGTTCGACAGCATAGCGTACAAAAATATAATTGTTAACGAATTGATTTTGGACAAGAACGGAATGAAAATGTCCAAGTCAAAAGGCAATACGGTAGACCCGTTTGTGCTTTTTGATAAATACGGCGCGGATGCAACAAGATGGTACTTAACGACCGCAAGTCCGCCTTGGAGAACAACTTTGTTCGACGAAGACGGCTTAAAAGAAGTACAAAGAAAATTCTTCGGCACTTTACTGAACACGTATTCTTTTTTCACTCTCTATGCCAATATCGATAAATTCAAATATGAAGAAGAAGATATTGATTACGATAAAAGACCGGAAATTGACCGATGGATACTGGCTAAACTTAACTCTCTAATTGCCGCTTACACCGATAATATGGACAATTACAATTTAACCAAGGCGGCCAGGTTAATATCCGAGTTTACAATTGACCAGTTGTCCAATTGGTATATCCGACGCTGCAGAAGAAGATTTTGGAAATCGGAAATGAACGAAAACAAACTATCGGCATATCAAACTTTATACGAATGCCTGATAAAAATTTCAAAACTTTCGGCTCCGTTTATTCCGTTCATTGCCGAAGAGATTTATCAAAAACTTAATTCCGTTACCCATAAAGAAAATTACGAATCGGTACATTTGTCATCCATTCCAAAACCCGATTACATCAACGATGAATTGATTGATAAGATGGAGATTGCCCAAAAGGTTGTATACCTAACCCGTTCAATGCGTGCAAAAGCAAATTTAAAAGTACGTCAGCCGCTTGAAAAAATTATGGTTGTTGTGGATAAATCGAAGCAGGATGCGGTAAAACAAATGCAGGACGTAATTTTAGACGAGGTAAATATTAAAGAACTCGTTCTTTTAGACGATGATTCGGGCATTGTTAACAAAACAGCGAAACCTAATTTTAAATCGATCGGACCGAAATTCGGAAAAAAAGTAAAAAACGTAGCCGAAATAATAAAAAATTTTACCAGAGAAAACATTGATACTTTAGAAACAAATGATAATATTGAAGTATACGTTGACGGTGAATTGCTCAACATAACTTCCGAAGACGTAGAAATATTAGGCTCTGAAATTGAAGGCTGGGTAGTAGAGAGTACGGAGGGGGTAACGGTTGCCATTGATTCCGAGCTTTCGGATGAATTAATTGCGGAAGGTCTTGCAAGAGAGTTTGTAAACAGAATTCAAAATATGAGAAAAGATTCCGGGTTTGAAGTAACCGATAGAATAATGATTAAATATTCGGGAAACGCAGAACTAATTAATGCGGTTAAAATGTTTAGTCAATATGTTTCGAACGAAACCCTTGCCGATGAGATAATAGACATGAAAGATCTTAACGGTGCAACAAAAACCGATTGGCGGATAAATAATATTAATTGTGCAATCAGTATCGAAAGAGTTAATTCCTAATTTTCGGAGAATTAAAATGGCTAAAAAGAAAACAGAAAAAAAGATTCCTGCAAAAACAAAGAGTAAGACGACTAAGGAAAAAGACAAAGTAAAAAAAATTAGTACTAAATTAACATCAAAGAAAAAAAACGGAAAGAAAGCATCTATTATGGCAAAGAAAACAACAACTAAAAAAACTACTGTTAAAAAGAAATCGACGACTAAAGCAAAAGCATCTGTTAAAAAAACCGCTGCAAAAAAAGAAACCGCTAAAAAAACTACTCAGGCAAAAGCAAAAAAAACGCCTGTTAAAAAACCCAGAAAGGCTGCAGCAAAAAAACAAGAAGTTTATGTTGACGACGTTGATGCAAAAGCAGCTGCAAGAGCAGAAGCCATTAAAAAGATAAAAGGATACAGTAAAAAAGATTTGGAGCATTTTAAAAAGATCATTCTCGATAAAAGAGATGAAATAATTACACAGCTCCAAAACTTAAAAGAACAGATGATGGATACTTCTACCGGCGAGTATATAAATGAAAATTCTCCTTATTCTTTGCATATGGCAGAGCAGGGCACGGATGCAATGGAAAGAGAAAAAACTTTTTTATATGCGCAAAGAGAAACTAAGTTTTTAGGATATTTGGAAGCTGCATTAAAAAGAATTGATGCCGGAACCTACGGAATTTGTATTGAGTGTATTGAAGAACCGAAACATTTGTGCGAGACTTGCCCGTTAGTACCGAAAGAACGCCTTGAAGCTGTACCACACAGTCAGGTATGCGTACCGATTAAACAAAGACAAGAGAAAAAGTAACAATATTAAATAATTACTTTTTGTTTGGTATATACCGAATCTTTTAACAATCAGATGAATCTTATTTATTAAAATATCATTTGAGATACAGCCACGCCCATTTAAGGCGGCATTTAAAAAACCGGTATTTTTATTATTCACAATTTTTCCTAAAGTATTTCTTCCGTAAAACCGGTTTTTATAATTTTTACTTAACAAATAACAATTATCCATGATAAAAATTTTATCCGATGTACTTATAGACAGTGTAAGTATTGCATTATTTGTTCTGTTAATGATGGTACTTGTGGATTATACTAATGTAAAAACACAAGGCAGATTAAACGCACTTCTTAAAGATTCGTACAAATGGAAACAATATATAGTCGGTTCGTTTTTGGGGACTATACCCGGAGATTTCGGTTCGTTCGCCGGTGTTAGTTTATATATGCACGGAATAATCAGCTACGGAACGATTGCCGGTTTAATGATTGCCAGTGCAGGGGACGAAGCTTTTGTAATGCTGGCTATGTTCCCTAAAACTGCAGTACTGCTCTTTGCTGTTCTTTTTGTAATCGGAATTTTTTCCGGAAGACTGATTGATTATACAGTGTTAAAATTCAAAATTCCCAATTCCGCCGGTTGCGAAGTAGTACAATATCATCAGGACGAAAAAAGTTATAAACATTATATAAAAGAACACATCTGGAAACACATTATAAAAAAACATTTTTGGAAAATTTTTCTGTGGACTTTCGGCGCACTGTTATTAATAGAAATCAGTAAAAACTATTTGAATCTTGAATCTTTAACAACTCAGTATATTTGGCTGGTTTTGTTGTTAAGCGTTCTTATAGGAATAATCCCCGAATCAGGTCCGCATTTGATATTTGTTACTATGTTCGCGCAGGGCTTAATACCTTTTTCCATACTTTTGGCAAGTTCTATCGTTCAGGACGGGCACGGTATGCTGCCGATGCTTTCTTTTTCCGTAAAAGACTCTATAAGCATAAAAATATTCAATGTTTTAATTGGTTTAATAATAGGGTCGGTTTTGATGCTGCTCGGGCTGTAATTTATCTCGGTTTTCAATAATAAAAATAGTTGTAAATATTTTTTAGCTTTTTAGTAAATTTATATAATAGATTAAAAATAATAAGGTTTGTTGTGAGAGTATTATT
Organism: uncultured Ignavibacteriaceae bacterium; assembly: GCA_964486645.1. Taxonomy (GTDB): domain Bacteria; phylum Bacteroidota; class Ignavibacteria; order Ignavibacteriales; family Ignavibacteriaceae. Next base: position 30,030 of record CAZAOG010000011.1, on the reverse strand, counting down.
CGTTTCATTTCTGGTAGTTGTAATAGATCAGCTTTCAAAGTTTGCCGTTAAGGGTTTTTCAATTCCTTTTCTAAATTTCAACTACTCGGGAATGTATGAAGGGGAAAGAATCAAAATTCTCGGAGATTTTTTTCGACTTACATTTGTCGAAAATCCCGGAATGGCATTCGGTTTAAATCCCGGTATTAGTTTTAAACTATGGATTACCGTTTTTTCTCTTTTGGCAAGCATTGGAATAGTTGTTTACTTATATATAATGAAGAACGAAAAATTTACTTTGCGTTTTTCACTTGCACTAATTTTGGGCGGAGCAATCGGTAATTTAATAGACAGATTATTCTACGGTATTTTTTACGGATACGCACCCCTGTTTTACGGCAGAGTTGTTGATTTTCTCGACATAAACTTTTTTCACTTTACATTATTCGGAAAAACATTTGACAGATGGCCTGTTTTTAATCTTTCGGATGTAGCGGTAACTATCGGGGTTTTAATATTACTAATTTTTAACACACGTTTACAAGAAAAAAAACATGATGTAATGGTTGAAAAGAATGCGGCGGCTATTCCGTTAGAGAGCGAATCGAACGATACAATAACAACAAATTAATTTTTATAATGTGTGAAATTATCTCGGAAAAAAAATATGAGTTCATAATTCCCGAAGGCAAACACAAAGAAAGACTTGATGTTTATCTGACTAACTCGGTAGAAAATGCTACAAGGTCAAAAGTTCAGAAATTAATTGAATCAAAAAACGTTACCGTTAACGGTAAATTTGTAAAAGCCAGTTATCTGGTTCAGCCGAATGATGTAATTATTGCAACGCATCCCATTTCTCCCCGTCCAGCAAAAGCGGAGCCCGAAGATATTCCTTTAGATATAATATACGAAGACGATTATCTGCTGATAATAAATAAACCTGCCGGAATGGTAGCACACCCGGCTTATGCAAACTATACCGGAACCCTTGTTAACGCACTGCTTCATCATTCAAACAAATTAAGTAATGTAAATGAAGAATTCCGTCCGGGAATTGTGCACAGAATAGACAAAGAAACAAGCGGACTTTTGGTTGTGGCCAAAGACGATTGGACGCACGCAAAATTGGGCGAACAGTTTGCAAAACACACAATAGAAAGAGAATATTGGGCTGTTGCCTGGGGAATATTTAAAGAAAGGAAAGGAGAGATAAATTACAACATTGCACGCAGTAAAAAAGACAGAAAGAAATTTACACACAGCAAAACCGAAGGAAAAACCGCCGCAACATTTTATGAGGTAATTACCGAATATGATTTTACCTCTCTTGTAAAACTTAATTTAAAAACCGGACGCACACACCAGATCCGCGTTCATTTAGCCTCCATAAATCATCCGGTTTTCGGCGACCCGGTTTACGGAGGAAGAGAAATAGTTTACGGTTCTACCTTGCCCAAAATGAAAAGTAGAGTATTTAACTTGTTAAAAATAATGCCGCGCCAGGCATTACACGCAAAAACACTGGGATTTATTCATCCTAAAAAAAATAAATTTGTAAGATTCGATTCCGAACTGCCCGAAGATATCAAATTATTAATATCTAAATTATAAGAATATTGAAACAAGTTCAGAGCAGCAATTTTGAGTTGTCGGGTGGACTTGCATAACTGACAGCAGGCTTGTTCTCATTATCTTCATTTGCACTGTTTTTCAGGAGCGGGTATCTGCATATTTAAGGCAGTTGTAAAATGAGACAAAAATAATGCAAAATAATAATAAGAAATTATCTCAGGCACTTGCTTAAAAATAATGCAGAACATTAGGATCTTTTTTTTTGTTATTTTTTATAGTAATAATTATTAGGTTAGTAAAAGTTGATAGAAAATATATTGATAAAATGAGTATTTTCCTTTATGGATCTTTAAGTAAGTAATAAGGAGTAACCTTCAAGTAAATTTAACAGCAACAATTATATTGAGGACAATTATTATGTTCAATAAATATCTTGCCGGAAAATTATCTTTCAGCCTTTTGTTCTTTTTAATTAGTCCTTTTGCAGTAGGACAAAGTGAAACTGCCGGAGATGGAATAGGAGAAGGTTATTTAAATTTTATAATTCTTCTTTTTGTTGCTTTAATTGTTTTGGTGTTTGTATTACTTTTTATATTTGGTATGGACAAAGAACAAGTTGAGGAAGAAGAAGCGGAATAAAATCCGGCAAAAAAGAAACTTGAATTAATAAAAAAATACAACAAAAACTTAATCGTTCAACTCCCGTTGAAAATGGAGGAAATATGTTATCGAACAACGAATATAAGGGAAATAGAAAATCAGATAATAAATTTCTGTTTTGGTTTAGAACCATTCTTATAAGCACGGTTATTTTTATAATAATATATTTTTCTTATTACGAAATAATTAGAAGCGGTTTCTTTCATATGCAAGGACATAATATGATGATGATGAGAAGCACCCCCGTTGTGCAAAACGAAGAACCGGCAAAAACAGATGAAGTATTAAATGATAATACCTTAACCGTTTTAAAAGACAAACCTTCGTTAGAAAGAGGAAAAGAAATATTTGACACAAATTGTGCAGCCTGTCATCGTGCCGACGCCGGGGGACTTGTAGGGCCTAACCTTACGGATGATTATTGGATTAACGGAGGCGGAATAAAAAATATAGTTAAAACAATTGCAAACGGTGTACCGGAAAAAGGTATGATAAGCTGGAGAGGAATGCTTAATCGGAAACAGATGCAGGAAACAGCAAGTTATATAATTTCGCTGCACGGTACCAACCCTGCCAATCCGAAACCGCCGCAGGGAGAAAAATATAACGGTGAGTAATAATTATTTATTTCCGAGCGGTAAAATTTATTAAGACGATCAAAGTCTGATTTTGAGAGCAAAGAATATAATTTACAAACACACCTAACCAAAAGCATTTTGTTTTTTAGAGTGAACCAACAAATAAATTTTAATAATTAGGACCTTACGATGAAAAAGTTAAAGATTGCAATTACGCTATTGATTATAACTTTCATTTCGTCTCCAAATTTTTCTCAGCAGTCATTAAATTTTAAATGGGAAAAAACTACAAGACAGGATACCCTAAGAGGTATGCTCACTCCACTAAGAACAAGTTTTGATGTTACATATTATCATCTTGATGTAAAAATTGATCCTTCTAAAAAATCAATTGAGGGTTATAACAGAATTCAATTTAAAGTCGTTGCCCCTTTTCAAAAAATGCAGATTGATTTGTTTCCGAATATGAAAGTAGAAAAAATTCTTTTCGAAGACGGAACCGTTGCAAGCTATACAAGGGAATTCGGAGCCGTATTTATAACTCTTCCTAAAAAGTTAAAAAAAGGTTCGGAACATTTTATTGATTTTTATTATTCCGGGAAACCCCGGGTTGCAAGACGACCGCCTTGGGACGGCGGATTTACCTGGAAAACCGACAAGCAAGGCAACCCCTGGGTAGTGGTTACAAGCCAGGGCACGGGTGCAAGTCTGTGGTGGCCCAACAAAGACCATCAATCCGACGAACCCGACAGCATGCTTTTGAGCATTACAATTCCATCTGATTTACAGGATGTTTCAAACGGAAGACTTAGAAGTATTGACAAAATGCCGAACGCTTGGAGTAAATATAATTGGTTTATTTCTTCGCCGATAAACAATTACAACGTTACTGTTAACATCGGTAAGTTTGCTCATTTTACCGATACTTACACAAGCAAAGACGGTGATAAATTATCTTTGGATTATTATGTGATGCCCGGAAATTTGGACAAAGCAAAAAAGCAATTTAAAGAAGCGAAAAAAATGCTTACTGCTTTCGAGTATTATTTCGGCAAGTATCCGTTTTATAAAGACGGTTATAAATTGATTGAAGCGCCACATAACGGGATGGAGCATCAAAGTGCCATTGCATACGGTAATCGCTACCTGCTCGGTTATGTGGGAAGGGCTTCTTCAGAAGCGGGATTAAAATTTGATTTTATAATTATTCACGAGAGTGCCCACGAGTGGTGGGGCAACAGCGTTACCTCCAACGATATTGCGGATATGTGGGTGCACGAAAGTTTCGGAGCTTATGCCGAAGCACTTTACGTAGAATATTATTGGGGACGCGAAGAAGCGTTAAAATATATTAACGGAAAAAAGCAAGGCATAAGAAACGATAAGCCCATCATCGGTCCGTTCAATGTTAATCAAGAGGGCTCGGGCGATATGTACAACAAAGGACAGATAGTGCTTAATACATTACGAAGCGTTATTAACAACGATTCTCTCTGGTTTTCCGTTTTACGCGGTATTCAGAAAAAATATTACCACAAAACAGTAGACGGAATTGATATCTTTAATTACATCAACCGAAAAACCGGTACGGATTACAATTATTTTTTCGAACAGTATTTCAGAAGAACTACCGTTCCCGAAATATTTGTTATCGTTACAAAAAAAGGGGATGAGACAAACATAAGATACAGATGGAAAACCGATGTAGCCGATTTTCGTATGCCGGTAAAAGTAACGACTTCTAAAAACAAATTTGAATTTATTTATCCCACTACAAACTGGAAATCTTTAACAGTAAAAGGATTAGACCCTGCGGATTTTAAAGCGGCGGAAAATCTTTTTTATATTAAAACAAAAATAATCCGACAATATATAGACCCCAAAAGCAGTATAAAAATTGATTAAGAAACATGCTAAATAATATTTTGATGTGCCGGCGACGGAAAAAGTAAATAGCAGATTTTCGTGTGGGTTTTAGGTGTTAAATTGTTCGACTGCGAACCTGTCCGGCGTAGTGTAACGAAGACGGATGCAGTCAAATTTATAATAGCCTCGAATGAAATTCGAGGTAAAAAATCCCTCTAAATGCATACAAGTGTGTTGGGCACAAAAATTTATAATTTTAAAAACTTTCGTTTGCATTAATAAATTAATATTGCCAATTTAAGATGTTTCTTATACGGGGTACTACTTTTCTTACGACTTCTCAAAAGCAGTATTCGTTCTTTTGGTACTTAAAAACTTTTATATAATTTATTGGGGTTCAAAATGCGTAAATCAGTTTTTGTTTTTTTGGTCTTGTTTATCAGTTTATCATCCGGTATTATCTTTGCACAAGATAATAGTTCCGTCCAGTTTAACGGCGGAATTATTTATCCGAGACGTTCATCTAACGGGCTTTCCGCTTCTGTTCGGTACAACTACTCACTTAATTCTAAAATCAACCTATACTTTTCCGCAGGTTATTCTTCTTGGGACAGATTTTATGTAACATTTAATGAAAAATTATCAGGTGTTCAAAGACATGAGTATTTTAAAACATATAATTCGGATAATCATTCGTTAATCCCCTTGTATGTAGGGGCAAAAATCAATTACCACACTAATAAATTATTCACTTCATTTGTAAATTTTGAAATAGGTTATTCCCGTTTGAGTTATAATAGTTACGACAATTTTAAAGTAATAAATCCCGTAACGGGAGAAGTCGTAGCGTACAACGTAGACGGAAGTACTAAAAAAGAAATAAGTAAAAACTTATTTGGTATCGGCGTCGGTACGGGGATTTCTCATCCTCTAAATCAAGCGTTGGACTTAATTTTATCATTCAAAATTAATACTAATTTTAACGGCGGGGAATTCGGTTTTTTGAGTGCAAAAGGGACGTATTCTTATTGGTCAGTCGGTGTAAATGTAAAAATTTGAATCATCATCTAAATTAAATTTTAAGAAAAGTTGTTTGAACGATATAATATGTCGCTGCTATTCAGCTTTTTTAAAATTTATTGGGATTTCCATATCATTCAACCGCAGAGCGGCGACATATCCGCAATAAACAGATACAAAAAAATAGCTGCGGCGTAAAACCATGTAAGATGTTTAATTTACTATAAATATTTTTCGGTAAGTATCTTTAAATGATGTTCTACGTGTCCGGGTATTATATACTGCAAAGCGTTTACGGTAAACTCACTGCTGCTTGCTTTTCCTCTTCTCATTAAAATTTCATCCGGGAAACTTTGAAACATAACTATATTTGCTTCCCTTAAAGCAGCAAACTCTTCAAGTAAATCTTTAATTGTTCTTTTATTAAAAAAGCCTTCCTGCACATATTCATCCTCTTCAAAACCGGGAAGGATTTGTTTTTCTCCCCTTGCAAAACAAAGTGCGCGGTATGCTAATATTCTTTCCGTATCTGCCAGATGTCCGAGGATTTCTTTAATTGTCCATTTACCTTCGGCATAAGCGTAACTTCCATTATTTTCATCTACGGAATTAAATAATTCTTTAACTCTTTCCAACTGATTTTTTTGAAATTCAATTACATTTTCGTCTTTTACGTTTGCAATATAATCCGAGTAAAAAGGTTTATATTCATTTTCTTTCGGCCAAGGCATAAATTCACCGTTTGTTATTTATTAAAAAATATTCAATATAAGTTTCTGTTTGTTATTCCCAAATCTTTACTTCGAACAACCCTTTTGAGTTTGCCACACCTCTGAACATACCCGGCGTATTGAACGAAAAGACGTAATTCCCGTCTTTATCTACTGCAATAATACCGCCTGTACCGGGTTTTAATCTTTTATGTATCATTTCATCGGCAGCTTGTTTTAAGGTATAACCTTTATATTCCATCAATGCCGAAACATTAAAGGCTACGGTATTTCTAATAAACAATTCGCCTATTCCGGTAGCCGAAACACCGCAGGTTTTGTTGTTCGCGTAAGTTCCGGCATTTATCAATGGAGAGTCTCCGACCCTGCCGTACATTTTATCGGAAGTACCGCCGGTTGATGTGCCGGCTGCAATATTACCGTACATATCAATCGCTACGGCGCCTACAGTTCCGTGTTTATCTGTTTTTTTCTTATGTCTCTTCTTCCAATTTTTTAATCTGCGGGGAGTATCAAAATAATGATTATCGACTATCTCCACCCCAATCTCTTTCCCGAACTGATCCGCACCGGGACCTGCAAGTAAAACGTGTTTTGTTTTTTCTTTTACTTTTCTTGCCAGTGTAATCGGATGTTTAATAATTGTTACCCCGGCTACAGCTCCTGTCGAAAGGTCTTTCCCGTCCATTATCGAAGCATCCAATTCGTGCGTACCCTTAACGGTAAACACGGCTCCTTTGCCGGAATTAAAATTAGGATTATCTTCCATATACCGGATTACCTGCTCAACGGCATCAATACTTTTACCGCCTTCCGCCAAAATGTTTCTGCCTATGGAAAGAGCGATTTTTAAAGAATTCAAATAATCCTTTTTTATGGAATCGGGAATATCTTTGCTGATAAATCCAGCACCGCCGTGTATAACTATTGTAAATTTCTTGCTTGGTTTGTCCTGCGCAATTGTAACCGAATTTAAAGGTGTTAAAAACAACACCAGCAAACCGATAAAAATTGAGCCTGCAAAGAAGTCTTTAAATTTTAACATGATTTTTCTCTCAAAATAAGTGAAAAATAAAGGTGGCATAATTAATATAAAAAACAATGAATTCATTTTTATATATTTCCATCATAAATTTGTGATTTTTATATCAATTATCAACTAATGAAATTATTATTTAACTAAATAAATTTAAGCCGAAGAGAATTATATGAAAAAAATACTTATGTGTCCCCCGGAATATTATAATATAGAATACGTAATTAACCCTTGGATGAAAGAAGGTACTAAAATTAACCGCGAAACCGCGTACTATAATTATAACTTGTTGAAGGACAGCTATAAAAAATCCGGTATGGAGGTATTCGAAATTAAGCCCGTAAAAGGATTGCCGGATATGATTTATACCGCGAATATCGGTTATGCCGAAGGTGATATTTTTATAAAAGCAAATTTTAAAGCACCGGAAAGAAGAAAAGAATCTGAATTTGCGGTTGAATTTTTTGAAAATTTGAACTATAAAATCCACTCTTTGCCCGAGGATATTTTATTTGAAGGTGAAGGAGATATAATCAGATCCGACTCAAAATATTTCATCGGTTACGGAGAAAGATCCAGCATAAAAGTAAAAGACCTGCTTGAAAATATTTTAGACAAAGAGTTTTTCCCAATCGAATTAAACAACCCTTATTTTTATCACTTGGATACCTGCCTCGGTCCGTTAAATGACGAAACCGCTGTTATAAATCCCGCAGCATTTACAAGCGAAGGTTTGGCGCTTATTAAATCTCAATTTAAAAATATTATTGTTGCAGATGAAGCCGATAACAATCTTTTAGCCTGTAATCTTGTTGTAAATAATAATGACGTATTTATCGCTAAAGGAATTTCCGAAAGACTTAAAAACGAAATTAATAATTTCGGATTTGATATAACGGAAATTGATATGACGGAATTCTTAAAAGGCGGCGGAAGCGTTAAGTGCCTTACACAAGAAATATTCGACTAATTTAAAACATTGGAAAAAAGTACAAACAAAGCGAAACAAATACTATTAAATCCCAAAGCAATGATACGGATGTATGCTGTCGGTGCTTTTCCCATGGCGGATGTTAACACCAAAGAAATAAATTGGTATATGCCCGAAGTTAGGACGATCATACCGTTAAACAATTATAATTATCCCCGTTCATTAAAAAAATTTATTTCAAATTCCGATTTTAGTTTTAAGTTTGATTTCGATTTTTATTCGGTTGTTAAATCCTGCGCCGACAGAGAGGAAACCTGGATTTCCGACGAACTAATTGAGGCTTACCTTAGGATGAAAAAACTCGGTTACGTTCACACGGTTGAAACTTACTCAAAAAACAGACTTGTGGGCGGATTATACGGAATTTCATTCAAGGGTGCGTTTTTTGGTGAATCAATGTTTTCTATCATTCCGCAAGCTTCAAAAGCCGCATTAATTAAATTGATAGAACATCTGAACGAGAAATCTTTTGTGCTTTTAGACGTCCAGTATTCCACACCGCACTTAAAAATGTTCGGAGCGGAAGAAATTGAATTTAAGGAGTATTGCCAATTGCTCGAAAAGGCATATAAAGTAAACTGTGAATTTTAAATATACAGGAACCTGATTTACTCTTTTTATCTTAGGGTCTGTCACGGTATGACCGAGCGAAGAAGATTCCCGATATTTTGAAGATATCGGGAATTTGTGATATCAGCGGCACTTCTTGGAAATTAAAAGGCAATAACTGCGACAGCAGTTGAACCCTCAATAGCCTCGAATGAAATTCGAGGAAAAAAAAAAGAAAGAAAACCCCTGCAACTGCGAATGCAGTTGAATTTTGAGATGTTAAATTTGTGTGAAACTTGATATATAGATTCTCTTTTGTTTTTTTTAACAAAAATAATAATTCTAAAAAATTAATTGAACTGTTGTCGCAGTTCGATTCTGTTTGTTTTTTCGTTACCCTATGGACTTCGTCCATTCCGTCAATTGCCGGATTTGCGAAGCTTTTGTGAATTTAACTGCTTCGCAGTTCTCATTAATTTGAATTGAGAAAGATTCCCGATATTTTGAAGATATCGGGAATTTGTGATATCAGCGGCACTTCTTGGAAATTAAAAGGCAATAACTGCGACAGCAGTTGAACCCTCAATAGCCTCGAATGAAATTCGAGGAAAAAAAAAAGAAAGAAAACCCCTGCAACTGCGAATGCAGTTGAATTTTGAGATGTTAAATTTGTGTGAAACTTGATATATAGATTCTCTTTTGTTTTTTTTAACAAAAATAATAATTCTAAAAAATTAATTGAACTGTTGTCGCAGTTCGATTCTGTTTGTTTTTTCGTTACCCTATGGACTTCGTCCATTCCGTCAATTGCCGGATTTGCGAAGCTTTTGTGAATTTAACTGCTTCGCAGTTCTCATTAATTTGAATTGAGAAAGATTCCCGATATTTTGAAGATATCGGGAATTTGTGATATCAGCGGCACTTCTTGGAAATTAAAAGGCAATAACTGCGACAGCAGTTGAACCCTCAATAGCCTCGAATGAAATTCGAGGAAAAAAAAAAGAAAGAAAACCCCTGCAACTGCGAATGCAGTTGAATTTTGAGATGTTAAATTTGTGTGAAACTTGATATATAGATTCTCTTTTGTTTTTTTTAACAAAAATAATAATTCTAAAAAATTAATTGAACTGTTGTCGGTAAGAATCCTTCGGAGGAAATGACATTTCTCTTGTCATATCCTCTAAGGGAGACCACGATTTATCGAAAGAGATGTTTTTTTTGTTCATTATATATATTGGTTGTCACGGCGAAACCGTGACAACCCAAAAATGTTCGGGCTTACCGTAATCAAATTATATCAGCATTAATTTTTTCTGCGGTTTTGAAATAAACTCAGCGCCGCCTTTTTTCACTACAACTTCTTCTTCCAACGTAGAAACTCCGTAACCTTCCACAGGCACTCTCGGTTCGATTGTGTAAATTTGATTTTCTTCCACTCTGATAAACGGAGTATTGCCGTAACGTTCCCAACGCGGTAAAAGCCCGCCGCCGCCGTCGTGCACTTTTCTTCCTACTTGATGTCCGAGTCCGTGGGGATATTCTTCGTATCCTTGTTCTATTACGTAACCTCTTGCAATGTCATCCATTTCGCAGCCGAGCACTCCGGGCTTAAGTTTATCCGCGACCATTTGAATTACATCTCTAATTACGTTAAACCCGCGTTGAACAGGTTCGGGGGCGATTGTTTCCCCGTCTTTTAATACATACCATGTCCTTTGAAGATCGGAACAATATCCATTATACTTTATTCCGAAATCAATGTTAACCAAGTGTCCTTTTTCAACTTTTTTATCCGTGGGTCCCGAATGTGCGCCGGAAGTATCCGGTCCTGTAAAAACAGCCGGACAGAAATCTTCTTCCCACGCCAAGTCATAACCCTTTTGCTTAACAATTGATTTTATGTAATCAGCAATCTCAATCTCGCTCAATCCCGGTTTTATAAATCCGGTAACCTGTTCAAAAATTTCCAAAGTTTTATCCACGGCTTCCTTCATAATTGAAAGTTCCGTTTTAGATTTTCTTCCTTTCAATGCCGAAACAATTTCTTCGGATGAGACTAATTTTTTTTCGAATCCGGTTCCTTTCAAATGCTCTAATAAATTAAGATACAATCCGTGCGGTAATCCGTCAGCCAGTACCGAATTTTGAGAATAGTTTACAGCTATTTTATTCGGCTTGTATTCATTCAAATATTCGGTCAACGGTTCCCGTATCGATTTCAGATAACCGATAACTTTATCGAACTGTCCGCCTTCAAAATTTTCAGCTTCCAATGAACCGACAATTGCCGTTGTTTCACCGTTTCGGTTAAAGAGAAAAGCAGATTGCCAGGTGCAGTTTTTCCCCACAACTATTTCCATTGTCGGGTCCTGCATAATTGCACTTTCTCTTGCAAAAATCAGCCAAAGGTCAATATTCTTTTCATCAAGAATTTTAATTGTTTGTTTTATCTTTTCCTTCATTATTTTGTTTATCATAATATTTCTCGATAATTTTAAAATTTTGTCAGTCTAAAATTATCAAATAAGCAGTTAACATACTAAATTGAAATAAAATAATTGATAATAGAAGGTTCGTTTTTTCAGAATTAATCTTTAAGTTTGAAGTTGAATTTGGTGCAGCCTATGCACTGATTTATGATAATGTTCGTTGATCAAGTTGATGAATTTATGTAGGAAGTGATAATGTAAGTAAATTAGTTTTCTCTTACCCTTCCCGTAAAATATTTTAATCAATATTTTAGGCTTAAATAAGATATTTAATAAAGAGGATAATATGTCTGAGTACACTGAAAATATTTTAAACAATGTAAAAGCACAAAACCCCAACGAACCTGAATTCCATCAGGCGGTTGAGGAAATGCTGGGTTCTTTGGAATTAGTTTTGGAGAGACACCCGGAATACAAACACGCAAAAATTTTAGAGAGAATGGTTGAACCCGAAAGGAGCATTTCTTTTCGTGTGCCCTGGATGGATGACCAGGGAGAAATTCATATCAACCGCGGATACAGAATAGAGATGAATTCCGCAATCGGACCGTATAAAGGCGGATTGAGATTTCACCCGTCCGTAACGAGAGGAATTCTAAAATTTTTAGCCTTTGAGCAAGTATTTAAAAACAGCTTAACTACGCTTCCTATGGGCGGCGGAAAAGGCGGCTCCGACTTTGACCCGAAGGGAAAAAGCGACAACGAAGTTATGAGATTCTGCCAGAGTTTTATGACGGAACTTTTCAGACACATCGGACCGAACGTAGACATACCCGCCGGGGATATCGGCGTTGGCGGAAGGGAGATCGGTTACCTTTTCGGTCAGTACAAAAGATTAAAAAATGAATTTACAGGTGTGCTAACCGGCAAAGGTTTGAACTGGGGAGGATCTTTAATTCGTCCCGAAGCAACAGGTTACGGCGCTGTTTATTTTGCAAATGAAATGCTTAAAACCAAGGGTGAAGGCATCGAGGGTAAAACTTTTGCCGTATCCGGATTCGGCAATGTAGCCTGGGGTGTGACAAAAAAAATAGATCAACTTGGCGGAAAAGTTGTTACCCTTTCGGGACCCGATGGATTTATATATGATAAAGACGGCGTTACCGGAGAAAAAATCGATTACATGTTGAAACTAAGAGCCAGTGCTAACGACAGAATAAAAGATTACGCGGATAAATATCACGTTGAGTTTTACGAAGGTAAAAGACCTTGGGGCGTAAAAGTAGATGTAGCAATGCCCTGCGCAACACAGAATGAAATTTTTGAGGACGATGCAAAAGAATTACTAAAGAACGGATGCGTTTGTCTTTGTGAAGTTGCCAATATGCCAACTACATACGAAGCGTATAAAATATTTGAAGAGTCCGATATACTTTTCTCTCCGGGCAAAGCTTCAAATGCAGGAGGAGTAGCAACTTCCGGTTTGGAAATGTCTCAAAACAGCATGCGTCTTCCCTGGTCTACGGAAGAAGTAGATAAAAGACTTCACGAAATAATGAAAAGGATTCACAACACTTGTGTTGCAACGGCAGAAAGATTCGGCACTCCGGGTAATTATGTTAACGGAGCAAATATAGCCGGATTTTTAAAAGTTGCCGATGCAATGATTGACCAAGGTTTGGTGTAAAATTAAGTTACAATATATCTGCTTATATTTAGACATATTAACTCATAAAAAAAGTAAAATTATTTTAGTGTATGAGTAAAATTAATAACCGGCAGATTGAAGAAGTGTTCGGCGACCGCATTAAAAAGTTTCAAAAATTAATGCGCGTTAAAATCAGAGAAATTCTTCTTGTCTCAAGCATTTACGATAACTACATCTTCGAGGAAGATGGAAGGCTCTACGAACTTATCAGGCAGGAATATCAGGACCTTAACCTAAGCCAATCCCCCGAAATTACACACGTTACAACCGGATCCGAAGCAATAGAACTTGCCCTAAACGAAGATAATTACGACCTGATAATTACAACCCTGCACGTAGAGGACATGCACGTAATCCAGTTTGCGCAAAACGTAAGAAAAGCCGGAATAAACACACCCATAATTTTACTTGCGTACGACAATCACGAAAGACGTGAATTGGAAGCTAATTATGATACGTCAATAATAGAGAGAATTTTCATTTGGCAGGGAGATTATCATTTACTAATCGGAATAATAAAATATGTGGAAGACAGACTTAACGTTGAACACGATACTTTTACCGCCGGTGTTCAGTCTATAATTTTAGTTGAAGATAATGTGAAATTTTACTCTTCATATCTGCCGCTTATTTACACCGAAATATTTAAACAGTCACAAAGACTAATCTCCGAGGGAATAAATCTCACACACAAATTTTTAAGAATGAGAGCGCGCCCGAAAATTTTATTGTGCACTACCTATGAAGAAGCGGAAAGTTATTTTGAAAAATATAAGGAATTTGTACTCGGTGTAATTACCGATATTAATTTTAAACATTACGGGGTACGAGACCCTGAAGCAGGATTAAAATTTTCCAGGCACGTAAAATCTTATCAAAAAGATATTCCGGTTTTACTTCAATCCGGTAATTTGGAATTAAAAGAAAAAGCAAATGAAGTGGGAGCTTCTTTTTTATCTAAAAATTCTCCTCGCCTTCTGCACGATTTAAGAAATTTTATGTTGAATAATTTCGGTTTCGGTGATTTTGTTTTTCAATTGGAAGACGGTACTGAAGTAGCAAGGGCTAAAAATCTTAAATCTTTGGAAGAAAAAATAAGAACAATTCCCGATGAAAGCCTGCTCCATCATGGCGAGGGTAATCATTATTCTAAATGGCTTAAAGCAAGAACCGAATTTTATTTGGCGCATAAATTAAGACCTTTAAAAGTATCCGATTTTAAAAGTGTCTCCGACCTTAGAACAAAATTATTAAATTCACTAAAAGACTATTTGGATTTCAGGCAGCAGGGAATCATTACCGATTTTGACACCGAAACTTTTGACCCGAAATACAGCTTTTCAAGAATAGGCGGCGGACTTTTAGGGGGTAAAGCAAGAGGGCTTGGCTTTATAAATTCACTTATCTACAACTACGGATTAAAAAGAAAATTTAAAGATATTGAAATTACGGTACCTTCAGCCATTGTTTTGGCTACCGATATTTTTGATCAATTCCTTGAAATGAATCATCTGGAAAATTTTGCAACCAATGAAACCGATGACATTAAGATTGCTAAAAAATTTATAAACGCCAAACAATTTCCTTTGGAAATTACCGAAAAGCTTTCTTATTTTCTTGAAAGGGTTAGGGTTCCTTTAGCCGTAAGGTCTTCCAGTCTTTTGGAAGATTCACAGTTCCAGCCGTTTGCGGGTGTTTATCAAACGTTTATGATTCCCAACAGCAGCAAAAATCTGGAAACCAGAATAAAAGAATTGCTGAATGCAATAAAAGCGGTTTATGCTTCAACTTATTTTAAAAAAGCGAAAGATTATCTTGAGGCAACCTCTTACAGACTTGAAGAAGAAAAAATGGCGGTTATAATCCAGCGGCTTGTAGGCAACCACCACGAAGAAAGATTTTATCCCAATTTATCCGGCGTTGCAAAATCCTATAATTATTACCCCATTCCGCCGCAGAAATCTTCGGACGGAATAGCACAGGTAGCTTTGGGTCTGGGTAAAACGGTTGTAGAAGGCGGAAGTTCCGTAAGATTTTGTCCGAAATATCCGAAGCATCTCCTTCAATTTTACTCTGCAATAGAAACACTGAAAAATGCACAAAAAGAATTTTATGCTTTAAATACAAAATCGGAGAGTAACTATTTTCAAAACACAAACGAAGATTCCCTGTTAAATAAATATGAGTTGGATACAGCAGAGAAGGACGGAACTTTGTACCAGGTAGGTTCGACTTATTCACCGGAGAATAATGTTGTTTATGACGGCATATCACGAAGAGGAATGAGGGTGGTTACTCTCGCTCCTATTTTAAAACACAACTCTTTCCCTTTAGATAAAATAATCGATGCAATTCTGGAATTAGGAACCTGGGGAATGGGGACTCCCATAGAAATAGAATTTGCGGTAAATTTTGATGTACCGAAAGGAAAACCGAAAGAATTTTCAATGCTTCAAATGCGTCCGCTGGTTGTAAACAGCGAACAAGAACAGATTAAAATTTCCAACGTAAGAGATGAAGATGTAATTTGCAGAAGTTCTCAAGTTTTGGGAAACGGATTAACCGATGATATTTACGATATTTTATTTGTTGATAAAAATAAATTTGAACGAAGCAACAGCCGCGAAGTTGCCGCCGAATTAAATGAATTAAATTTAAAACTGTTAAATGAAAACCGTCCGTATTTACTTATCGGAATGGGTAGATGGGGAACATTAGACCCGTGGCTGGGTATTCCGGTAACATGGGATCAAATATCGGGCGTTGGTGCCATTGTTGAATCGGTGTTTAAAGATTTAAGCGTAACCCCCTCTCAAGGCACTCATTTTTTCCATAACCTTACATCGAACAGAGTAGGTTATTTTACGGTAAATCCTTTTACAAATTTGGGCACAATTAATTGGGATTGGCTTTTCAAACAAAAGCCTGTAGATGAAAAAACCTTTACAAAACATCTCCAATTTGAAAAACCCATCATTATAAAAATTAATGGTCAACAAAATGACGGCGTTATTTTGAAACCATGATGATAATACATATTTTTAAATTGTTCGTTTTATTTAATTAGGGGAAAATTATACATAGCATGTATTTAAATAGCAAAGATCTCCTTCACATAAAATCAAATCCTAAATTATCTCACGGAGGCAAAATATGTCCGATTACGTAAAAGATTTAATGGCTGATGTAAAAGCAAAAAATCCCGCTCAGCCGGAATTTCATCAAGCGGTTGAAGAAGTAGTTGAATCACTTTCATTAGTTTTAGAGAGACATCCCGAATACCGTTCGGCACGAATATTAGAAAGATTAATTGAACCCGAAAGAGTAATAATGTTTCGTGTACCCTGGGTAGACGAACAAGGTGAAATACACATAAACAGAGGTTACAGAATTGAAATGAACAGCGCGATTGGTCCGTATAAAGGCGGATTGCGTTTTCATCCATCGGTTAATTTGGGAATTCTAAAATTCTTAGCTTTTGAACAAGTATTTAAAAACAGCCTAACCACGTTGCCGATGGGAGGAGGTAAAGGCGGCTCGGACTTTGACCCCAAAGGCAAAAGCGACTTAAAAATTATGCGATTCTGCCAGGCATTTATGAGTGAATTGTTCCGTCACATCGGACCAAACACAGACGTCCCGGCAGGCGATATCGGCGTTGGCGGAAGAGAAATCGGTTATCTGTTCGGTCAGTATAAAAAATTAAGAAATGAATTTACCGGTGTATTAACCGGCAAAGGTCTTAACTGGGGCGGTTCTCTAATACGCCCCGAAGCAACGGGTTACGGCGCAGTATATTTCGGTGCGGAAATGCTTGCAACCAGGAACGACAGTTACGAAGGTAAAACCTGCTTGGTTTCAGGCAGCGGAAACGTTGCCCAATATACGGTAGAAAAAATAAATCAACTCGGCGGTAAGGTTGTTACATTATCGGATTCTTCCGGTTATATTTACGACGAGGAAGGCATTGATGCAGATAAGCTGGCATTTGTCATGAATCTTAAAAACGTTAAACGCGGCAGAATTAAAGAATATGCGGAAGAATATAAAAATGCCGTTTATACCCCGGTTGATCCAAATGCAGATTACAACCCGTTATGGAATCATAAAGCCGACTGCGCATTTCCTAGTGCAACACAAAATGAAATAAACGAAAAAGACGCTCAAAACCTCTTGAATAACGGCGTATTTTTGGTTTCCGAAGGTGCCAATATGCCTACTACACTTGACGGAGTAAAATTATTCTTGGACAACAACGTACTTTACGGTCCCGCAAAAGCTGCCAATGCCGGAGGCGTTGCGGTTTCCGGATTGGAAATGTCGCAAAACAGTATGAGAGTGCCTTGGTCCAGAGAAGAAGTGGATAATCGTTTACGGCAAATAATGAAAAACATCCACACTACCTGTAAAGAAACAGCGGAAAGATTCGGTACACCGGGCAACTACGTTAACGGTGCAAATATCGGCGGTTTCTTAAAAGTTGCCGATTCGATGATGGATCAGGGAGTTGTTTAATATTAAATTAAACAAACATAAAAACGAAATAATAACGAAGTTCTGCTTTAACGCGGGACTTCGTTTTTTTTTATTATTACTTTTAATTTAAAAAAATTATATATACGTTAAATTCAAACGTTTAATTTTTCAAATATCTATGAATAAAAAAGAACAAAATATCCACAGCTTTGACGATTTTTGGATAGAGCAGGTTTACGGAAGCAGGATACAGGGATTCCAGGATTTGATGCGTCTGCGTATC
Source organism: uncultured Ignavibacteriaceae bacterium (assembly GCA_964486645.1). Taxonomy (GTDB): domain Bacteria; phylum Bacteroidota; class Ignavibacteria; order Ignavibacteriales; family Ignavibacteriaceae. The sequence goes on along the minus strand of CAZAOG010000011.1, from coordinate 12,149 downwards.
AGAGATATTTTACTTGTTTCCAGTTTGTACGATCTGTATTTGTTTGAAGAAGACGGAAGACTGTACGAACTTATAAGAAATGAATATCAGGATTTAAGCCTCAGTCATTCGCCCGAATTAACAAGAGTATCAAGCGGAAAAGAAGCCCTGCAGCTTGCAAGCCAGGAAAGACGTTTTGATTTGATAATTACCACTCTCCACATTGAAGATATGCACCCGATTTATTTTGCAAAGCTTGTAAAAGAATCTTCCATCGATATTCCCATTGTTCTTCTTGCCCACGATAACAAAGAACTGAAGTACTTACTTATAAATAAAAATATAGATGTGTTTAACCAGATATTTATTTGGCAGGGTGACTTTAGAATAATCATTGGAATTGTAAAATATATTGAAGACAAAATAAATCTTGACCACGACTGCCGAAGCGTCGGTGTACAAATTTTAATTTTTATCGAAGACGATATAAAACAATATTCATCTTTTCTTCCGTTTCTTTACAACGAGATACTTAACCAGTCGCAAAAATTAATATCCGAAGGAATAAATCTTACACACAAATTTTTAAGGATGAGAGCCAGACCTAAAATTATTTTATGTACAACTTATGATGAAGCGTGGGAATATTACGAGAGATATCAAAATCTGGTTCTGGGAGTTATTTCCGACATTGAATTTCCTTATAAAGGTAAAGACGATCCTGCCGCCGGAATAAAAATAGCCGAGAATATTAAAAAATCTCATTCGGATATTCCCGTATTACTGCTTTCGGAAAATGATAAATACAAAACAAAAGCAGAAAAAATAGGAGCTTCATTTCTTTTAAAAAAATCTCCTCAGCTTTTTGAAAAAGTAAGAAAATTTATAAATAATAATTTGGGTTTCGGAGATTTTATTTTTAAAGATAAAGACGGTGAAAAAATTGCCAAAGCTTCAAACCTTAGGGAATTAGAAAAACAATTAAAAGTTGTACCGGTAGAATCAATTAAATACCATGCGGATAGAAATCACTTTTCAAATTGGCTGAAAGCAAGAACGGAATTTTATTTAGCCCATCAGTTACGCAGAAGAAAAGTTACCGATTTTGCTTCTTTGGAAGAGTTAAGAAAAACTTTAATCCAGTCGCTTAGGTCGTATAGAAAACAAAGACAGCGGGGAATAATAACCGATTTTGAGAAAGAATCGTTTGACCCCGAATCCAGTTTTGCAAGAATCGGCGGCGGTTCGTTGGGAGGAAAGGCAAGAGGATTGGGCTTTTTGAACTGGCTGATTAATAATAACAATCTTAAAGAGCAATTTGAAAACATAAATATTTACGTACCCCCTGCCGTTGTTTTAACCACGGAGGTTTTCGATTTGTTTATTGAAGAAAATCATCTGGCGGAATTTATTTTAAATAGTGAAAACGATGAGGAAATTTTCAATAAATTTATCAAGGCAAAGAAATTTCCAAGAAAAATATACCACCAACTGGAAGAATTTCTTGAAGTAATGAAAACACCTTTGGCTGTCCGTTCATCGTCTTTGCTTGAAGATTCACAATATCATCCTTTTGCGGGCGTGTACAGAACCTACATGCTGCCCAACAATCACCCAAATCCCAGAATACGGCTTGAGAAACTTATACTTGCCATAAAAAAAGTTTATGCCTCTACGTACACAAAAGCATCAAGAGAATATATTAATTATACTTCCTACAGATTGGAAGAAGAAAAAATGGCTGTAGTAATTCAAAAGATGCTCGGCAGCAGCTATAACAATAAATTTTATCCCGATTTTGCAGGTGTTGCAAAATCTTACAATTTTTATCCGATGCCTCCCCAAAAATCTACCGACGGTATAGTTTCGGTTGCTCTCGGTCTCGGAAAAACAGTTGTTGACGGCGGTAATACGGTAAGATTCTGTCCTAAATATCCGACAGACTTAATTCAATTTTATTCAATAAAAGATTCTCTGAATAACAGCCAGCGTGATTTTTATGCCCTTCCGATGGAAAAAATACCTGAAGACGAATTTATAAAAGTAGAAGAAATATTAAAAAAATATAAATTGGAAGAAGCCGAAAAAGACGGAACACTGAATTTAATTGCATCCACTTATTCGGCGGAAAATGATACAATTACGGACGGTCTTTCAAGAAACGGTCCGAGAGTAATTACATTTGCGCCTATTCTAAAGCATGGTTATTTCCCTTTGGCAAATATACTACGGCTTTTATTGGAGTTAGGAGCCTGGGGTATGGGCACGCCCATTGAGTTAGAGTTCGCTGTTAATATGTCTTCTAAAAAGAAGGAATTCGGTTTGCTGCAAATGAGACCGTTTGTTCTAAATTACGAAGAAGAGGAATTCAATATCGAAGAATTCAAGAATGAAGATTTGATTTGCTACTCGGAACAAGTTATGGGCAACGGACTTATAGATGACGTTTATGATATTGTGCTGGTTGATTTTGAAATATTCGAGAGAGTTAACAGCCGAGAAGTTGCAGACGAAGTAACTTATTTTAATTCAAAATTAATAAGCGATAAAAGACCTTATCTGCTTATAGGTGTCGGCAGATGGGGTACAACCGACCCGTGGCTCGGTATTCCCGTTAATTGGGAACAAATAGCCGGCGCTCGTGCAATAATTGAATCAAGTTTTAAAGATATTTCGGTTGAGCCTTCACAGGGCTCGCATTTTTTTCATAATATAATTTCATTTTCAATCGCTTATTTAAGCATAGACCTTTACAAACATAAAGGTATACTGGATTGGGAATGGCTGCTTAAACAACCTGCCGAAGAAAAGAAAAATTTTACGCGGCTTCTGCATTTTGACGATCCGATCTTAATTAAAATGAACGGAAAGAAGAATAAAGGAATTGTTATTAAACCGGGTGTTTCTTCCAATAACGATTAACTCTCCTATCTTTATTTATGTCCCTTGTACGACATAATCCGTGCAATTCATAACTTAATTTATATCAACTTTTCCATTAACAAATTATTTATAGTTATGAAAAATAAAAACATCATAAAACTTTGCCTTACGGTACTGTTTATCTCATTTAATACTTTAACCTTTATAACGGCACAGAATAATTTAGAAGTATTTGAAAGAGTTTCCTCCGAATGGAAAACAGACTTTGAAATACACAGTGTTGATTTCAGTGAATTTATGGGCGGAGGTCCGCAAAGAGACGGAATACCTGCAGTAGATGACCCGAAATTTGAATCAATTAAAGAAGCGAAAGAATGGCTCGGATTTGAAAATCCCGTAGTGGCTTTGGAAGTTAACGGAATAGCAAAAGCCTACCCGCTGGAAATTTTAATCTGGCACGAGATAATAAACGACAGAATAGGTAACACTCCGGTATCAATTAGTTTCTGCCCGTTATGCTACAGTTCGAATGTATTTGTAAGAATTATCAAAGGGAAAGAAACAACTTTCGGTACCTCGGGATTGCTGAGAAATTCCAATTTGGTGATGTACGACAGATTAACCGAAAGTATTTGGCAGCAATTTATCGGTGAAGCATTAGTCGGTGAAATGACGGGAACAAAATTAAAAAAAATTCCCTCGCAAATAATTTCATTTGAGCAGTTTGAAAAAGCTTACCCAAACGGAAGGGTATTATCAACCGAGACGGGTTACAGCAGATCATACGGTCAGAATCCTTATTTAGGATATGATAACATTCGCACAAAACCATTTTTATACAAAGGAAAAATAGATAAAAGATTACCGCCGAACGAAAAAATTATATCGGTTGAATTCAGCGACACGTATAAAGCCTATCCATATTCTATTACGGAGCGGAAAAATGTAATTAACGACATTGTCAACGGAGAACCGGTTTTAATTTTACATTTAATAGGCGCGGTTTCAGCGCTTGATTCAAGAGAGATTAATAAATCCAGAAACGTAGGTTCAACAGGTGCTTTCGGCAGAATAGTCGACGGAAAAACTTTAACTTTTAAATACAAAAATCTAAAGGTTACGGACGAACAAACCAATTCGGTTTGGAATATTACGGGAAAAGCAATTGAAGGTAAACTGAAAGGAAAACAGCTTAAAATATTGCGGCACGGAGATTATTTTTCTTTTGCGTGGTTTGTCTTCAGACCCGAAACGGAATTATACAACAACAATTAATTTTCAATCTATAAATTCGGCTATCTCTTCCAGCGGCTTTTTAGATATATTCGGTACTTGAGCATTGTCAACGGGGTAACCGACAACCAGAAGCAGAAACGGTTTTTCGTTATCGGGACGATTTAATATTTTATTTAAAAATCCCATGGGACTCGGTGTGTGGGTCAGCGTTGCCAAGCCGGCATTATGAAGCGCGGCAATTAAAAATCCCGTTGCAATTCCAACCGATTCCTGAGAATAATATTGTTTAACTTTCTTTCCGTTGTGCAGCACATCTAATTTTTTTGAGAATATTGCTATAAGAATCGGCGCATCTTCCAAAAACGGTTTGTCTTCATTTGTGCCTAAAGGCTCAAGAGCTTCCAGCCATTCTTTAGTAGCTCTTGTTGTATAAAATGTACGCTCCTCTTTTTCGGCTTCAATTCTGATTTTTCTTTTTACGGAACTGTTTGTAACAACAACAAAATTCCATGGCTGCATATTTGCACCGCTTGGCGCCGTGCCTGCGGCAAGCAAACAATTTTTTATCACCTCAATAGGAATTTCTTTTGAAGAAAAATCTCTGATTGTTCTCCTCTTTTTAATTTTTTTATAAAATTCTACAGACCGTTTCAGCATTTCTTCTTCGTTTAACGGTTCAAAGTTGTAAGGAATTAATTTAGGATTAGCCATGGCAGATATTGTTTTATTTTATGAAAAATTTTCTCTTAGTTTTTTTATTCCGGCTTGATCGCCGATAATAGTTAGTTTATCCCCTCTTTGTATAACCGTGTTGCCCCGCGGTATAATTATTTGATTATCCCTTCTAAGCCAAATAATCAAACAACTCTCGGGAATTTCTAATTCATTTAACTGTTTGCCGATTATAAGTTCCGTTTTATCTTCATCGCTTACTTCCAACAGTAAATATCTTTCTTCATTTAAAATTGCTTCTCTAATTTCGTGATCATCTTTGGCTAAATTCCAATCTACTATAAAACTGTTCTGGTCTACTCTGCCGGCAATTTGTGCCAATATTCTTAAATGCTGCGCCGGGTCGCTTTCGGGACTCACCAAGAAAAATACCGCCGTTACGTTTACATCTTCCTCCTTAAAATCGGTAAGAGGATTATTTAATTTTATGTGTACTCCGTTAATACACCTTACAAGAACCATTTCGGCACGCTTAAATCCTTTTAATCTTAAATGCGGCAATGCAATACCGTGAGTTACGGGCGTGGCACCGATTCTTGTACCCTCTAAAAATAATTCGCTTATTTCATCATAAGAGTGATTAACAAATTTGCAAAACCATTTAGCCGCAAGATTAACTACGTCTTCAAATTCAGCTGTTTCTTTTAAATCTATTACGTGACTTCTTGCGACAATATGATCGAACGGATCGTCGGCTCGAAGTCCTTTTTCTTTTAATATACCTCTCAATTCCGTATCCAATCCCCCGTAGCGGGCTTTACCCAAACGCTCAAAAATATGATATATGGCACCGCTTCGAACAACCTTATCTTTTGCGTAATTCCAGTACCAAATTATGCCCAATACAACGAAGCTTAAAGTGAAAATAATAGGCAGCCATCCCATAAAAATTATTAAAGCCAAAGACGCAAGTAAACCTATGATTTGCATATACGGATAAAAAGGAGATTTAAAACCCGGATCATAAGATTCAATTTTGCTTTCTCTCATAATTATTACGGACAGGCAGACTAACGCAAACATCAGCAACTGAAATGAGCTTGCCAATTTTGCAATTTTAGTGGGATCAAATATTATTAGTAACGTTATAATAATACTAACAGTTAAAATAATTGCAATTATCGGCGTACCGTGTTTACTTATTTTATTAAAAATTTTGGGGAATATTTTATCGCGGCTCATAGCAAGGGGATATCTTGAAGCACTTAAAGTGCCGGCATTTGCAACCGATACAAATGCAAGCAACGCCGCAATCGAGACCAATATGGTTCCGCTTCTTCCAAAAAACTTTTCAGCAGCAGAAGCAACCGGAGTTAAATCACCTGCAAGTTTATCAATCGGTAAAACTCCCACCATAACAATAGTTCCGAGAGTATAAATAATAAATGCCGTCCCTAAAGAAAGGAATATTCCGAGCGGTAAATTTCTCTCGGGATTTTGAACTTCTTCGGATAAACTTGCAACCTTGGTTACTCCCACGTAGCTTATATAAACAAGACCTGCCGCGGCAAGTATCGGCGAAAAACCTGTCTCGAATATACCTTTAAAATGAACTTTGTTTATTTCCGGAAAACCGACCGCTATAAAACCTATTAAAATAATTAATAATCCGCCCACTAAAAAAATCTGAAGTCTTCCGCTTTTTTTAGTTCCATAAATGTTTACTACACCTATCAAGACGGCAAAACCTACTGCTACCGGAACTATGGGAATATCCGGGAAGAATATTTCTATATATGCACCCATTCCGATTAATGCAAATGAGACCTTAAGTATTAAAGCCATCCAAGTACCTATACCACCTATTGTGCCGGCCAAGGGTCCCAAGGCTCTGTCAATAAAATAATAGACACCGCCGGCGCGGGGCATAGCGGTAGCAAGCTCCACAATGCTAAACATCGGAGGAATAATTACAAGTGCGGCAATTATGTAAGCAAAAATCATTGCCGGACCGACTTGCAATGCTGCAAGTCCGGGCAGCAAGAAAAATCCTGCGCTTAACGTAGTCCCCGTTGAAATTGCATAAACATCCAGTAATTTTAATTGTTTTTTCAGCATGTATTTTTTTATAGTTTATTTATTCGGTGACCAATATTCTACCAAGTTGCCGTCTAAATCATAAAAATAATATGAAACAGCATTCATCCATTCAAATTCAATAGGTCCGTAAATTTTTATTTTGGCATTTTGCACTTTATGTAAAGCAGAATCTAAATTTATTCTTTTCACTTCCAATGCAAAATGAATTTTGCCCCATCTTTCACCTTCCGGCAGCGGAGAATATTCCTCGAACAAAAGTTTGCCATTGTGCAAAGCTATTCTGGAAGAAGTGTTTTCTTCCCCGCTCCAAAACCAAGCCCATTTATCAGTGATTTCCGTTTGAGGAATCAGTCCGACAATATCTTTGTAAAAAGCAGCAGACTTTTTTACATTTTCCACAATTAAAACTATTTCGGAAATTCCGCTGCTTATATTCATTGCATATCAGTTAAGTGATATTAAAATTTTATTTTTCTTATAAAAACTCTAAAAAAGAATATGCCCCAAATAATCAGATAAAATGCTAAAACGTAATCCCAAAGCTTAAACTTGAAATCATTATAAATTATATCACCTAACAGACCGACAATTAAAATTATATTAATAAACCACCATACTATAAACCATTTATTTTGTTTCATGACTTTATATTGTGTTTTAATAATAAAAAATGAATACCAACAATATAATAGAAATTATATGTGTTACAAATAAGTTATAATTTATTGAGATTTGTTTTAATTATTTCTACCAAACTCTTACAATTTCCGATTCGGCAAAAATATGGTTTGTCTTCAAGCCGGAGGGAAGCAATCCATATAACGATGGCGGAACACTGATATCGGCTAAGTATAATTGTTTGATAAATTTTTTTGTTTCTTTTTTCTGCATTCCGTCTTTCGGTAAGGCTAATGTTAAAACTGCGTCGGCAATAAAAGTCGGCTCCATAGCTTTACCTGCAGATAAGTCAATACCTGCAGGTACATCGAGAGAGATTTTTTTTACGGATAATTTGTTAACAAAATCAATAATTTTTTTAACAACTCCTCCGGGCTTGCCGGATAAACCGTAACCGATCAAACCTTCAACAATTAAATCGGCATTAAAAGATTCGGGAAAATTTTCAAATTGCAGAATACACGCTTTCATATTTTTCAATATATCAAGTTGTATTTTGGGTACGCCGGTAAATGTATTTTCATTTTTGCTTATTATTATTTTAACATCGGCGCCCCAATTAATTAAATGTCTGGCTGAAACTAATGCACCACCGCCGTTGGCACCATGCCCGGCTAGTACAAGTATTTTTTTATTGGTTACATTTCCATTAAAAAACAAATTGCGGGAAAGAGAAGCCAAATTTCTTCCCGCATTTTCCATCATTTGAATTAGACCGATTTTATATTTTTCAATCATAAGCCTGTCTACTTCATTCATTTCTTCTTTGCCGATAAACGGGATATCCGGAACAGTTTTGTAAATAACCATAATTAAATTTTTATTTTCATGTGTTGAATTTTATTCCTCTTTCTTCCAAATCTTTTATAAGTGACGAATAACATTTTTCATCTTCGCCTAAATATTCCGGCGGACAAATACCTTTTCTGCCGAATTTATTATTCAATACAAGACGCGCGGCCGAAGTACAGGTGTATCCCGTGGTACGAGCCATTGAAGAAACATTATCTTCGCTGTTGTATCTGTCAATCAAAGTATACGTATAAGTTTTTGTCTCGTTTTTTTCTTCACCGTTAACAACTATTTTTAAGACCGTAAACTCATCTTCGCCTTCTTCCAACGACCACAAAGGTAAAAGAAGTTTTGCCGTTACATCAATAGGTTTTATTTTTTTACCGTTTACATCTATTTCATTTAAACTAAAGAAACCGCATTTTTTTAAAACCTTGATATACTCAATATGTCCGGGATATCTTAAGGTTTTTTCTTTCATCGAGGGAATTTTCATAGTTGTTAACAGAGACCTCAACCCGTCGGTATTAAACGCTTCAAGAGTTCCGATTCCGTCAATGTCAACAAGTTCGGGTTCACTTAGTGCGGGTTTTGTAACAATTCTTCCGTTTTCCATAATTCTGGATGGACGAATGTATTCTTCAAAAACATCAATAGGTGAAAACGGAGCTTTGTATTCAAACGGCCAGGTTCTGTTAACAGGTAAACCGCCTACCATACATTCAAAATTAGTTACTTTCATTTTTTTGTTGTGATAGCCCAATACTATGTTGCTCAATCCGGGCGCAACACCGCAATCTACAATTGCGGTAACATTATTTTCTTTTGCCAGGTCGTCCAACTCAAAAGGGTTTTCTCCGAAAAACGAGATATCAACAACATCTTTTTTCGTTTCGATTATAGATTTTAAAGTTTCAAATCCCATAAATCCCGGAACTGCACAAATTACCAAATCACAATCTTTAATTACATTTTGCAGTTGTTTTTTATCCGAAATATCTATTTGTTCCGTTTCCAACTGATATTTTTCAGAAGTCTTTTGAAGATTATTTTCATTTATATCCGCAATTTTTACAGAATATTCTTTACTTAGGTCTCCGGAAATCGCACTTCCGACCATACCGCAACCGAGGACAACTATTTTTTTCATTTTTCTCCCAATATTTTAAGTAAATAATTTAAGAGTCGAGAACCTGCCTGCACTTAGTCCCGCCTCCCAAAGTCATACCGCGGGCAGGCGTTTGGGTGTAGGCATGTCTAAAAAGGTTAATTATAAGAAAATCGGGTCAATTTTTTTTAACATACCTTTTTGGAGCAGACTCATTTATAACCATTTATCATTTTATAAACAAAATTTATTAATTATCTTGTTATTATTACAATTTCTAATTATAATTTTTTTAAAAATTCAAAAAGGAAAATTATGAATAAATTATATCAAAAATTATCATTTGGATTAATCATAATTGCAGTTTTAGCGTTCTTTAACCTGCAATGTACTTCAAATGATATTCCTGGGCACGGTTTTGATCTGAACGGAATGGACAAAACGGCAAAACCCACACAGGATTTTTATCAATACGCAGTAGGTAATTGGGTGAAAAATAATCCGATCCCCGATGAATACAGCTATTGGGGAAGTTTTTCAATTCTGGCGGAAAACAACTACAAAGTATTAAAAGAAATCCTGCAAAATTCCGCCAAAGATACTTCTGCAAAAAAAGGCAGCAATATTCAAAAGATTGGTGATTTTTATTCTACCGGAATGGACTCTGCCAAAATTGAAGAACTTGGTATAAAACCAATTGAAAAGCAATTAAAAGATATAGCTTCAATAAAAACCGGAAATGATTTGATCGGTGCAATTGCCCGCGGGCATAAATTAAACGGTTCTCCGATATTTAACATTTATGCTGCAGTCGACGCAAAAAACAGTAAATCTTATATCGCCACGGTTTCGCAGAGCGGTCTCGGTTTGCCCGACAGGGATTACTACACGAGAAAAGATAAACGTGCGGTGAAAACAAGGAAAAAATATGTTGAATACGTTGCAAAAATGTTCACATTGTTGGGTTCTTCCGAAGCAGAAGCATTAAAGAATGCCAATACCGTTATGAAAATTGAGACCAGGCTTGCAAAGGCATCGATGACAAGAGTTGAAAGAAGAGACCCTCATAAAACCTACAATAAAATGTCTTTCGCTAAAATCAAGAAACTTGCTCCGAATTTAGATTGGGATAATTATTTCAACTACTTGGGCTTCAAAGCTCCGGATTATTTAAACGTAGCTCAGCCGAAGTTCTTCAAAGAAGTAAATAAAATGATAAAACGAGTTCCAATAAAAGATTGGCGCGTATATTTAACTTGGAATTTTGTTAACAGAATAGCTTCTTATTTAAGTTCCGATTTTGATATTGCCAATTTTGAATTTTACGGAAAATACTTACAAGGCTCAAAAATTCAATCAGCCAGATGGAAACGTGTTATGCGAACGATAAACGCTTATCTTGGTGAGGCTTTGGGACAACTATACGTTGAAAAAACATTCCCGCCCGAAGCAAAAGAAAGAGCGGCTAAAATTGTTGAAAATTTAAAAGCTGCAATGAAAAGCAGAATTGAAAATTTGAATTGGATGAGTGATGCAACAAAAAAACAGGCACTCCATAAATTAACTTCTTTCGGAGTAAAAATTGGTTATCCTGACAAATGGAAGGATTATTCAAAATTAGAAATCGACAGAGAATCGTACATCGGTAATGTATTACGGGGAAGAATTTTCGCTTTCAAACGTAATATGAATAAATTGGGAAAACCTGTCGACAAAACGGAATGGGGAATGACACCGCAAACGGTAAATGCATATTACAGTCCTACAAGAAATGAAATAGTCTTTCCCGCAGCAATTCTTCAGCCTCCTTTTTTCAATCAAAAAGCTGACGATGCAATAAACTACGGAGCAATGGGTGCCGTAATCGGACACGAAATTACTCACGGTTTTGACGATGAAGGAAGAAAATTTGACGCGGACGGTAATTTAAAAGATTGGTGGACAAAAGAAGACGGAGAAAGATTCGATAAAAGAGCACAGAAAATTTACGATCAGTTTGATTCGTACATACCTATAGATTCCTTACATATAAACGGTAAATTAACTGCCGGCGAAAACATTGCCGATTTGGGCGGTTTGACTGTAGCATTTACGGCATTTAAAAATACCGAGGAGTATAAAAAGAACGAAAAGCTTGACGGATTTACTCCTGCACAAAGATTTTTCTTAGGATGGGCTCAGGTTTGGGAAAATAATATAAGAGATCAGGCTTTAAGATTAAGAATTAAAACCAATCCTCATTCTCCCGGTAAATACAGAGTGTTGGGTCCGTTAAGTAATATGCCCGAATTCTGGGAAGCATTCAATGTTAAACCGGGTGATAAGATGAGAATGCCGGAAGATAAATTAGTTAAGATATGGTAAGATAAAAAGTATATAACTTATTATAAAACCCCGATTTCTCAAAGAAACCGGGGTTTTTATAAATTAAATTTTTTCTTCTTAAGTTTTTTATTATTTCTTGTCTCTTCATAAATTACATAGTGATTCATTTAATAATTGCCTATAATTATTTGAAAAATAATTATAGCTTCTTGGGCCAGTAAATGTTTTAATAAATTCTATAAGTAAACCTTTGTTTATTGAAGCCATATTTATTCTCCTTAAAAAGGATAATTTCATCTCCTTTTGGATATAACTTTATTGATGATTTTTTTTATCCAACTAATATTTTGTTGTTCGTAACCATAATTAGAAACTG